>JBBTXX010000001.1:0-13403 GCA_038062065.1 Patescibacteria group bacterium
TGGATTCAAATCTCTATCAGACGACTGAAGACCCCAAGAAAAAGAAGACTTTTGTGCTGGATATGTTCCCGTATCCTTCCGGGGAAGGTCTACACGTTGGGCACCCTAAGGGATATATTGCCAGCGATGTCTACTCAAGACATATGCGTATGCGGGGAAATGATGTTCTTCATCCAATGGGTTGGGATGCTTTCGGACTTCCGGCGGAAAACTTTGCCCTTAAAAATAAAATACACCCGCGGATAGCGGTGGAAAAAAATATTAAGCGTTTCAAAGAGCAGTTATCAATTCTTGGTTTTGATTATGACTGGAAGCGGGAAATAAACACTACAGACCCGAAATATTACAAATGGACTCAGTGGATATTCCTGCAACTATTTAAAAAAGGTTTGGCGTATCAGTCGGACGAACCTATTAATTGGTGTCCTTCCTGTATGACCGGCCTTGCTAACGAAGATTTGGAAGGAAATTCCTGTGAACGTTGTGGAACTCTTGTTGAAAAGAAGAAGCTGCCTCAATGGGTTCTTCGCATTACTGACTATGCAGATCGCCTAATTGAAGACCTAAAAACTCTTAACTGGGCGGAGCATATAAAGGAACTTCAGAGAAATTGGATAGGCAGAAGCGAAGGGCACTCTCTACAATTAGCCCTAAAGGTTCCCGGTCAAGGAGAGAAACATAAAGTAGAAATTTTTACTACCCGTCTGGACACTTTGGCGGGAGCTACTTTTGTAGTGGTTTCTCCAGAATTGGCGGACAGGTGGATAAACATAGGATGGAAAGCGTCCGAAGAGGTCAAAAAATATGTTGTTGCAGCTCTGAAGCAGCGCGACAAAGAACACGTTCGCACTACTGCGCTCAGTGCCTCAGTCGCTCCCGCTCCTTTGGAAAAGGAAAAAACTGGAGTAAAAACCGACATCACCGCCAAAAATCCTTTGACTGGAGAAGATATACCAGTTTTTGTTTCTGATTATGTTCTTGGCAATGTTGGCACTGGAGCCATCATGGCCGTGCCAGCTCACGATGATAGAGATTTTGAGTTTGCCAAGAAATACAAACTACCTATCAAGTATGTTGTTGCTCCGTATTTTATTGACGAGACGGAAAACAGTAAGTCTCGTCCAGGTGTTGAGATTAAACACAGGACTATAGGAGTGGGAATAGTTAAGCATTGGGCTGAAGATAAATATTTAATGCTTGATTGGAAAAATGGCTGGACGGGATTTATCACCGGTGGGGTTGATAAGGGGGAAGATCTGGCCGACTCTATTAGGAGAGAAATAAAAGAGGAAACCGGTTATACCAATGTTCGACTTCTTGAGCATCTGGGCGGACCGAATATTTCTGATTTTTATGCCCCACACAAGAAATTAAACCAAAGGGTTCTAGGATATGGAATGTATCTGGAATTAATTGATGCAACAAGGGTGGGTGTACCCAAGGAAGAACTGGAGAAGCATTCCATGTTGTGGGTGGATAAAGACCGGGTGTTGGCGTTTCTTAAAAAGGGTTCACCCATGGGGGACTCCAGGTATTCTGAAATGTACTGGGAGAGATTAACTACCGAAAATTATATTTATTCTGGAGACGGACTTCTTATTAACTCAGGTGAATTTAATGGACTTTCTAGTAGTGAGGGGCAGGAAGCCATCGCAAAAAAAGTTAAGGCCAAGAAAGCCACCAACTACAAACTTCGTGATTGGGTTTTCAGTCGCCAAAGATATTGGGGAGAACCCATACCGATAATCCATTGTGTTAAGTGCGGAGCCGTTCCGGTCCCAGAAAAAGACTTACCAGTACTTTTGCCTGAAGTGGAATCGTATGAGCCCTCCGGCACGGGCGAGTCTCCACTCGTGAAAATAACTGATTGGGTGAATGTGAAATGTCCCGAGTGTGGGGGTTCTGGGAAGCGAGAAACTAATACCATGCCTCAATGGGCCGGCTCCTCTTGGTATTACCTGCGTTACATGGACCCAGGGTGTGAGACTTCGCCTGTTTCCAAAAAGAAAGAAAAATACTGGAGCCCGGTGGATGTATATGTCGGGGGTATAGATCATGCCACACGCCATCTTATCTACGCTCGCTTTTGGCACAAATTCCTTTATGACATAGGCACTGTGTCTACAGTTGAACCGTTTGCTCGTCTAAATACCGTTGGCTTTATTCTAGCGGAAGATGGGCGAAAAATGAGTAAAAGAGTTGGTAATGTAATCAACCCTGACGACATGGTGGAGGAGTATGGGTCCGACGCTTTTCGTATCTACGAGATGTTTATGGGTCCTTTTGAAAACACTATTGCCTGGAATACTAAGGGCGTGGTCGGCGCGCGTCGCTTCATAGAGAGGATTTGTAAATTTTCCGATAAAATAGTCCCTGAAACCATACCTTCTCTTGAACCGGCACTTCATCAGACAATAAAAAAAGTTGGGGAAGATATACAGGCATTTAAATTTAATACAGCGATAAGTCAGCTAATGATTTGTTTAAACGAAATGGAAACTATTGGATCTGTTGGCAAAGAGCAGTGGAAAAATTATCTAGCTCTTTTGGCACCCTTCGCTCCTCATGTATCGGAAGAATTGTGGGGTGGCGCTGGCGGGAATAGTTCTATTCATACTTCAGAATGGCCTTCATACGAGGAGAGTAAATTTGAAAAAGAAACATATGTGATAGCGGTTCAAGTAAACGGCAAATCTAGGGGCACCATAACCTTGATTAAAGGTGCTAGCGAAGTAGAGGCTAAGGACTTGGCTGAGGCTGACCCGGCTATAGCTAAATGGCTTGTAAAAGGAGTCAAAAAGGTAGTTTATATACCTGGGAAAGTCCTAAATTTTGTCATACAAAGTTAGTTAAAAAATATTCAATATTCTGGCTGACCTTGACTCCATACTTGACACTACTTAGGGCTAGTGATAAAAGACTATAGTTCTAAGACCACAGGAATACTTTAATGGCAACCTCAAAAACAACTTCCAACCTCAAATCCAAAGCCGTAGTTAAGCGGCTCATTTCAGTCCTACCGGAGAGAGCTAGAGCAATTATTATCGCCCGCTACGGCCTGGGTGATTCTTCTAAACGCGAGACACTGGAAGAGATAGGCAAGCGCTACAAAATTACTCGCGAACGCGTGCGACAGATAGAAAACTATGTCTTTGCGGCTATCCGCAAATCTGATGCCTACGGTAAAGAAAAACCGGCTTTTACGGAACTGCATAATATGGTTAAGGCAGAGGGCGGGGTAGTTGGAGAGGCTGTTTTTCTTTCACATACAGCTCCGGACGAGAGCACTAAAAATCATATACATTTTCTTCTGGTTCTTGGTGACGAATTCAAGAAGAGAAAGGAGGACGAGGAATTTGGTCACCGCTGGTATGTAGACGAGAAACTTGTTTCTCAAGTAGAGTCTTCTCTCAAAAAACTTTTTGAGAATCTTTCCGATCAAGACCTCGTTCCGGAATCTGAAATAGTGCAAAACTTTTTTACGGAGCTCAAGGATGTTTCCGAGGAATATAAAAATGAAGAGGTGGCTAAGCGCTGGCTATCTCTTTCCAAGAAAATTGGCCGCAACCCGCTTGGCGAATGGGGAGTCTCCCTGTCTTCAAACATTCGAGCTAAGGGTATGCGCGACTTTGCCTATCTGGCCATCCGCCGTCACGGCTCGCCTATGCACTTCCGGGAAGTGGCTAAAGCTATAGAAAAACTTTTTAATCGTTCGGCTCATGTAGCTACCTGTCATAACGAACTCATTAAGGACCCTAGGTTTGTCTTGGTTGGGCGCGGCCTCTACGCTCTTAAGGAGTGGGGCTACACTTCTGGCGTGGTCAAAGATGTAATTAAGGAAATTTTGAGAAAACACGGACCTCTCAGCAAAGAAGAGATAGTGGAAAAGCTACTTAAAGAGCGCTATGTAAAGGAAAATACTATTGCGGTTAATCTTCAAAACAAGAAGTTTTTCAAAAAAAGTAAAGAAGGTAAGTACGCTGTCGTAGACTAACTACCTTCCTCGGATGGCAGTCGGCGGTTATAATGAACTGAAGCGATGCAATTTTTCTTGGATATTATTGAGAGGTTGTTTGGAGATGTTAAGGCTCTTTCTCTCGCCAAGATAGCCATTATTCTTGTCGTGCTGGCTACATTTGAAGCTGTTTTTCCGAACGCTGCCCGTTATCTTTTTAATTTCTTATGGCAGGTGATTTACCAGAGTTCCCCGCTCTGGTTGCCACTTATACTTGGAGTCTTATTTTGGACCTCTTGGCTTAGGTACATACGAGCAAATTTTCTGTATGACCCAAAGCAAGGGACGGTACTTCTAGAGGTGCGTTTACCGCAGGCCATAGACCGTTCTCCTAAAGCCATGGAGCTGGCTTTGAACGCTATCCATAATACTGCGGGGCAAAGTACCTGGTACGACACCTATGTTCTCGGTAAAAGCCGCCCGGAATTCTCTTTAGAAATTGTTTCCATAGAGGGTCAGGTAAGGTTTTTTGTGCGTAGCCGAGCTTTTTACAAAGATTCCGTAGAAGCTGCGTTTTACAGCCAGTACCCAGGCATAGAAATTCACGAGGTACCAGACTACACGGAGGATGTGCCCTATTTTGATTACAACAAAGTAGCTCTGCATTCTTTTGAATACAAATATCCGTTTGATAAAAAGGCCGGGAAAACCTTTCACGCTTATCCTATACGGACCTATATAGATTTTGAATTGGACAAAGACCCCAAAGAGGAATACAAGGTGGACCCGATTACTCCCATGTTGGAGTTTTTAGGATCTCTTGGCCCAGGAGAACAACTTTGGCTTCAGTTTATTATCCGTGCCTACAAAGAACCGCAAACCAGGGGATCTATCTTTGATGTCTTTGATTTTAGAAAGGAAGGTGCGTTAGATATTAAAAATCTTAGAGATAAGTTGAAACAAGAGAGGGCTACCTTGCAAGAAGGCCAACTAGAATATAGTCGCGTACCCAGTAAAGAAGAGGCGGAGCGCATATCAGACGTGGATAGAAAGTTAGGCAAACAGGTCTATGAAGTAGCTGCTCGTTCTGTTTATATAGCCAAACCACCGGAAAATTTTAAACCCCGTGCCTTGCCCATAATGGCATTATTTTTTAAAGGAGTGTCTTATCCTGGACTTAATTCTATTGGTATTCAAAAAGATACGAGCATAGACTTTCCTTGGCAGGATTTTAATAACATCCGCGCCAATGTTAAGCGGCGCAAGTTTTTGAACGCTTATCGCCGGAGAGCTGCTTTTTTCCAACACGCAAATAATATTGAGAGTATGTTTATGAGTCCGGAGGAATTGGCAACCATTTATCACTTCCCGGGTCAGGTCGCGGGGACGCCCGGACTGGACCGTATTACCTCCAAAAAAGCTGCTCCGCCAGCGGATTTACCCCGTTAGCGAATGGAGTTCCGCCCTTATACAGCTATTGTGATGGCTCTTCTCTTCGGGCTTATTTTTTTTGCTTCAGTTAAAGTATTTTGGCTACCCCCACTCCAAACAGAGTATCCTAAGACCGTCTCTGTTCCCCAAGGTTCTACCGTCTCTCAAACAGCCTATACACTTTCTTCGGCCAGGGTTATTTCTTCAGAGTTTTTGTTTAAATTGTGGGTTTCTATTATTTCAAAAAACGGAGTGCATGCGGGAACTTACTATGTCGGCTGGCCGTCCAACCCTCTTTACTTGGCATACAGGATGGCGAATGGAGATCCGGGGGTGGAGCCGGTCAAGTTTCTTGTTGTAGAGGGTTCCAGTATTGAGGAGATAGGAATCTTGTGTGAAGCAAAACTTCTAGGCTGCACCAAAGAAAGTTTTAAAAAATCTGCGATAGGTAAGGAGGGGTATCTGTTCCCGGATACCTATAATGTTTTACCCACGATTTCTCCAAAAGAACTGGTCCAGATGATGGAATCTAATTTTACTTCCAAGTTGCGAGATATTTCTTCTAAAGTAGAGGGCTTTAATAAGCCGATTGGGGATGTAATAACTATGGCCTCAATTATTGAGAAAGAAGCTCGCACCCCAGAAACCAGGAGACTGGTTTCTTCGGTGCTGTGGAAGCGTATACAAATCGGTATGGCTCTTCAGGTGGACGCTGTCTTCGTGTATTCCATAGGCAAAGACAGCTCCGAGTTACGGGAGTCCGATTTGTCTAAAGATTCTCCTTACAACACCTACACCAGGCGCGGGCTTCCACCCACTCCCATAGGTAATCCAGGGTTGGATTCTATAATTTCGGCGGTTGAACCGACCTCGTCCCCGTATCTTTACTACTTGACCGGTAAGGATGGAAAGTTCTATTTTGCGGTAACCCACGAAGAACATGTCCGCAATAAAGAACTCTATCTTCGGTAATAAGAAAAGGGAGACTGTCGCCCTGGGTCTTTCCGGAGGGGTAGATAGCGCGGTCTCAGCTCTACTCCTGAAAGAAGCTGGCTACGATGTCACTGGAGTTTTTATCCGTACCTGGCACCCGGAAGGATATCCTTGTAGCGAAGGGGAAGATAGGACCGAAGCTGTACGGGTCGCAGTTCATCTAGGAATACCTTTTGAAGAGATGGATTTATCGGAGGAATATAAAAGAGAGGTGGCAGATAAAATGCTGGCTGTTTACGCCTCTGGCGGAACTCCTAACCCGGACATTCTTTGTAATCGAGAAATTAAGTTCGGGGCTTTTGCGAGGGAAATGCTTAAGAGATTTGATTTTATTGCAACCGGGCATTACGCATCCCTTGCTGTATCTCCTTCCGGGAAAACTCTTATCAAAGAAAGTGAGGATAAAGATAAAGACCAGACTTATTTTCTGGCGTCTATACCAGAAAACATTTTATCTCGCGTAATTTTTCCTGTTGGAAATTTACAAAAAAGTCAGGTTAGAGAAATGGCTTTAAAATTTGACCTCCCGAACGCAAATCGTAAAGACAGTCAGGGAATATGTTTTTTAGGGAAAATAGATCTTAAAAAATATCTGGAAGAAAAACTTAAACCGGAACAGGGAGAGATTTCGGATATTTCCGGGGAAATCATAGGAAAGCATAAAGGAGTAGGACTTTACACTCTTGGAGAAAGGCGCGGGCTCCAAATCACTAGCAAGGGACCAAACTCCAAACCTTTATATGTAGTGAAAAAAGATATAGAGACCAATACTATTTTTGTGGCTGATCATGAAGCTAAAGATAATTATGGCTATAGAGAAGTACTGCTTTATCCATTCAACAATTTTGCAGGCACAGAAGAGCTTGTAGGCCAGGCGAAAATAAGGCACCGAGGATTGAAGATTGCTTGCCAGATAGATATAAAAGAAACTGGTATAAGGGTTCATTTTGACAGTCCAGTTCTTGTAGCGCCGGGTCAGTGGCTAGCTATCTATAAGGACAGATTTTTGATGGCTGGCGGGGAGGTTCAGAGGGGTCTATAATGAGTTTGTGAAAGAACGTGCGATTACTATCGTTGTCGTTCTGGCGGCCATTCTTTTCGGTTTGGTTTCGGCTTGGCCGCATACTCACCTGAATGACGACCACGGGGACAGAGACGCCGGAGCGGCAGGAGTCGCCTTCTCTGTTGAAAAAATTTCTCTTGTTCACGAATACAGACAGGGGGTACACTTTTATGTTGGTACCCTAGATCTGCCGACCCCGTGTCACAATTTGTTTTCGGAAGCTCTGGTTCGGGAGACTTATCCCGAACAAGTTACTCTTCGTATACAGACAAGTGTAAGTTCTCCAGACTGCACAGCTTCCACTACACCAAGAACTTTTAAGACTGCTTTTCAAGCTAGCAAAGAAGCGCGTGTTGGAGCCACAATTAATTCCGTACCGGTAGATTTGGAGGTGCGGGAAATTTCTCTTGGCGAGCATTTATCTCTATAATTGCCGGGATGACTTCCGTTCTTGTAAAAAAATCCGGTGGCGATTTGGAGCCCTTTGAGCCGTCCAAACTCATAGAGTCTCTACAAAGAGCTGGCGCCAAAGAAGAAATTATCAGAGGTATAGTTTCGGAAGTATCCAACTCTCTTAAAGAGGGGATGTCTACTCACGAAATATATAAGACAGCTTTTGAACTCCTACGCAAAACCGCCAGACCTCTGGCCGCTCGCTACTCTTTAAAAAGGGCAGTTTTGGAATTGGGTCCGACCGGGTTTCCATTTGAAGATTTTCTGGCAGAAATATTCCGTGCTAAAGGATTCTCCGTCTGGACCAGGCAAACTCTGGAAGGTAAGTGCGTTTCTCACGAAGTGGATTTGGTGGCGGAGAGAGCCGGCAGGAAAATAATTGGGGAGGCCAAATTTCACAATGAACTCGGACTCAAGAGCGACCTTAAGGTGGCTCTGTATGTTTCCGCCAGAGTAGAAGACATAAGAAATAAGAATCCGGAAAATAAAATTGAAGGCCTTCTCATCACCAATACCAAATTCACCAAAGCTGCTACCGAGTACGCCAATTGCGCCGGGCTGACCCTTATCGGCTGGTCTTCCCCGCGCTATGGAAATTTACATGACTTAATTGAAGAGACAGGAGCACATCCTATAACCTCTCTGACTTCTTTGTCTCGAAGCGAGAAATTTGAACTTATTGCAAGGGGGGTGATGCTTTGTCGCGACCTTGGGATGAGGAGAGAAGAGTTGGTACGACTTAATATTAGCGAAAAGAAAATTAAAGAAGCCATAGCCGAAGGAGAAGAGTTGTGCCATCATCATCTATAAATATGGACATCCTCCAACAATACGCGGCCCTATTTGTCACTCTGGAGAACGGGGCTCTTTTCAAATTGACTCTGGCCTTGTTCCTCGGGCTTTTACTTGGTTTGGAGAGAACAGTAGCCGGTAAAATGGCCGGTATGCGCACCTACGGACTGGTGTCGCTGGCTTCTTGTTTGCTTACGGTTTCTTACACGCTCCTTCCAAACTTAGGTGTCGGCTATAATCCAGCTATTATAATTTCTGGAGTTATTTCCGGTATAGGTTTTTTGGGCGCCGGGCTGATAATTTTTCATGATGATAAGCTAGTCGGACTTACTTCTGCGGCCGGTCTTTGGATTGCGGTTGCGGTCGGACTTACGGTTGGTTACGGTATGTATGCTCTGGCATTGTTCGCCACTTTCCTGACGCTATTTGTTTTTACAGGTATGTGGTACTTGGAGCGTTCGGTTCGTTCCGTCGCCGACAATCATTTCGAATAGCAGACAAATCAAAAACATGAACGGGGAAATAATGAACCAAGAGAGGCTGGTCAGAATAGAAAGAAAAGTTATAGGCACTCTTCAATCCGGAGAGAAAGTCTTTGAACGCCTCCGAAATCATCTGCACGGCAGTTTAGTCTCTTCAAAAATTTTACCGGAAGCTCTGGGACGCATGACTTCTCTCGGCAGAGATTTTTTTGACGCGACAGTAGAATTTGAGGATTACATAGGGTTTTCTGTATGTGTGGAGACTACTTTTCAAGATGAAATCACCTATGCTCAAAGAGAAGGAAGGGCTGGGTTGACTCGTTTTGTGAGAAATCGTGAACCCGACCCGAGTAAATTTTTTACTGCTGTGCTGAAAAAGATTGAGGATGGTTATATTTTAATCACCGCCTATGTAGGACCAAAGGGGGAACCGGAGACATGGGACAGGAACGCCACCGACAAGTCAGCTAGTTTTTGGAAAAACCACGCCATTGTCTGGGGTAAAGAAGAGATAGTTCCAGGGAGCGAAAAAGTCACTGCTTGATATAAAAATAGAGAAACTCCCTGACACAAGCTATATAGAATTCTATATAGTTTAATTTTGTGCTTCTGGGAGTCTCTGGCTTGAGGAGATTACTCCTCGCTTCTATCTGAATATCGGAGTCTTTCCGATATTTATTTAATACGATACTTGGTCTTCCGGCGACCCTTCCAGTTGTTGTTCTTTGGGCGCCAGTAGCGCTCCCGAGTCGGGCGGTAAGCGTCTTTCCAACCACTCCTGTGCGGAGCCGGAGACTTGGCGAGCCGTTCTTCTAGTAAGTCGTACTCGTCGCGGTCATCCGTCGGCTTTAAGAAGCGAGAGGGCTTCTTTTCGCGCCTCGGATTGGGAGACCTTATGTAGCAAAGGTGAGAATACTCTTTTGAGGGAGCAACTTCAGAAATAGTTTTTACCGGTTGGATTATTTTAACCTCCACTCGGTACCTTCCTTCGCTGAAGCTGCTTTTCGGGAAAGGGGTTATGGTGATAAGCGTCTCTCCCCACCTCTCCCTCCGGATTCTCTGTGCCAGAACTTTGGCGTCGTTCTTGGCGTCCGGTCCCTCACAACCGTATACAGTCTCGTGTGGGCTGATCCAAACGTGGCTTAACATGGCCGTCCTCCTTTCCTGCTGGTTCTGCGGCCATTTGGTATAATATCATTAAATATTATGATTGTCAATTAATACACTTGACAATATTTTTATATCTGATATACTACCCAAGTGCGGATAAGGGGCCTTCGGCCACCTACCCGTACCTTATGGGGGTCATCTTGATGATCCTTCGGCTCAAGCGCCTGGCGGCACCGGCACGAGCAAAGGGCGTTCGTAAGCCGTAGCCGCTTTCGCCGATGAGGCAAAACAGCAAGGGGGCTGTGTGCTCCCCGGGACAAGACCATATCGGACACCCCTGATGTGCAAGCCGCAGCCGATGCGGATACCGCGTTCAGGCCCGTAGGTCCTCTGAACCCAATAAACCGGAAGGCTGAGAGGTTAGAACAATGGTACGAGGTTTGCTTGTAGGAATTTTGCAACGGTTCTCGTAACCGCTCCAAAACCCTAAAGCATTTCCCTCTGCCGCCTCTCCCTTCACCCCAACATCCGGCGCCAGACGTCCGGATGTTTTTAGTTTTTAGGATTGCCTTGTATATCTCATGCTAGACTAACCAAATGGCTTTTACATATTCTGTGCGCAGTCGTGGAAACTTTAATCCTGATTCTAAGGAACCTTTTCGTGTTTCCCGCTCCAAAATAGATTTATTCCACGAATGTCCGCGTTGTTTTTATATAGACCAGCGTCTCGGTATCAAACGCCCGGACACTCCACCGTTTTCTCTAAACAACGCCGTGGACACCCTTTTTAAAAAAGAATTTGACATACACAGAGCAGATGAAACTCCTCATCCGCTAATGAAAAAATATAAGCTCCCACTAGTACCATTTAAAAATGAGCGTATGGAAGAGTGGCGGGACGCTCTCCGGCGTGGGATTTCTACTCTGCATAAACCAACCAATCTATTTGTCCGCGGGGGCGTGGATGATGTTTGGGTAGACGACAAAGGAAAACTTTATATTGTGGACTACAAAGCCACCTCTACGGAAAAAGAAATAACTTTGGATGAAGAGTGGAAGGGCGGATATAAACGCCAAATGGAGGTTTACCAGTGGCTATTTCGTCAAAATGGATTTGAAGTTTCAGATACCGGCTATTTTGTGTACGCCAATGGTAAGCAAGACCGTAAAGCTTTTGACGGTAAGTTAGATTTTGAAGTGGTTGTCCTTCCTTACACCGGGAAAGATGATTGGATAGAACCAATTCTTCTTGAAATTAAAGAGTGTTTACTTTTGGAAACTATTCCGGAATCCAGTCCGGATTGCCAGTACTGTGCTTATAGAAGAATTGCCGCCGAAGCATCAGCCAAATATGGCAAAAAAGATAAGAAAGTTAAATAGTGCGATATATCGCACTATTTCTTAGGATATATCGTAAGGATAAGAAATAGGATGTATGCACATGAGGTTTAAAAAACACAAAAATAAAAAAGCACCTAGGTACTCTTTTGCAGAAGCGGTGTACGGAGTGGTGCGTAAAATCCCCAAAGGAGAAACTATGACTTATGGAGAGGTAGCAACTAAGGCTGGCTCTCCAAATGCCGCGCGTGCGGTCGGTAATATATTGTCTAAAAATTGGGACCCCAAAGTCCCGTGTCACAGGGTTATCAGAAAGAATGGCGGACTTGGAGGTTACAACAGAGGACTCAAACTAAAGGGTGAGATTTTAAGTAGAGAAAAAAGTCATGCTAGTAAATAGCGAGAAACATCAGGAGATGAAAAAAATTAAAGACGAGATTTTAAATCTTGTTTCCTCGCCTCTTTATGCCTACCGAGTAAGTGAAAACAATTTTCCAGTTATTGGAGAGGGGAGTCATGAGGCCAAAATTATGTTCGTAGGCGAAGCTCCGGGTAAAAATGAAGCCAAGACTGGTAAGCCGTTTTGTGGGGCTTCCGGTAAGATATTGGACCAACTTTTAGTTTCCGCTAATATAAAAAGAGAAGAAGTTTATGTAACTAATGTGGTTAAAGACCGCCCGCCAGGGAACAGAG
This sequence comes from Patescibacteria group bacterium, assembly GCA_038062065.1. GTDB lineage: Bacteria > Patescibacteriota > Minisyncoccia > Phycocordibacterales > JAKFXT01 > JBBTXX01. The sequence goes on from JBBTXX010000001.1 coordinate 12,311, forward strand.
ACCCGGAACCTGTGGAAATAGATTTGTACGGGCCATTTTTGGATAAGCAGATAGATATTATCCAACCTAAAGTAATAGCCACTCTCGGTCGCTTTTCCATGGCTTACATAATGAAGAAGTTCGCTCTGGAACAAGATTTGACTGTAATAAGTAAAATTCACGGTAAAATTTATAAAACTAGCGCATCCTACGGAGAATTGGTTGTCATACCACTATTTCACCCTGCGGTAGCAGTTTACGACCGGAGTAAATTGGAAGACATGAAAAAAGATTTTTCTATACTCAAAAATTTCTACAATGAAACTAACCCCCAGAATTGAAAAAGCGATAAAAGTAGCCTCCCACCAGCATCGAGGACAAACAAGGCCCGGCAAGTTCAGACTGCCTTACGTCAGCCACCTCTTTTCAGTCGCGGCTATTCTGTCCGAATATGTCGGCGATCACGAAGATGTAATCATAGCGGGACTTCTACACGATTCGCTGGAAGACACTCCCTACAGTAAAGAGTCTCTGGAAGTAGACTTTGGTAGAAAGGTGCTCGCGATTGTGGAAGAGGTGACAGAAGATAAGTTTACGCCAGAAGGCAGAAAACGCCCTTGGCGTATTATTAAAGAAGAAGCTTTGGTAAAAACTGAGAAAGTTTCAGCCGAAGCGCTTATGATTAAGGCGGCAGACCACACCCATAACCTGGAGAATATTATTGATGACTATACCGAATACGGACCAGTTATATGGAAAAATTTTGCGGCTCCATTATCTGAAATGCTTTGGTATCACCGAGCCCTACTTAATATTTTGGAAGAGCGATTGGATAGCTTACTGGTTTCAAGGTATCGTAAAGCGGTAGAGCAGGCGGAAACAGAACTAAAAGAATCTTAATAATTATTTATGTGGCTTTTGTATGCAGTTCTTTCGGCTCTGTTCGCGGCTTTAGTTTCTATATTCGGGAAAATAGGTCTTGATAAAATTGACCCAACTTTTGCCACTGCGGTAAGAGCTGTCATTATGGCCGGCTTCTTTTTGGTAGCCACTGCTTATATCGGGAAACTTAATCCAGAGTTTTTCCGGACACTGGACACCCGTTCACTTTCTT
>JBBTXX010000002.1:0-8861 GCA_038062065.1 Patescibacteria group bacterium
CAAGTTCCATCGAGTCATAAAAGATTTCATGATTCAAGGCGGGGACCCGCTGTCTAAAGATGAGGCGCAAATGGCGCGCTGGGGGACTGGGGGACCAGGATTTTATATACCGGATGAGATAAACAACGAAAAATTAGTACAGGGTGTTCTGGCTATGGCGAACGCGGGGCCAAACACAAACGGTAGTCAATTCTTTATTATCACCGCCAAAGAGACTTCCTGGTTAGACGGCAAACACACTCCATTCGGAAAAGTTATTAAGGGAATGGATGTAGTAATGACTATCTCTAATACAGAGACCACAACCAACGACCGGCCGGTAAGGGCGGTAGTAGTAGAAAAAGTTGTACTAAAGTAATTGATTTATTCTATCTATTCGGGCATTCTGTAAATAGACAAAGTTGCGGAGGCGATAATGCTGACCAAAAACAGCATGCTCAAGTCTATGCGCTTGCCTGGTGGTCGCGAACGTCATCATTTTGCCGAGCTTGGTTCAGGGTACAGACCGCATCATTTTGGTGGGCCCGAAAGTACTCCTCAGCATACTCAACCTAGCTCCACTCCTTCTACTTCTACAAATAAGGCAAAGGAGGAAAAAGATTGGGCTTACGGTTGGATTGAACCCGAGGGCTACTATGGCTGGAAGCCCTGTTCCTAATTTTCAAGCCCGGCGTAATTTGGCGCCGGGCTCTTTAAGTTTTTAGTGTATCCCGCGCAGAAAATCTTCGTAAGACATTTCTCTCCCGCCTTCCGGTAAGACTTTTTTAAGGATAAGTTTTCCGTCGATGAAATCCGCTTCTTTAATTATTACCCGTATTTTTTTGCCTGCCCTGAGTGAAGTCGAGGGGTCGCCTTTCTCAATGAAAAAATATGTACCCGGCCAGCCGTCATAGGCGCGGATTTTCAGAAAGTTTTGGTAGGCATCTTCGGACAAATCTAGTTCACCGTCTTTTTTCTCTAATTTTTTAGTCAGAGTGGCTTTGGCGTGGTCTTGTTCGGTCGGTTTTGTTTTGCCAGATAGGTAATCGGGGAGAATCTGGGCTAGTAGTTTGCCTCCGGCGCGGGCAAGCATGTCTTCAAGCTCGAGGGCCCCTGGAGGCCAGTTTTTTATTTCTACTACTTCTTTAGCGACTATTGGACCATGATCCACTTTCTCATCTATCAGCATTATAGAAACACCGACTTCTTTCTCGTCTGCCAAAATTTGTGCGCGTATGGGGTCGGGACCGCGGAAACGGGGAAGTAGTGAGGGGTGGACATTCAAGGTGCCTCGGAGCGGTATACCTAATATATTCTGGGGAATTATTTTGCCGTAGGAGGCGACAATAAAGCAGTCATAGGATAGACGAGCGAGTTCCTTTAGCAACTCTGGATTATTTTTTAAGGATTCGGGCTGGAGAAGTGGGATGTCATTTTGCTTGGCCCAAATAGCTGTGGGTGGGGGAGTCAATTCCATACCACGACCCTTTTTTTCATCTGGCGACGCTACAACCACGGACGGTAAAAATCCGGCCGAAGAAAGTTCTTCCAACACAATGACTGAAAGATTGGAAGAGCCAAAGAACGCAAATCTAGGGAAAGACATCTTATTTTTTAGGAGTCGGAGGCAGGTCTTCCAATTCCACGGCTTTGTCTATAAAAAGTACACCTTCCAAGTGGTCGCACTCGTGCTGGAAAATTTGAGCCAATAAACCAGACCCGCCCATAGTGAATTTTTTGCCGGTTTCGTCCTGGGCAGTGATAGTGGCTTTCTTGGCGCGTTTTACTTTGCCGTAAACGAAACGCACAGAGAGACACCCTTCTTCCACCAATCCATATTCCTTGGAGCGCTTGGTTATTTTGGGATTGATGAAGACCATATCTTTATAAGCGCTGGCTTTTTCATCCACCTTGGAGTTGGCGCTCTTTTCCCGCTGGTAATCAAAAACTTTTTTGGAAACTATGAACAGGCGTAGAGACTCGCCGACTTGAGGGGCGGCTATAGCTACTCCATCGTCTTCCTTGGTCAAAGCCTTCTTCATACCGGCAATTAATTTTTTTATCTTCACAGATTTAATAGAGGCCGGGGAAATTTCCTTGGCTTTGGCTCGAAGCGCCGGATCGGCAGTTGGCACCAGTTTAGTCATTCGTACGATTATACGGAGTAAAAAAGACTTGGAAAGTCTTAGATTAGCCGGCGGTTTCCGGGTCCACCTCTACCCGGATTGACGGAGGTAGGGCGGATAGCTCCTGTCTCAGTTGTTCGTTTGGCCAAGCGGTTTTAGGAATGGAAAGAAGCAGATGAGCCAAGTACCTACCCCTCTGGTCGCGGAAGAGAGCCGGCAGGGGTAGAGGATTCCAATCTTTGAGTTTTTCCACCAGAGAAGAGATTACTTTGAGCGTAGCTGCGCGCTCGCCTGTGGTTGAAAGACGGATGAAGGTCCGGAAGGGCGGATAGCCAAGTTTCTCCCGCATATTTATCTCTTCTCTGTAAAAGTCTGCCAGATTGCCTTCTGCCACATTCATAAAAAGACGCCCGGGTTCTACTTTGGATTGGATAATAAAGCGGTTGGTGGCCAGTTCCCGCACATCTATAAGTAGGTGGAAAATTCTCTCATGCATACGGAAATCCGGTATGGCGAAGAGGGAATCAAAGGAGGCAGCTACAGTGTTTTCCACCCGGTTCAAGAGATAGAAGAGGGCCATCTCCGTGCCTATTAGTATGCTCCCCGGGGTATCGTAAAAGGCCATGGCTACCGCGGCGGCCTTCTTATCCGTCGGAGTCTTGTCCTTGTTGAGAGTAAAAATAGAACTGCCGGGCAATTCTTTTCTTAATATTTCTTCTATTCTCTCGCTGCCAGCTCCGAGCCCGATTAATCTCCAGCCCCCGCAGTAACGGCATCTTTCTTCCGCTCCGCGTTTTTCATTACAGCGGTGGCATAGGAAGTAGGGGTCGGAACCGCTTCCATGGAGGACAACCGGGGCAGAACAACGGGAACAAACGACCGATTTCTCGCAATCTCCACAAACAACCAAAGGGGCGGAGCCGCGCCTGCCGACAAAGACAAAGGAGCGTTCACCCCTAGTTCTACTTTCCCGTAGTTGTGCCAGTATTTTCTCCGACAACGGTTCCCAGGGTTTTTTTATACCCAACCTATCTCTCTCGGCTTTTTCGGTTTTCGGGTCAATTACGGAGAACGAAGCAGAACTAAGAAGACGCATACCTTCCGAAGAAGAGGGCAGTAACTCTTCAGACAGGAAGCGCTCTGCAGTTTCTACCCGCAGTACCGTATCAGCCAGAAGTATTTTAGCTCCGCATTCCGCCGCGAAGGTTTCCGCGAAGCGCCTGGCATCCAGGTATGGCCTGACTGCGGAGCGGTAAAAGCGCGAGCTTTCCTTTTCAACAATGACAAGCCCCCAATCTTTTCTTGGTAGAGACAGGAAGGAGCCTGTGGCCATGACCAGAATGGGATGAGTTTCTTTGATGGCGTCGTGCCAGAGTTTTTTCTGTTCACTTTTCTTGAGCTCGCGATGAAGGACAAAACTGTAACGACCGATACCTTTTTCCAGTTCTTTGGTCAGCACTTCCGCCTCTTTGACCGTTGGGAAAAGCAGAAATACAGATTTACCTCGGGCAAAGTTTTCCCGCACCAATGACTTGTATTCCATAAGTCTGTCCTCCAGCCTTCCTTGGAACACTAATTTCTCCGCTATGGGTAAACCAATTTTCTGGGCGGCCTCCGTTTTTTTTATTTCCTGTAATTCCTCGTCTTTTTCTCCATTTTCTCCGGGCTTTTCTTTTTCGGTTTTTTTATTCCGGGGTAGTTCCAGAATTTCCTTAGGTAAGAGGGTAGAGAGTACGCCACCCAAGGTTCCGATATGGTACTCGGCAGTTTTTTTCGAAGCGGAAAGAAACTCTTTAGTTAGGAACGGGGCACTGCGAAGAACTCCCAATTTGCGGAGCGCGAAACTACCCCTTCTTATTTCCGTTTTTCTTTCTTTGGCGCTTCCGGTCGCCACGACTAAAGCCAAAGCTTTCTTGCCCCGGACAGGCACGCTTACTAGAGAGCCGATTGTTGGAGCGCTTTTGGCGAAATAAGACAGGGTCTCTTTAAAAATACCCCGCGCTATAGGAATTACTTCTACTATGAACATATGGATAGGCTCATTGTATCCGCTCTTTGCGCCCTGGCGAGGGGGCAAGGTAGGATGCACTTATGAACGGCACTTCCACGGACAGGATTTTAATCCGGGGTTTAGGAGGCAAAAGACAGCTCTCCGGGAGGGTTCCTGTTTATGGTGCTAAGAACCAGGCTATTAAATGCATCGCCGCTTCTATTCTTTACGAGACCCCGCTCTTTCTGTCCAACATGCCGGATATTGCAGATGTGCTCCGGATGAACGAGATATTGGAAACTCTTGGAGTTTTGGTTGAGAGGAAAGATAAGAGGGAGTACAGGTTGGATTCGCGTTATGTATCCCGCTTTGGAATAGATTCTAATCTGGGAAGCAGGCTCCGGGCGTCGGTGGTTGTTTCTGGGCCACTCTTGGCACGCTTTGGTAAGGTTTCTTTTCCACACCCGGGAGGGGACATTATCGGTACCCGTCCCATAGATTTATTTCTGAATGGTTTTCGGGCTATGGGCGCGAAAGTGGAAGATAAGACGGGAGAATACCAAATTAGCGCGCCACGAGGGCTCCGTGGCGCGCGTATAGTTTTTCCCATAGTTTCCGTAACTGCGACGGAGACTCTCATGATGGCCGCGACGTTAGCTAAAGGTAAAACCATCTTAGAAAACTCCGCTATGGAACCGGAAATAACGGCTTTGGCGGAAATGCTTAATTATTCCGGGGCGGAAATTGAGGGTGCCGGGACTCCGCGTATAACTATAAAAGGAGGCAGGTTGCTCCGCTCTAAAAGGACTTTCAAAATGATTCCGGACAGAATAGAAACCGGAAGTTTTCTGGTACTCGCAGCTCTGGCCGGTAAGAAAGTAAAAATAGAGGATTGTATGCCGGAACATTTATCTGTCTTTCTTTCACTCCTGTCCGGTTCCGGCGTCCCTATGTCTCTGACCAATGACTCCATTGAAGTTTATGGAGACAAAATTAAAAAAGGGGGATTGAAAGCTTTCAATATTAAAACTCATGAATATCCGGGGTTCGCGACTGATTTACAGACCCCGTCAATTGTTTATCTGACCCAAACTGTAGGCGAAGGTCATGTTTTTGAAACTGTTTTTGATGGCAGATTGAGTTTTGTAGGGGAGCTTAATCGTATGGGGGCAGATATATCGGAATGGAATCCTCACGAGGTCATAATCAAAGGGCCGACTCCACTTTCCGGCAGGACCCTTTCCAGCCCGGATATCCGTGCAGGACTAGCCTTTCTTATAGCCGGCATTGTTGCCAAGGGGGAGTCCCGCATTGATAATGTCTATCATATCGATCGAGGGTACGAAGCGGTGGAAGAACGCCTGCAATCCATCGGGGCGGCCGTCGAGAGAGTGAAATAAAACTATGCAATGGGATTCATTTTTTGTAAGAAAACTTGGGATTGATTTGGGTACCGCCAACACCCTAGTTTTTTTACCTGGTAAGGGTGTGGTTTTAGACGAGCCGTCTGTTGTCGCCATATCGGAGCAGGACAGGAAAATTCTGGCGGTAGGTACAGATGCTAAAGAGATGATTGGTAAAACTCCGGAATCTATAATTGCTTACCGGCCGATGAAAGACGGAGTTATTGCGGATTACCGGGTGACGGAAGTCATGCTGCGTTATTTTATAAACAAGGCGCTGGGACCTTGGAATTTCTGGAAGCCGGAAGTTATGGTGTCTGTACCGGCCGGGGTTACTTCCACAGAACGCCGGGCGGTGGTGGAGGCGACGCTACGCGCCGGCGCCAAAGCGGCCTATGTGGTCAAGGAACCGATTCTGGCCGCCATTGGCGCCGGCATTTCCATAAATGAGCCCAAGGGTAAAATGATAGTGGACATAGGTGGCGGTACCACAGATGTGGCGGTTATATCGCTTGGTGGCATCGTGGCCTGCACTTCGGTCAAATGTGCCGGCAACAAAGTAGACGCAGCCATCGCGGACCATATAAAAAAGAACTACAACCTGGCCATAGGGGATAAGACGGCAGAAAGTATAAAGATCACTATAGGTTCCGCGGTTCCTGTTGAAGAAGAGCTGGCTATGACGGTCAAGGGCAGGGATCTAGTCTCCGGCTTACCCCGCGCGATTGAACTCAAAACTAATGAGGTGGTCAAAGCTATAGGCAAAGAACTAAGAGAGATTGTTAAGGCTATTAAGGACGTGCTCCAAGAAACCCCGCCGGAATTGGCTTCGGACATTATTGATTACGGTATAACCATGACTGGCGGTTCTTCGCTTCTGCGTAATCTGCCGGATTTGATTTTCCGCCGGACGGGAGTTAAGGCGGTTCTCGGCAAAGACGCATATTTCTGTGTTGCTAAAGGTACCGGTATAGCCCTTAACCATCTGGATATTTATAAGAAGAGCATTCTTTCTAAAAGGTAAAGATGAAAGGATTTTTGCGCAATCATCACGCGTACCTTATTTCGGGCAGGGAGGCTGAGACCTTTGAGACTCTAAAGGAGTTTCTGGTAAAAGAGTTTGATTTGGAGACGGTTAGTAATCCTGGGTTTCGTTATCTTAAAAAAGAAAACTGGGGGATTGAAGACTCACAAGGTCTTTTGGAAGAAGCCAGACTGATGCCTTCCGGTAGGGGTCCGAAGGTCTTCATTATGTCTTTTGCGCGGGCGACCAGAGAAGCCCAGAATACTCTGCTAAAGATTTTTGAGGAACCGCCGGAGGATACCTACTTTTTTATTCTGAAAGAAAACACTTCACGCATTTTACCAACCCTTCTATCCAGAATGTTGGTCATACAATCCGGGTCAGCAACCTTTAAGCCCGGAAAGATATTTCTCTCCTTATCTATTCCGGAGCGGCTGGCTTTAGTCAAAGAACTTATAGATTCTGAAGAGGACGAGAGAATAAGCCAGGCCCTGGATTTTATTTCCGGTTTGGAAAAAGAAGTCGCTGTACTTCTGCGCCAAAATCCCAGTTTTGAAAATGCCGAGGCCGCCTCCTCCGTTCTTTTGGCCAGGCGCTATGCCACTCAATCCGGACCCTCTCTTAAATATCTACTGGAAGGGCTGTCACTGCGTCTCCCAAGCGTCTTAAATTTGCTAAGATAGAGTTGTCTATGGCTTATAATTTTTCTGAATTTAAAAAGAAGCTGAAAGAAGTGGAGGAGCATATGAAGCACGAACTATCCTCGGTTCGTACTGGCTTGGCTACCCCGGCCTTGTTGGATGGCGTCTCTGTTGAGGCGTATGGATCCAGAACCCCACTTTCTCAAGTGGCTTCCATAAATCTGGAGGACCCGCGTACCATCCGGATAGCTCCTTGGGACGCAACCCTGATTAAAGATATAGAGAAGGCCATTTCCGTCGCGGATTTAGGGGTCTCTGCTTCAGCGGATGAGAAGGGTGTACGGGTAATTTTTCCGGAATTAACCGGAGAGAGGCGGTTGGAAATGGGTAAAAAAGTTAAAACTAAACTGGAAGAGGGGAGAGTTAAACTGCGTTCCGCACGGGAGCATGTTTGGAATGATATCCAGAAAAAAGAAAAAGAAGGAGGTATGAGCGAAGACGAGAAATTCCGGGCCAAAGAAGAGATGGAAAAAATGGTTCAAGAAGGGAATAAACTGATGGAGGCACTGGCCGTTAGAAAAGAAAAAGAGATAACCGGCTAAATCTGTATGGCTACGACGATTATCTTTCTATTGGCTTTGACCGCACTCGTGTTCGCGCACGAACTCGGACATTTTCTGGTAGCTAGATTTTTTAAGGTGCGGGTGGATGAATTTGCCATAGGCTTTCCTCCGCGACTTTTTTCTTGGAAGAGAGGACAGACGGAATATACTTTCAATCTTTTACCAATTGGCGGTTATGTAAAAATTTTTGGGGAAGACCCGGAAGATACACCCCCTGAAGGTGAAGCCAAAAGGGAGCACTTTGCTTCTAAACCTAGATACGCACAAGCTCTGATTTTAGTTGCAGGTGTGACTTTCAATATTATATTTGCTTACCTTCTTTTTCTTGGCGCTCTAACTACAGGACTGCCTCTCCCCTTACCCGCTGACAAACCGGGTGCGGTTACTATAAATAGTGTTCTGCCTGATTCTCCGGCGGAGACTGCTGGTTTTATGACCGGGGATGTAATCCTATCCGTTAATTCCGGAGAGGGTTCCGTAGAAACCAATAAGGTCACGGATTTCCAAGCGTTCGTATCTGGTAATGAAGGGGGTAGTTTAAAAGTAAAAATCCGAAGGGGCGGAGAAGAGAAGGAAATTCCAGTAACTCCCATCGCTGGAATTGTAGAAAATGGCGGAGCTATAGGTATCGGTCTCTCCGCTTACGCTTCTCGCGCGGAAGTTTTGAAATCCGCGCCCATAACCGCATTCCGTATGACTTACAATTCGGTTAAGGGTGTAACTCTTGGTTTCTATAACTTTATAATCGGAGCTTTCAAAGGGGAGTCAAATATTAAAGATGTGGCCGGACCGGTCGGTATTGCCGGCATGGTCGGGAGCGCCGCTAAAGAAGGTCTGCCTTACTTCTTGTCATTTCTCGCCTACATATCCATAAATCTCGCGGTCATAAATATTCTGCCGTTTCCAGCCTTGGACGGCGGCAGGCTACTTTTTGTAGGTATAGAAGGCGCTTTGGGTAGAAATTTGCCTGCTCGTTTTCAGAGGTACACGAACGCTGTCGGGTTTGTTCTCCTTATTTTGCTTATGATTTTCATCACCTACAGGGATATTCTTAAGCTTTTTTAATTTTTGACCT
>JBBTXX010000003.1:0-6531 GCA_038062065.1 Patescibacteria group bacterium
ACGGGTTGGGAGTTCGAGTCTCCCCTCGCCCACAAAATCAGCTGAGGCCAAGGATTGCTCCTTGGCCGATTGCTGTTTTTGGCGGAGGAGGAGATGAGAAGGCGAGGCCTGGGACCACGCAAGCATGCGGGGATGGCCGAGCGTGGTCAGGCGGAGAAATTTTGCGACGGCAAAATTTCGAGCGCTTGACCGAGTCTCCCCTCGCCCACAAATACAAAACCACCCGCATAAAGCAGGTGGTTTTGTATTGGCGAAGAGTAAATTCCGGGGGAATTTACGTGGGGACTCGAAAGCCGGAATGAGCGAAGGCGAATGAGGCGGGGTCGCGACCTTGGCCAGAAGACCAAGAGTTGTGACCGAGCAACCTCGCCCACAAAATCAAACTTAAATTACCTCCCCCAAAACAGGCCTAAACAAGGGCCTGTTTTGGTATAACCCGACACTTGATTTTTCTTATAAAGTATGATATACTTCACCTTAGGTCAGGTAGTTCCCTGACGAACTTAATAGTCCTCTTTTGGAGGACATAATGGATGGAGAGGTAGCAATGGAAATCCTGCTCATCTTGGGGGTCATGGTTGGCTTTTACATGTCCAACTATATCCTCATCATCGCTGTGTGCTGGCTACTAGCCAGCACGGACACCTTCTTCACTTTCATGAAAGAAGCCACCTACAAGGCGGTTGTCACGGGTGACGGCGCCTACTGGAAAGGAATTCTTTCCTGGATGGGGAAAAATCTTGACGAGAACGGGAGTGTGACCAACATCAGGGACGAAACTTGGGTCTTGATACGGGCACTCAAATGCCTGAACCCATTCTACCTCCTGAAGATTCTTGGAGTCCGATGGGTCGGGGTTTACCCGCTCCTAAGGGTGTACAGCTACAACTTCAAGTGGGTAGAGCTGGACCAAGATTCTTCAGGAAACACCATCCTAAGGCCGCGTGAAGAGGCGACCGATTTCGTGTTCGTGAATGATTTCACCTACGCGATTCCCATTCTCAACGCGGAAATCAACGGCAACCTATCGGTTAACACTTGGGTCGTCGAAACGATCCGGGTCGTGAACCCCAGGCTTGCCCTCTTCAACGGGGAAGACTGGATGCAACGACTGACTTCCATATCTTCTTCCGTGACACGCTCCTTCATCGGCGGCTACAACTACGAAGACATTGTGCACGGAGGGACGGGTACAGAAGAAAAAGACGTAGCCAAGCTTCTCAATAAAGAACTTCTAGGCCTCAACACAAAAATACCGGGTACGGTGCCGGACGAAAATGGTGAAGAGATCGGGCTGATGAACCGTTACGGCATCTGTATAGTCGCCAGCGACATCCTGTCGGTGGAGCTATCGGAAGCCTCAGCCAAACTTCGCGAAGCCACTACCAAAAGGTACGTGGCTGAGCAAGAAGCGGCAACCGTTCTTATTGCTGCTGACGCTGAAGCCAAGCGTGTTGAAAAGACCTACGATGCCGTGATTCATCGCGGCAAGGAAGGTATGCAGATACGTATGGCGGAAGCGCTGGAGAAATCGGGTGAAAAGGGCAACAGCATAGTTTGGGCCAATGACCCATTCGCTGCTGTTGCCGGAATACTAGGAAGGAAGAGTGGGTCATGAACATGGAAAATGTAATCTCCCTGCTCGGATACTGGACCTTTGGGCTTGCCTGCTTAGTTACTATGGTCGCCATCGCGGCCATCTTCGTAGGCCGAGCCAAGCACAAGACCAACCAGCAAAAAGCCCAGAGAAGGCAGCAAGCCAGACAGCAGGCCCAGGCCGCCCAACCAGGTGGCACACCGACCCCACCGGTTCCTGGAGGTGGGCCAACGCCTCCGACTCCGCAAGCTTCTCCAAACACGCCTACATCTACATGGCGGTATGAGATGGCGAAGTTGGCGGAATGGCCAATCTTTACTTTCGCCTCCTTCGTCTTCGCGGCCATCGTGGTCGGGCTCATGCTTCCAGGCCTATCTTGGTGGAACTGGGAACTCGTCGAGTGGTTCAAAGTGGCATGTATTGCTGCTCTCCTCCACCTGGTCGGTTACCTGGCCTGGCCCAAGGGAGGAGGGGTCTACCGCAGGGTGGTTGCTATCACGACCTTAGTGATAGCCGCCATCTTCTGGGGTCCACCGATACTTGAATCGGGCCAAAAAAATCTGCCGCCGCAATGGGCAAAGTGGCTAAAAGACGACAAGCCCAAAACTCCGACAACCGTGGCAGGAAGCCAGGGTGGGCGGCAGATCCAAAGTCCAGCGACGGCCTATTGGCAGACTGCTATAGCCGGCACATCGGGCCGCGAAGTGGCCGTGCTTGACCTTTCCGTACGGGGTAAAAACTTCGACTGGAAATCCGACCGGAAAGGGTGTTTGGCGGCCTTCGTCAAATACCATCCGGATGATCCGGACTTCAAGGACAAACTATCTCTGGTGTGCACGCCCGGCTACCAGTACTCATGCTGGAGGAAGGTAATCGCCAGCGAACCACCCCAACCCCAACCCGGCATACGCTTGGAGGGAGTGAGCCGGGTAAGGTTCGTCTCGGTCGACTGCCAACCGCACCTCATCAGCTGGAAAATAACTTAATGTTCTTCGGACGGGAATCGTCCAGACCAAGACGGCAGGCACTCTCGTGCCTGCCGTTATTTTTTTCATAAACAAACTTCTACTTCAAGGTATCTACGGTCGCCTTAATGAGGTTAATGATACCGATCGCAGAAACCATAATAGCTATCCCGATAGAACCCCAAAAGAGGTTCTTTTTGCCAGTTGCCACCGCCTCCGTATCATCAGATTTGTATATCATGACTGCGATATTCCAAAAGAACCATAATAGCCCGGCCACAACCAACAGCGCGATTACCGGGTTCAGTATCGCGTCCGAAAATCTCCTAACAATTTCATCCGTACTCTGCATGTGAAACCGCAGTCAGTTAGGGCTGGTTTATTCTCGGAACATTAATGGGTTCGTTAGGATTAACACCGAATGTATCTTGAAGTACTCTGGTAATACCAAACACTGAAGCCATGACCGCAATAGCGATGGCGCCGTAAATCATAATATTCTTACCTTCCGAGGCCTTAGTCGCGTCTCCAGCACTCCAGACATATCTCGCAATACCCCAAAAGAAAGCGATGATGGCCAGAGCAAAAGCTATGTAAATAAGACTGTTTATGATTCCAGATAGAGCCCTTACAATTGTAGTTATTGACTCCGTCAAACTGGCCGCCAAAGCCAGCGCCGGCAGAGCCGCTCCTATACCCGCCAAAACCTTGCCGATGTGTCTAATGGTCATGAATTTATGAATATAGATTATTAGTTTCCTCTTGTAGTATGAACCCCTCCATTATACCCGCAATGAGGGGTTGTGGATACTCATTTTAGCGGGAATAGCCGGTATTTATCTGATAATCCCTCTCGTCAATTTTTGGTAAGTGGGTATTATCTTTGAGACCAAGAGTCTGCTGTAGCACATATGCTATACCGCCAACTGAAAACATAACCGCCAATCCCACCACCCCCCAAAGCAGTATGCCTTTGGCGTACTCCAAATCTTGCTTGTCGGATGAGCGATATATATAGAGAGCCACTCCAAAGAAAAACGCCACCAGAGCCAGTCCGGCTACTATTTTAAGTAAATCCCCAGACAAGAAGCGGATTATGGGATCAAGGACATCTCTAAGGGTTTTAGAAGATTGAGCGAACACCAAGCTCGGGAATAATAAAATCAGCAGTGAGGATATACGAGAGATCATAATATGTTCGGGTTGATGGTACGGATAGTATTAAATATGACATCTCCTAAAATCCTGGCGCCAAGAAGTAGAGCTATGCCTAGGACGGTATAAAGAAATACGCTTTTGGCGGTCTCCAGCTTCCCCTTGTCCCCTCCGGCAGTAGCGTACAGAAAACCGGCATAGACCAAGAACAAAACTGCAATCGGGAGCAAAACCTTAATCGCCGCCGCAATGAGAGCCCCGGCCAAGTCCAAAATAGAATTATAGTGAAGAGGGTTACAGAGACCACCAACACAAAGCTGACCTGAAGAAGAACCACCGGAGTTATAGATGGTCCCTGAACCGCCTAGACCGCCCTGGGCATAAACAAAAAAGGGAGACAATAAAAAGATTATATATAGGCAAAGAATAATATTTTTTTTCATAATCTCAACGAACATTCTTTAGAAGAAACCCGGGGCTATTAAGTACATTACTGTGCAGCAAGGTTGTGGTTATAGTGTACACAAGAAGCCAGCCACCAGCCATAAATATGAGTCCCCAAATTGTGTACCAGAAAATGGATTTGGCGGTAGATATGTAGCCTTCGTTATAACCAGCTAGAAGGTATAAAGCCCCGGCCCAGCCAAACAAAAGTAGAGAGGCGGGCACCGCCAGCCAGAATAAAAAAGTGATGACATTGCGAGCAAGCTGAAGAAGTGCGTTGAAATTGCAAGGTCCTGGATTTTTAGACCCAGGAGAATTATCTCCGCACGGGACTATGGGTTGACCGGGTCGCCAGACGGAGTAAGAACTACCACCAGAATAACCAGAACCATAAGTAGTCCCTGAACCGCCTAAATCATCAGCGGCATAAGTCATATTAACGAAAACCGAAAGAAATATTGCTATAGCTAGAGCAGTAGATATCCCTGAAGTTAAAAGGTGTGGAATAAAACTTCTCATATTTTCATATACCAGAAAGCTCACTTTCAATCCTGGATTCCAGCCGGGAAGATGCCTCTGCTACCGAAGAACGACCGTTGTTGATGTTTTCTACTGCCTCTTTCATAGCGCTCACAGTCCCCTCCCGGTCTGGGTCTAAAAAGGTGCGGGAAATCAGCGCGCTCTTCCAAAATGATACCAGAAAGGCGTCTTTGGGAAATGTCGATAATAGGTCCCGCCGCGCGGGCGGAAGATTCGCCCGCGCGGCGAATAGTCCGGCCGCCTCCGCGGAAGAAAGTGCTCCAGCCGCCTGGAAAGCACCCGCCGAAGCTCCCTGCTTGGTAATAGCTATAACGGTCATGCGGGCATAAGTGGCTGGATTTCTGCCTTTGGGTTGAGGTATTTCCGCCACATCAAAATTCAAGTTGGGGTTACCAGCACGAAGCGAAGACAACTCGCTCGCAAAACCGAAATAGGTCGCCAAATTTTCTGAAAGAAACGACTGCCTAGCTTCCGGAAAGGCGCTACTCCAAGAGAAAGTCGGCTTGCCAGGATCCGAAAATTCCGTAAAGAAGCGGAGTGCCGCTTCCCCGGCAGAAGACACCACCCTCTCTCCCGTGACATTAGCCTTATATACATCACCCAAACTCTGGTCCACAAAATGCTCCACTATCGGCGCTCCGGCCTGAAGTATAAGGAGCGAAAGTATGGAAGAAGAGTTGCGGTTATTAGCAAATACTCCAAAAGGCAAGCCGCCTCGTATGAGAGACCCCGTTTCGGAAAGAGCGCGCAATCTCGGAGCAACCAAGGGCGCTTGTTCCCAGGTTTTGAGCGGTTCCGACAAACCGGAGGCCGCATACAGACTCCGGTTCCAATACATAACCAGAGGGTCCACGGAAAAAGGCAGACCGAGAATTCCGTCTCTAGTCGCCAGAACATCCGCCGAGTCTATAAAGGTGTCTCGAAAATCTCTTTCTGAATAAGAGCCGTAAGGAATGAGGGTTAGTTTTCCGAGATTGGACAGAATAAGATTTTCCGGTAGTAAAACCAAATCTGGACCGTTACCCTCCGCCAAGGCATTAAGCAAATCCTGCTCGAAAGCGTCCGAACTCTTCTCTACATAACTAACCGCAACATTGGCTTCCGTAAAGCTTTGAGACTTAAGAACATCCTCCAGGAGAGAACTCGGATAAGTACCCCAGAGAGTAACTTCTGAAGAAGGAGAAGACAGTACTCCTCCGTAAAGAGCAAAAACTATAACCCCTCCTATAATAGACGCGCCAAAAATAGACAGGACAGCAATTTGAAAAGTACTAGTACGCATAATCAATTCTTACGGAAAATTACTCCGTAATGATGGTCCCCGGCATCAAATTCTTTTTCCGCTGTAAAACCTTCCACGGTAGCCAGTTTTTTGGCCTCCGAAGCCACAAAAACATCCTGTTTTTGTGGCCCCAAACCCCCGAAAGAATCACTCCAGTCAATAAGAAGAAGTTTGCCGTTTTTACCAAGAAGCCGTCCGGCTTCCTTGAAGACTGCGTTCTTATCTTCCACCTGGAAAAGAGTGTTAGAGATAATAACAAGAGAGGCCAGTCCGGAGGCAAGCGGGGTACCGGACTCTATATCCGCGTGTACAGTTTCTACATTTTTAACTCCGGCAGAAGATGCGGCCGCCCGAATTCTGGAGAGCAGTCCATCCTGCACATCCACCGCATAAACATGTCCGTTATCCCCCATTCTTTTGCCAGCGGCAATGGCGTAAGCTCCGCTTCCGGAACCAAAGTCCACCACCACACTTCCTTGTTCAATATGCGCTTCGGACAGCGCCTTGTCGGGATCTAGAAAAGCCATACACCTATTATACAGGCCTCA
>JBBTXX010000004.1:0-2910 GCA_038062065.1 Patescibacteria group bacterium
ACCAGTTCAAAGAAAACTAATACCAAAACGATACCAGCCCAAATACCTCCAAAAATAGCGAAGAAACTGATATCGGTATTGAGTATAAGAATGTTATAGAGGGTATGCAACAAGGTTGCTAACAGCAGGCCGGTGGTTACGGAAAGGATTTTTAATGTTCTGGGGCGGCAAAAAGCATAGGCCAGGAAGATACCTATAGTAGCGGAGGAGAGTACATGAACCAAGGTAGAGCCGAGGAAGCGGAAGTTTCCGGCCACGACGGAGGTGGCGATATCTCCGGCTTGAAGTGGTCCAAAAAGGAAGAAGGCGTTCTCCAGCGCCGCATAGCCCAGAGCCGCCGTAATTAGATACACCATGGAGTCTAGGGGCTCGTTGTTAGCCCTTCTTGAAAGGCCGCCGATGGTAGCAGCCGCAAACTTCAAGGTTTCTTCTCCGATGGCCCAGAACAGGAGAAGGGGGATACTGCCGAGCAGGAAGAAATTACCCACCCAATTCTGAAAGAAAAGTGCCAAAGGCACGGCCAACATGCCAAGTAAAAAAGTTTCTGCTATATACCCCTTCGGTTCCGGATGCCTCTTGTCTTCAAAGAGCCAAAAGGCCAACCATATGAGGCAGGGAAGAACTCCGCCAAGCACGGCTATGAAACCATTTCCGAAGATGTCCCCTGAAAATATATTACTTATAAAATCCATTATTCTTTATGAGGCCAAGGAGAAACCATCAACAGATTTTTATTTCCAGGAAGTGAGGAATATATTTCTTCGGTTACGAATGGCATAAAGGGGTGCAGGGTCATAAGGCAGTCAGAGAGTATAGTATATAGAATATATTTAATTTCTGATTTGGCTTCTATATCTTCCCCACGAAGAATCTTCTTAGACTCTTCAATTATTTTATCTGCGAATTCATGCCAAACGAAGTGGTAAAGTTTCTCTGCCGCCATGTATAGCCGGTACTCTTCTATATCTCCAGTTACTTCGCTTAGGGTTGTTTTAAAAATTTTGAGGGTTTCTTCTCCGGCAGGGGATATACTCTCCGGTTTTTCTGGGGTTCTGCCTTCTGTGTTCTCCAGGACGAAACGGGCTATGTTCCAGATTTTATTGGCAAAGTTTTTATAACCACGAATTCTGTCTTCCGAAAGTTTCAAATCCATTCCGGGCGTGTTGCCTATGATGAGAGACAGTCTCAAGGCATCCGCTCCGTACTTATCAATCATCTCTACGGGGTCAATGATGTTGCCGAGGGACTTGGACATCTTCTGTCCCTTGCCGTCCCGTACCAATCCGTGGAGGTAGACTGTTTTGAAAGGCACTTCACCCAAGTGGAACCCGCTCATAAGAATCATTCTGGCGACCCAGAAGAAAAGTATGTCGTAACCGGTTTCTAGAACCGCAGTCGGGTGATAGTTAGCTAGGTCGTTCTCTGGTCCCGGCCTGCCCTCCGTAGCCGTTTCGGCGAAGGAGGGCCAGCCAAGCGTGGAGAAGGTCCAGAGACCGGAGGAAAACCAAGTGTCCAGAGTGTCAGAGTCTTGTTCCCAGCCCGCTCCTTCTGGAGTCTTGGTCCCGCAATACACTTCTTGGTCGCGGTACCACACGGGTATCCGATGTCCGAACCATATCTGACGGGAAATGCACCAGTCGTGGAGATTGTCTATCCAGTGGTAATAAACTTTTTCAAAATTATCCGGCATTATTTTTATACCTCCAGCTTCAACCGCTTTGCGCATAAGTTCCCGGAGTGTCAGGGAAGAACCGGAAGCAATACCCGGGATTTTGGAATCTTCTATTACGAAGGGCTTGTTAACCGCCACAAACCACTGACGCTTTATTTGGGGTTCAATGATGCCCCCACCACGACTGTTGGTGGCAACTGTATTTACATAATTATTATCAGTTTTTACCAGAAGTCCTTTGGATTTAAGTTTTTCTACTATGGCAGGGCGGGCCTTCTTAATATGTACACCGGCGAACTCCCCGGCAATTGGCAGAAGGATCCCTTTTTCATCAATGACTTGTTCGCTATCCAGTCCGTGCTTTTTAGCTATTTCAAAATCTATTCCAGAGTGTGCCGGGGTTATGGTCATGACGCCGGAACCCACCTCCATATCTATGGCCTCGTCTTTAATCACGGTCGCGGTTATAGGGCCGTTTATCCACTCCAGGTTCAGTTGCTGACCGTGGCTGTATTCCTTGTATCTGTCGTCGTTTGGATGCATGACCACATACTTATCACCGAACTTAGTTTCTGGGCGTACAGTGCCGATAGTGAAGGGGCCGTATTTGAAATAGTAGAAAGGAGTTTTCTGTTCCACTCGCTCCACTTCTTCGTCGGAGACGGTGGTCTGCATTTTCGGATCCCAGTTAACTATCCTATCTCCTCGATAAATTAACCCTGCCTTGTGCATACGAACGAAAGCCTCCATAACCGCCAGGTAGCGAGGTTCGTCCATGGTGTAGGCGTAGCGGGACCAGTCCAGAGATGAACCCATGCGTTTAAGCTGGGAAATAATTATGGCCTTGCTCTCCTCTGTGAATTTATCTATGCGTTTTAATAGTTCCTCCCGGCCTATATCGTGGCGGGTTTTCTTCTCTTCCTTATAGAGTATTTCTTCTACTTTGGACTGGGTGGCGATGGCGGCGGAATCGGTGCCGGGGAGCCAGAGTGTCCGGAAGCCACGCATGCGTTTGTAGCGGATTAAAATATCTTGGACCACAAGCATAAGGGCGTGGCCGACATGAAGGGTGCCAGTTACATTCGGGGGAGGCAGGACAATGGAGAAAGTCAGCGCGTCGGCTTTGGTAAAACCTTTTTCTACGCACTTGTCGGGGTTAAACAGGCCGCTTTCTTCTTCTCGCCTGTAAACTTCTTCCTCGGCGGTTTTGGGATTATATGGCTTAAGGAATTTTTCCG
>JBBTXX010000005.1:0-1136 GCA_038062065.1 Patescibacteria group bacterium
AAAAAGAAAACGAGGCCGCTGGGACCTCGTCAAGTTTTCGGAAGTGATATTTGTTCTGGGAACAGATCTATTTTTGATTGGTTTTGTTTTGTGGCGGAAGGAATTGGCAGTCGCATTGGTAGGTGTGGCTTTAAGTCCAGAATTCCGCGCCGGTAGTAGGCTTCGGCTGGCGCAAAGTGCCGGCAAGTCGTGCGCATGGGGCACCTCCCGCAAGTATTCAGATATTTGCGGGTTTGGTTGTGCCGCCATTCTTCTTGCGAGAATTCCCCGGTTATTTTTAGTGGTATTTGAACCCAGTCGCCATCTTTTTTCTTCCTTTCTTTGAGTTCTTTTCTTCCGCCTCCGTTGCCCGCTGTCGTGTTGCCCGGTGCGTTGCTACAGATGGTTAAAGAAAAGAGCCACAAAGCGTCAGCCAGCTCCAGGTTTGCACCGGGAGTATCGCTGTGCCTAGTCTTCAAGTAACGACTTAGAAGTGAGCGTGCCGGTTCTAGGATTCTTTCCCCGTAGCGGATGGCCCTTTCGGTTTTGATTGTAAGTATCTCGTGGCCGAAAAGAATGCGCAGGTGATGAAAGTCTACCGGAGGGGGAAACTCAAAGCCCGGGACAAGGCCAGCGTCTACTAGAAAATAGCAAAGCATGCTGGTCATCTTGTGTTGGAAGCCAACGAAGCCAGCGTCCAACCCATTCTTGTGCTTGCCTTTCTTGTTGCGGATACGTTCAAGGGCTTCCTCGTAGTTAGTTATGTCCTTGAATATGTTGAGGACACTTCCGTTCCAAGTTGTGGCTAGGCGGCGGCAATTTTCTTTCCAATTATAGGCCGCGACTTCTATGTCCCAGTTGCCCATCCTGCTGGAAAGCTTTGTCTTTATGGTCTCCAGACTGTAGTTCATTGCCACATTAGCGTTGAACATGCCCGGGTCGTCCTGGTAGACCAGAAAAAGGCCCTTAAAAGCCGTTGCACTTGTGATGCCGCCGCGCATGTAGATACAGGCGAGAAAGAAGAAGCGGGCTAGAAGTTCGGAATCTTGCCTTATCTCGCTCGGTATCGTTTCTTGAGGCAAAAGCGTCTTGCCTCCTTCAAAGGGAAACTGCCGGCTCCGCCAAAGAGTCAGCAGCCGATCGAACACGGCGTAACC
>JBBTXX010000006.1:0-2018 GCA_038062065.1 Patescibacteria group bacterium
GCAAAGTCACCGAAGGACAAATCGGAACCGGGGATAAAATCCGAGTATTACGCCGAGGTACAGAAATAGTCCGGGGTAAAATCGTCGGATTGGAACAACAAAGAGCTAAGGTCGGCGAGGTCGCGGAGGGCAGTGAGTGCGGGATACTGACGGAAGCCAAACTGCCCATAGCTCCAGGAGACGACATTGAGTGCCTAGTATTGGTGGAAAAATAAGAAAGGAGAAAAAATGCTCCCAATTAGTAACAACAAAGACCGAGGTGACAGAAAAATTGGTTACATAAGAGAAGTGGCTGCGGAGTTTGTCAG
Source organism: Patescibacteria group bacterium (assembly GCA_038062065.1). Classification (GTDB taxonomy): domain Bacteria; phylum Patescibacteriota; class Minisyncoccia; order Phycocordibacterales; family JAKFXT01; genus JBBTXX01. Next base: position 309 of record JBBTXX010000006.1, read on the forward strand.
CCGCAATTCCAACCGCACCTCTCTCATTACCGTGACCAGGGCGGAGATGTCTATTGATGGTAAGGGGGCTAAAATATTTATTTCCGTGCTACCCGAAAATAAAGAGGAGGAAGCGTTGGATTTTTTGAAAAGACAGCGTAGTGAATTCAGAAAATACCTAGGAGAGAAAATTCGTATGTACCCACTCCCCTATATAGATTTTCTCATTGATATAGGGGAAAAGAATCGCCAGCGTTTGGAGGAAATATAGAAACTTGGGCCTGATGACTTACACCTGCCTAAGTTGACCACCTTGTGGTAAAACAATGTCCGAGAGAAAATAGACCAGTTCATAAATTTGGCCACGTGGCGAAGATAGAAACGCGACGGTCTGCAAAACCGTTATACGAGGGCGCACATCCCTCCGTGGCCTCCAACTAAGTTCGGGTTATTTATGAATAGAACTTAGTAAAGCCGGGGTGGCGGAATGGTATACGCAGAGGACTTAAAATCCTCGGAGCCCTTATAAGCTCGTGTGAGTTCGAGTCTCACCCCCGGCACCAAAAATAGACGCAAAATAACAATTTGACGACTGATTGGATAATTTTCTAAACTATACGATATATCGTATAGTTTAGTACAATTTCACCCTAATGCCTCATATTTCAAAAAATAAATTGAGAGATTCTATCCTTTCGCGCTTAGATAAAGAATTCAATTCCGTAATTAAACAAGCGTCTCCGAAAATACGGGCAGCCATAATGTCCGAAATTTTAACTCCTACCGAAAAAATCATGTTTGCGAAAAGACTCCTTCTTATTTTAATGCTCCGAAAAAAGGTCCCAGATTTTACTATAACTCGTCTGCTTCAAATGAGCCCGTCAACCGTTGCTAGATTTAGCTTGAAGGCGGAGTCTGGAAAGTTTCCCAAAACTGGGGCCTGGTTGGAATCAAATCAGGGACAAAACAGATTATTTAAAATAATTGAAAACTTGTTGCTATTACCCTTTGAAGCCAGAAAAAAATCCTTATCGAGATTGATATCTGACATTGAGAATTTGTAAAATATCTATTCACACAAACTATACGATATATCGTATAGTTTGTGTGTTGGGAAATAATTTCATAGTATTGCCTTTGCTATCCGCCCATAGCTCAGTTGGTAGAGCAGTTGCCTCTTAAGCAATTGGTCGCAGGTTCGAATCCTGCTGGGCGGACATGAAACAAAAACAGCACCTGCGTGCTGTTTTTGCTTACATGGCCGAGCCGGAGCGATGTTTTGCCAGCAGGTAAAACACGCGAGGCGGGGTCGCGGGTTTTACCGAGTGGCGACGAGGTAAAAACCTGTGACGACAGGCGGGTTCTTCTGCTAGTATACCCGCGGGCGAGTGGCGGAATTGGTATACGCGCGTGGCTTAGGACCACGTCCCTCACGGGTTGGGAGTTCGAGTCTCCCCTCGCCCACAAAATCAGCTGAGGCCAAGGATACATCCTTGGCCGATTGCTGTTTTTGACGAAGGAGGAGACGAGAAGGCGAGGCCTGCGGGCCCCACAAGCATGTGGGGATGGCCGAGCGTGGTCAGGCGGAGAAATTTTGCGACGGCGAAATTTCGAGCGCTTGACCGAGCAACCTCGCCCACAAAATTATTGCCCGCCAAAACAGGCCTCAACAAGGGCCTGTTTTGGCGTCTTCAGCACTTGATTTTTCTTATAAAGTATGATATACTTCAC
>JBBTXX010000007.1:0-3877 GCA_038062065.1 Patescibacteria group bacterium
TAGGTCTATTTAGGTTCTAAATTATTCTTAGAATCTAGTTTTTTGGCTTCCAGTTTGACCTTAAGCTTAAATACCTCGTCACGAAGTATGGCCGCTGTTTCAAAATCCAGTATTTTTACCGCCCCGTTCATCTGTCTCTCTTTTTCGCGTATAAGTTTTTCCGGGTTCTTCTCAAAGAAAGCTTGGTCCACCCGCAGAAGCTCGTCTACGGTTTTAATGTGTTCTGTACGCAACTCTTCCGTAATATCTTTTATTTTCTTACTGATAGTTTTTGGAGTAATTCCGTGTTCTTTGTTGTAAGCCACCTGAATTGCCCGACGACGATTGGTTTCCCCGATAGCCGATTCCATTGACCTGGTCATCTGGTCGGCATAAAGGATGACCCTACCCCGCACATTTCTCGCGGCCCGGCCGATAGTTTGTATAAGAGAAGTTTCCGAACGGAGGAACCCTTCTTTATCTGCATCAAAAATAGCAATGAGCTCCACTTCCGGCAGGTCCAGACCTTCACGGAGCAAGTTCACCCCAACCAAGATGTCGTAAAGACCTTTCCGGAAGTCTGTAAGAATGGTGATACGGTCTAAAGTTTGTACATCGCTATGCAGGTAAGCGGATTTAATTTTCTTTTCCTTAAGATAATCCGCCAAATCTTCCGCCATCTTTTTGGTAAGCGTAGTCGCCAAGGCTCTACCGCCATTTTTGATGACTTTTTCGGATTCCGCTATAAAGTCCGCCACCTGACCCTTGTAGCCAGCTTTAGAAATTATAGGCCGCACATCCAACTCCGGGTCTACTAGCCCAGTCGGACGAATTATCTGTTCGGCAATCCTGGAGCTATTTTCTCTCTCATAATCTGCCGGCGTTGCGGAGGTATAAATAATCTGCCCGATACGCTCGTTAAATTCTTTGAAGGTCAGAGGACGGTTGTCCTTAGCTGAAGGCAAACGAAATCCGTGTTCAACTAGGGTTTTCTTTCTGGACTGGTCGCCTCCGTGCATACCGCCAATCTGAGGAATGGTCACATGAGATTCGTCTATTATGGTCAAGAAATCTGCCTTGCCGTCCTTAGTCTTTGGAAAATAGGAAAGCAAAGTGGAAGGCGGTTCCCCGGGCGCCCGACCATCAAAATGGCGAGAATAGTTTTCAATTCCGTTACAGTAACCAACTTCCCTAATCATGGCCAAATCGTAATTGGTGCGGCGTTTTAAGCGTTCGGGTTCCAAAACTTTTCCCTCTTTAATGAGTTCTTTTAGACGCTCCTCCAGTTCTAATTTTATATCTTTAACTGCCCTCTCTCTTTCGTCTTCCGGGGTTACGAAATGTTTGGCCGGGAACATAAAAATAGCCGGAAGTTCTTTGTTTATTTTCCTAGTGACAGCATCTATGGAAAGGATGGAGATTATGGAGTCTCCTTCAAACTCCACGCGGTAAATAACTTTCTCGTTGGTCGGCATAACTTCCAGAGTGTTGCCGAGAGCCCGAAAAAGTCCCGGGGTTAAATCCGCCCCGGTACGGGTGAAATAAACCCCGATGAGTTTTCTTATGAGTTCCGCCCGCGTCATCTTGGCTCCAGTTTCAATTTTGATATGTACCTTTTCGTATTCCTCCGGATTTCCCAAGCCGTATATGCAAGAAACCGAAGCCACGATAATTACGTCTTTCCTGGTTAGAAGAGCTTGGGTGGAAGCGTGTCTAAGACGGTCTATCTCCGCATTTATCTGCGCCTCCTTCTCTATATATGTATCCGTCGTCGGCATATAGGCCTCCGGCTGATAGTAGTCGTAATAAGAAACGAAATAGTGAACCGCGTTATCCGGAAAAAACTCCCGATATTCCTGGGCCAGCTGGGCGGCCAGAGTTTTGTTATGAGCAATAACCAAAGTTGGCTTGCCGTTTGCGGCTATAACATTAGCTGCTGTAAAAGTTTTACCGGAACCAGTGACACCAAGTAAGGTCTGGTGTCTTTCACCTTTTTCTAAACCTTCAAGTAAGGTTTTTATGGCCTTTGGCTGGTCGCCAGCCGGTTTGAAATGTTTGGATAATTTAAAAACTGACATGGCGCGACTATAGCATATTTTATGCCCTACACTTGCCTAATTTGCTTTTATGTTGCAATATATCGGACAGACTAAACCGATCCCAAACCCAAGGAGAATGGCATGAGCAATATCGCAAAACTGGTTCCAGGGGCTGACACCTACGACATGTTGGGAGGGAAGAATCCTCCCAACGCCGGCACCCAGCAAAACAGTACCGAGCGGGTCCTGACCAACCCGAATCCGGCTCTCTACGGCTACCGGCCGGAAGGTATCTGGGGTGACGGCTCTCGCGTGACCGGAAACGCGGAAGAATTGTACGGGCCAGTGACAAAGCTCACTGGATTGCTTACAAAACTGGAGGGCATCATCGACCCACGGCTCGAAGGTCCGGTGGACTCCATCTCGGGAATCATCTCCGACAAGTGGGGTAAAATTCAGCCCGGCTTGAAGGGGTGTGTCAGCCTGATTGAGGGCGACATGACCCGGCTAGTCCGCGGGAATAGCAATCTGCTCTTCGACAAGGTTATCCGGATCCCGGACACGGGGTACTGGGAGCTGGTCGACGGCGAGCTGAAAGAAGTCCCGGTCGGCTGCGACGCCTACAACTTCAAAGGAACCGCCGACCCGAATCCCGGCTTCGACGTGCCGAGCAACGAAGGCGGGACTGTGCACTTTGCAAATTTCGAGCCCGGCGAATCCAGGTAGTGTCCATATCGGCCCAGCTTCTGCGAACAGAAGCTGGGCCGATTCTAATTTGCATATATTTATATATATGTTATAGTCGTAGAGGCAAATTGGGCTGTGTGCGGAATAGGCATTGCGGACCCGGGGGCAGTACCCGGCGCCTCCACCATAAACACTCCCTAGTTCTTCCAATATAAAAGAGTGTTTATGATGGGGGCGAAACAGGATCGACGCGTGTAGTAAAAACACACCACAAGGTCTCGACCTTGCGACCGCCTGATGCGCCATCAAATGCGAACGAAAACGATCGCATGCCGATGAGGATGGCCGCCTAACCCGTATCGGGTAAAGTGGCTAGACTAATCGACGGGGTTCGGGGGGCACCTGGCAACAGAAGCCCTCCACTTCACTACCTATTGTTCATTCTTTTGTTTATAAGTTCGTCGTTGGTAGGAGCCCCGTGCAGGATGCGCGGAGGCTCTTTTAATTTTTGATATACCTAACTTCTAAATAGTGCGCATTGCACTATTTCTTACGATATATCGTAAGATTCAAAGGACCCTAGACTTCGTAGGTTTTTATAAATTCTTTTTTATACTCCGCGAAATTTCCAGCCAAAATGGCTTTTCGCATATTAGCCACCAGCCCGACCAGAAAATGTAGGTTGTGAATGGAGCCCAGAGTGCCAGCGAGCATCTCGCGTGCGCGAAACAAGTGAGACAAATACGCCTTGGTAAAATTCTTGCATGTGTAACACCCGCAACCTTCTTCTAGCGGTGTGAAATCTCCGACAAATTCGGAATTAAATAAAATTATTTTTCCTTTCTTAGTGTAAATAGTTCCATTTCTTCCAAGCCGGGTTGGAACTACACAATCAAAAGTGTCGGCCCCGTTTTCTACTCCGACAAACATATCTTCCGGTTCACCTATACCAAGAAGATGCCTCATCTTCCCTTCCGGCAATTCTCTAATCGTTGTCGCCATGGTCGCCTCTATATCTTCTTTATTGAAAGACCCACCTATACCAAACCCGTCAAACCCGCCCTGACCATCAGTTCGGGCAAACTCCATCCTCGCAAGAGTTTGGGCGCTCTCTGTCCTTAAATCTTGATATCGCCCACCCTGCACAATACCCATAAGAGCTTGCTCCCCTC
>JBBTXX010000008.1:0-2548 GCA_038062065.1 Patescibacteria group bacterium
ACTTGACAAAACTGGAGTGGTATGCTATACTTATAGGGTAGCTTGAGGGAAACTTAATTATCCCTTAAATTACTTAGATAGACAGACCTTTGAAAATTTAATAGCGATTATCTGGCAACATACCTAAAAATTAGTGCGAGTAGGATTATACTTTTAGAACTTTGAAATTATAATCCTACTCACATATTGGGTGTGAGTTTGCTAGAGGGGCTTGTCTGTGTGCCCGGGAAACACAGAATTTACGGACGAGACAATGCGCGCACAAATCCGTGTTGCGTATAACCTCTGCTCCAAAAGGAGCATCCTGCCATGGTAGCCATACCATGTGTCCGTCAGGAAAAACCCTTAGGAGGGTAAAATGGCTAACGTACAGAAAATTCAGAAGTCGGTCGCGGTGCGCGTGTGGAATTGGGTAAGTCCTCGGGTTAACCACCCGATGATGTGCGCTCCGTCGGACTGGTTGATGGGACGACTCTCGGAGTCGTTCCCGGCCGAGCAGATCTCGGACGAAGTTTGGAAGATTGCTCGGCGATCACTCGCCATGCAGTTTCCGGGCCTCGACCGGCCGCTTGGTTCGTGCTACCACCCGGTGGTGGCCGACGTCCTCGACGTCGCGTACCACTACGGGTTGGCTACCCAGCGCGTTCTGCGCAAGGTAGCTTCGGCCGCGGCAGTAGTCGCCACATCACAGCGCGAGCTGTGGACGATGTTCGTCCCCGAAAAGGACGACGACTACGGTCAGTTCAAGGCTGGCGAGGTGTTCTATCACCCGCCGACCGAGAAGCACGGCACGAAGCACATCGAGCTCTGCCCGATTTTCTTGGGCAAGCTCGCCAGTGCAGTTCGCGAAGGTCACGCGCCGGAACTTCCGGACATCTCGCCGTCATTTTTCGAAGACGGATGGGATGCGCGCATCAGCGAGATGCGTCGCGTGGACAGCGAAGTGCGGGGGCGGTTTGCCTCTTACATCGAGCTCTTTACGGAGCTTGGTGTCGGAGCTTACAGCTTCCGACAGACCATCGATGCGAAGTGTGAGCACGGGGGAAACCTCTGCAATCACTCCACGTCGAACGGGAACTACTGGGTCGACCTCTCGCATGACGGCGAGATGGAAACGATCCAGCGCGCGCCGCACGTGGAAAGCCACGGCAACCAGTATCATGTTGGTTGCTACGCGGGTCCCGCACAAGTGCGGATCCACGGCGCGTCGTTCCTGATCACGAAGCGGACGGAACTGTGGCCAGCGGGTCACATCTCCACGCTCTCGGTGGTCACCACCCCGTCCGCCACTGTTGAGGAGTTGCGCGAGCGACTCACCAACTGGAAGTCGGGGACTGCCCGGCCGTGTGTGACGGGGAGCAGGGTGCTCCTCAGTTCACTGCTCGGCTAGAGGTAACAACGCGCCGTGTCGCGTTCAGTTCTTTCATCGAGTTTGAGGGCACGGCCTCAACTCACAACAGGCCCCAGTGGAAACACTCGGGGCCTTTTCTTATTTTCTTCATAATAAAAATGGAATTCGAAGACCTTGAAGAAAGTCAAAAAAATGTTATCATAACCTAAAAGACAGAGATATTAAAACTATTTATGGAAAATAATGACAGAAAAAAAACAGGTGGCAAAATTACTAAAGCTTAATAAAAAATTAAAGCGGGTTTTGCCTATTCTTAAAAAAATAAACCGACAGAAACATGGAAAGATTTGAGCAACATCAACCAAAAAGCCTTCTTGAACTATCTGAATTAGAAATTGACCAACTATCTCCTGCCGAGTTAGCCGAATTAACTGAACTTGTAATTTTGGAAAGTAAAGAAGCGGTTAGTTCTCTTTGCCAAGAAATATTGGAAATGGACGAAAGAAATTTCTCACTAGACGCTTTTTACGAACTTCAAGAATTATTAGATGAGTATGATGAATTAATAAAGAAACTAAAAATTGAAGACGGCGTGTTGCTGTCGCTAATAAAAAATGCGCGTCAACTTCTTTTAGAGAAAAACCCCATCAGCGAAATTGCGCAAGCTAATTATATTCTCGTCCATTCTTCAGATTTAATTAGTTTGAGGAATCTTCTTACAAGCCAAAACGAAACTGCTGAAGTATGTGCTACCGCAAGTTCTTTGCGAAAAAAGAATGATATTTTTCGATCTAAAACAAAATCAATCGAAGCTGGATTTATTTATAATCCTCAACAGGCAGTAGCATGGTTTTCAAAAGATGTTGGCTCCCATACAAGTCGTGGTAAAAGAGTTTTGGAAAAAAGATTTCAGGAATTCGCTACATCTTCTCTTGACGAAGCCCTAGAAAAACAAAGTGGGCCACGAGTAGAAGCTTGGCTTGATGGAGCAAAAGCAAAACCCGGAGCTATTTTGATAATTGACGAAGAAGCAAAAGAAAATGTGCTTAGGTTTGCGCAAGAATTTAATTTGCCAGTTATCTACAATTCCCATTTTTTTGAAGAGGAGATAACTAATTAGCCCATTCCCGCCAAAAATTCAAAAGCCCGCGCGGATTCCTCCCCAGACCCCTCCTCCGCGCGGACAAAATCCAAAAA
>JBBTXX010000009.1:0-4133 GCA_038062065.1 Patescibacteria group bacterium
GATACTCAATTTTGCGCCACCTGTGGTGGGCAAAATTGGTACAGAATTCGGCTTACAGGCAAGAACTAAGAGATTATGAAAGACCGCGCCGCAAGGCGCGGTCTTTCTTTTTCATAGTAGAATTTGTAGACTAATATCCATGTCTTTTGATGTCCGCCAATTTCTTACTCGTGTGCAGTCTTTTATATTACCGGCGGTTGTCTTTGTTCTTCCTTGGTTATTTATCCCTGTTTTGGACTCACCTATACAATGGACCAATGCGGCCATAATTTCTATGGCAGGAGTCGTTGTCGTAAGCATTTACATTTTTCTGGCTTTTCGCGAAGGCCGCCTAATCCTCCCAAGGTCGCCGCTCCTACTTAGTATTTTTCTACTGCCTGTCGCGACAGCTATTTCGGCTGTATTTTCTTCACACCCCTCCGCAGGTCTTTACGGTATTGGTTTTGAAGAAGATACTGCTCTCACCCTTTTCTTATTTTCTTTACTTTTTCTCGGGGCCTCCCTTGTAAATTCCAGGCGCTCTATTTTGAATATTCTCTTGGGTTTGATATTTGGCGGTAGTCTCCTATTTATTTTCTTGTTTCTGCGGGTAGTCTTTGGCGCGGACTTTCTGTCTTTCGGAGTTTTCCCCAGGCTGGTGAATAATCCCCTAGGAGCCTGGACGGATATGGGAATTTTTGCCGGGCTATTTTCTTTACTACTTCTGTCCCTACTCTCCTTTTTACCTGTAACGGGTTTTTTCCGGCACGCACTTTCCTCCGGAGTGGTTCTTTCCGTCCTGGCTCTTATTTTCGTTAATTTAGAAAGAGGATGGTGGTTTGTTTACTTGTCTTTCTTGTTGGTAATTCTCTACTTTGTCTACAGAGCTGGCTCCAAGAAGTTTTTGGAAATCTCAATTTATCTATGGCCTCTTACTCTGGCTTTGGCGGTCTCCTTTGTTTTTGTCACCCTCAGGGGGCCTATTGGAGGGGTTCTAAATCCTCTACTTTTAAAATCAGGAGTGGATCTGGTTAATTTTGAAGCACGGCCTTCATGGCAAAGCACATTCTCGGTAATAAAGAGTTCTGTTTCAGAGAATCCTGTTCTCGGTTCCGGTCCGAATAGGTTTTTCCTTCTGTGGCAGAAAAACCATCCTGTGGAAACTAACCAGACGATTTACTGGAATACAGATTTCAATTTTGGTCTCGGTATAGTGCTCACGGCTCTCGCGACTGGAGGACTGCTTCTTGGTTTAGCCTGGTTGGTTTTTCTCGGACTTTTCTTTTATGGAGGCGCGCGTCTCTTAGCCGGGTTTTATAAGGAGCGTAACATTGACCCATTTATATTTTCCACATTTTTTGTCTCCCTATATCTTTGGTTAGCGGCGATTTTCTATGCACCCAAAACTTCCGTGTTTGCTCTGGCGTTTATTTTCACCGGTCTCCACATAGCCACACTCCGCGCTTCCGGGAAAATAGGGATTGTTGGTTTCTCTAAAGATGTCTACCGTAAGATTTTTCCCGGCACCCTATTGTTTCTATCTGTACTTGTGGTCGTCCCCGGACTATTCTTTGTTTCCCGTGCGTTGGCTTTTGGTATATTTAACTATGGGACACATATTTATACGGAAGCGGGGGATTCTTCCCATACCAAATCCTTAATTAAAATTTCAAGCAATATAGCTTTTTCTGATTTGTATGCCCGGGCTCTTTCTGGTGTTGCCATCAGGGATATACAGCAGGTGCTTCAAAATTCCTCACCTTCTTCTCTGGAATCTGATTTACCGCGTCTCCAGACCCTTATACACGAAGCAGAGGAGGCAGCAGTCCTTGCGGCCAAGTTGGACCCGGAAAATTATTTGAACGCCATAGCCGCCGGATCCCTGTATGAAACCTTGGTTTCCCTTAAGGTGCCGAAGGCCTACGAAAACGCCAGGGGTGCCTACGCAGTGGCTTCGGAAGACAATCCTCAAAATCCCTTACCTCTCTTGTCTCTCGCCCGTCTGGAAGTCCTCTCCGGTAAAGCAGATTCTGCCGTCGGCTATATTAATCAGGCCTTAGTTTTGAAAACCAATTACACGGAGGCCCTACTCTTAGCTTCGGAGATTGCGCGGGTTAAGGGCAATATAAGCGAAGCGGTAGCGGCTACACTTCTGGCGGCAGAAGCTTCCGGAGATCCGGCCGTTTATTACCGGGCGGGTATACTCCAGTTTAATGGCGGGAATTACCAGTCTGCCATAGAAAATTTCAACAGAGCCTTGTCTTTATTGCCGGCTTATTCTAACGCCCGTTACTTTCTGGGGCTTTCTTATGGAGAAGTTGGAGATATAGAACATGCCATAGGGGAATTGGAGCGAGTGGCGGCGGATAACCCGGGCAACCAAGATGTCCTTTCGGCCATTTTAAATCTCAAATCCGCCTCCTCCTCTCCAGTTAAGAGATAATCAATGGGTCGCGTTTTTGCAGTCTTTCATAACGGCATAGAAAATCTGCACTCCGCAGCCTATGTTCTGGCCGGGGCGGCTCTTTTGTCGCAACTTTTAGCTCTGGTACGGGACCGGATGCTGGCACATGCTTTCGGGGCTTCCGCGGCACTGGACGTCTACTACGCCGCTTTCCGGGTTCAAGACTTTATATATCTCTCTATAGCTTCTCTGGTGTCTTTGTCCGTACTTCTGCCTCTTATAGTGGAAAAGGAGAAAGACAAAGAGGAGTTACGCAAATTCCTATCCCGCGTGGCCTCCGCCTTTTTTATGGCGGTAATTGCCGGTTCGTTAGTAGCTTTCTTTTTCTCTCCTTACATAGTTGAGGCGGTGTTCGGGGGCTTGCTCGGTCGCGGGTATGATACAGAACTTCTTTTCCTGACCAGGCTACTTCTTATTTCCCCGGCTATCTTAGGCCTCTCCAGTATTTTAGGTGCGGTGGTTCAAGCTGAACAGCGGTTTATTCTGTACGCAATGAGCCCGGTTCTTTATAACCTCGGGATAATATCCGGTATATTTTTTCTGGCTCCGGAGTACGGAATAGTGGGTGTGGGGTTTGGCGTGATTCTAGGCGCATTTCTACATCTTTTGATTCAAGTTCCTTTTTTATACAGACGCAATCTCCTGCCTCTGCCAACCTGGAATTTTTCTCTACCGGAACTAAAGGTCATATCTTCCTTGTCCATTCCGCGCACTTTATCGCTTTCTTTGAGTCATATATCTCTAGTTGTCTTGACGGCCCTAGCCGCTTTTGGAGAAGAAGGATCTATTTCTGTATTCGGTTTTGCTCTTAATCTACAATCCGCACCACTTGCCGTTATTGGTGCGAGTTACTCCATGGCGGCCTTCCCGGCTTTAGCCAGATTGTGGGCGGGGGGTGAAGTGGAAGCGTTTAAGGACAAGGCTATAACGGCACTGCGACATATTTTTTTCTGGGCTTTACCGGCAGTCTCTATAATTATAGTTTTAAGGGCGCATATAGTGCGCGTCGTTCTTGGTACCGGCGCTTTTGACTGGACGGATACTCGCCTCACAGCTGCCTGTCTTGCGGTATTTTCGGTTTCCATTCTGTTCCAGTCGGTCATACTTCTCTTAACCAGAGCCTATTACGCTTCCGGGGAAACCAGAGCTCCTTTGTATTCGGCTGTTTTGGGGGCCTCGCTCACGGTTATTCTGGCTTTCTTGTTTTCAAGTTGGTTTTCTTCTTCTATGTTTTTCCGGGATTTTCTGGAAGCCCTTCTACGGGTTGAAGGTCTGTCCGGGACCGGCATTCTAGTTTACCCGCTCTCTTATAGCTTGGGCTCTGCAGTGGCGACAATTTTTCTTTTGTATTCTTTTGTGCGCCGTTTCGGCGGGTTGCGACACATCCTATCTTCTTTTGCGCTACATTTTTCTGCGTCTGTCATTATCTCTTTCTCCTGCTACCAACTTCTTATGTTTCTGGCTGAATGGTTACCAACCGAGACCGGTCCCGGGCTGTTTTTCCAGGCTCTCATAGCCGGGATTGTGGGTATAGGTGTCGGAATTTTTGTTCTGTACTCCTTGCGTTCGGAAGAATTATCGGAGGTCTTCCGGTCTCTTAAAGCTCGACTCCCTTTTACCGGAGTGTTTGCCGAGTAAGTTCAGATATCTCCGGGGGCTCCCCAAAACCCGTCTTTTTGGCTAGTATGCA
>JBBTXX010000010.1:0-42279 GCA_038062065.1 Patescibacteria group bacterium
AGAGGTTATCCGCGTTGAGGAAGGTGTCGTCTCCAGAGGGGTTCAAGATGAAGTCTCCGGTGGAATCCGTCTGTAGCTCGGTGTAGCGGGTGTCGTCGTAGGCGATAGAAACTTGAGCTCCGGAAAAAGTATTTTTAATAGATAGTCGTGCATAAGGCGAAGTCGTACCCACACCTACATTTCGAGGACTACCTACAAACAGAGCGTCCCCACCAATAGTTAAGTTAGAGGAAAACAAATTGGTAGAGGAAGCCGTGGTAGAGAAGAAGTTGGTAGTAGTCGCATTGGTGCCTGTGGCGTTGGTAAATGTAAGATTTTGTAAAGTTGACGAAGCTGTCGCTAAGAATTGAGTGGTAGAAAGAATCGTCCCGTCAAAGGTAAGAGACCCAGAAGATGCGAGTGTGTCAGTCGAGCTGGTGTACAAAATCCGATTAGTGCCACCAAAGCTAGTGACCCCAGTTCCCCCACTTCCCACAGAAAGAGTGCCTGTAATATCAGTTGAACCAGATGATAAATTTATGGCAGCAGCTGCGACCGAACCGTTAGTGGCTTTTAGAAAACCAGAGAGAGATCCTATGGAAAGATTAGAGGCAAATAGGTTTGTCGAACTCGCTGTCGTACTAAAGAAGTTGGTGGAGGTGGCGGAAGTGGAAGTGGAGTTAACTGCGGTGAAGTTCTGGAGGGTGGAGGAGGCGGTAGCGAGAAGATTGGTTAGAGTCGCGAGACCGGAGACAGAAAGAGTAGAGCCCACGGATAGAGCCCCGGTAGTAGTCGCGTTCGTCGTCGTGGAATTGCCGGTGATATTGAAATTGCCAGTTATGGTTGAGGAGGCGGAGGAAACAAATCCTCCGTTAAGCAGTACTGTGAGGGTCGTGGTTGGGGTTAAGTAGCCGCCAGAAATCCCCCAAGTTTCCCCAAAACCTACAGAAGGTATGCAAGTACCGCTAACCGAAAAACAGCCTGAAGTTATATTTAAACCGTTAGAAGCCGTTGTCGTCCCGACGCCAAGAGTTGTGGTACCGGTAAGAGAGACATTGGAACCGGTGCCACTAAAATCACCAGAGAAAGAACCGGCGACACTGGCGTTACTCCAAGAACCTCCCGAAATAGATGGGTTAGTTATAGAGGTGTTGGTCAAAACATCTATACGATTGGTTTGAGAAGCCACTGTATAGACGCCGGAGGGAGCATTATAAGAACCGGAGGACTGGGCGGAGAGATAATTTATACGCGAAAGCAGCTCATTTTTTACAGCCTGCAAATCTTCAGCCGAGATTCCCACTTCACGGATAATTTCTCTAGTCTCTATGGTATGAATTATTTTTTCCTGTGGTAAAACAATTCCAGTCGGCGGAGAGTAGGACGAGGAGGTATTGGAACTTCCTGTTGAGGTCGCGTAACGGGAACCAACCACGTCAGAAGCCGGACCTTGGGCTAAATCGTCAGAATCAAGCGAGAGAGAAACTGCCGCAGCTTGAGAAGATGGATTTTTATAACTGATATGCGAAGAAAGTAGATTGGAAAAGATTGTGAGTGCCGCGGAGAAAGAACGTGGTATGGAAATTCCCGGACCGGTCTCTACGCGTGATAAAAATATTTTATCCCCGCTTCCGAAAAGAGAGGCGGCGCCTGTCGCGAAAGTTATGGCGATAGAAAGAGCTAAGACCTTTTCCGGCAAACGGGAACCAAGAGCCTCATGCAAAACATCACGAAGAGTTGATTTGTTTTTAAGGGAATTTTTTTTCTTCACCACTCTGACCACCTGAAAAGGTTTTTCTTCTATGAAGACTCTGGTTTCTCTTATAAGCGGAATGAGAGGTCGGTCATCGGAAGTATATTTAAGAGACGGTCTTGGTCTTACAGCAGAACGCGCGGGATTAACCGGCCTTGGAAGAATTATATTTTTGGACGGAAGAGTGGTTACGGAATCCGTAGGCTTTAAGGGTACGCTCTGTACAGGAACAGAAGTTATGATTTCAGGTTCTTTCTTATCTGTGACTTGTTTATTTACCGATGACGGAGGAATATGATTTTTCTTGAGTGAGCGCGACAGTTCGGCATAGTGTTCTTTCTTTTTATTTTCAGCTTTTTCCCGGAAAGATATCAGGGAGGCTTCTTCTACATACCAGTTACCTTCGTGCATGCGGCAAGACACTTCACTCCGGCGACAAAGACGAGCTATGTAATGCCTGGTGTACCCAAACTTCCTGGCACACTCCGAAGAAGAAAGAAAATTTTTGCCTTCAAATACTAAGTTCTGTATATCTGCCATTTCGTAAAGAATTATAGGTGAAGTGGCTCTCTAAATATAACTGGTTCACTCTTTTTCGGGTCAAAAATTGAAAACTAATTTAGTGGATTACAGCACAAGGTTTCAAATTTACAGGACAGAGGCCAAAAAATGCCCGAAAAACCTGGTGAAACATCTAAAAAAGAAGTGAACTCCCTTTAGTCTTAAGGCCAGTACGCGGATGACTGTTTCTAAATGTGGTGAAACGGGAAATCGGCGGAATATTCTAAGAAAAACGACTCCGGAGGGTAATCCCCGGAATTAGTGGAAAAACCTTAAAAAGTTTTCCACACCTACCTACTTAGTTTTCCCTATCTCTTCCTCAAAAATGGCTTTGAGTATAGTCGGGTTCCCTGCCCCCTTGGTTGCCTTGATAGCTTGCCCCACCATAAATTGAATTACGCTCACCTTACCGGATTTAAAATTGAGAACCACCGTAGGGTTAGATTTGATTATGTCTTTGACTATTTCCCGAAGTGCTTCCGGGTTACTTTCCTGTATAAATCCTTCTCTTTTGGCCACAGACTCTACCGTTTCTCCGGATAGGAGAGACAAGGAGAGAGCGTCCTTGGCGCCCCTTGAAGACAATTTGCCCTCCTCTATAAGTTTAACTGCAGAGGAAACCGATTCGCCTACGACAGTGGCTGTAAGCGCTAACCCAGGATTAGCTGCAAAAACTCCTTGGACATCAGAAATAATATAGTTGGCCAGAAGTTTTTTTGTTTTTTTATCTTCAAAGTTTTTTTCCGACAAGTCAAAGATTTCTCCGAGCATAGTGTTGGATGTCAGGATATCTGAATATTCAGAACTAAGCCCGATTTCTTTTTCATACCTTTCTCTTTTTTTGGAAGGCAATTCCGGCAAAGAATTTCTTAAAGTTTTTTCAGAGAATTCCGGAATTTCAGAAATATGCAGTTTCGGTAAATCCGGATCCGGAAAATAACGATAGTCGTGGGAACTTTCTTTCAGGCGTTGAGAAAAAGTTTCTCCTTTGGAGTCGTCCCAACCTCTGGTTTCCTGAACCACTTCCCCGCCACTCCTAAGAACTTCGGTTTGTCTTTTAACTTCAAAATTAATTGCCCGCTCCACCGTCCGAAAAGAATTCAAATTTTTTACTTCTACCTTTGTACCCATCTTACCTTCCTCGGCGATGGAAATGTTAGCTTCAACCCGCATCTCACCTTTTTCCAAATTAGCATCTCCAGCGGCAAGTGCACGAAGCAGTAACTGTAATTCTTTGGCAAAACCGACAGCAGTCTCGGTGTCATGAATTACCGGCTCGGTCACCAGCTCCATTAGAGGCACCCCGGCACGATTAAAATCCAGTAAAGTTTCCCCTTCCCTTTCATGAAGAGAGCGGGCGGTATCTTCCTCAAGATGTACCCTGGTTACTTCCACGCCTCTTAGAATTCCGCCGGAAACCAGAGGATGTTTGTATTGGCTTATCTGGTAGCCCTTAGGAATATCCGGGTAAAAGTAGCTCTTACGGTCAAACTCGCTCCAATCCGCCAATTGTCCGCCTATGGCCACTCCCACGCGCAAGATGTTTCTGACCGCCTCCTTGTTTATAACCGGCAGAGTCCCCGGATGGGCAAGGCAAACCGGGCAAATATTAGCGTTCGGCTTCTTTTCGCCAGGGTCATTCCTGCAATCACAGAACATCTTAGTCCTGGTTTTCAGTTCTGCGTGTATTTCCAAACCAATCGTGGGTATATAAGAAGTCATACTTAAATTCTATCCCGACCAGTAAGAGCTTGTAAGTGGCCAGCTAATTTTTCCTTAAACTCCTTGAGCGATTTGTCATCAAGGACACTCGCACTAAGAACCGTTCTTTCCAGTTCTTTAGCTTCACGTAATTTACGCTTAAGGGTCTTTTCATCCACCGAATCGGACTTGGTGAGGACAATAATTTCCGCTCTTTCGCCGAGGGCCTTGTTGTAGGTATTCAATTCCCTGCGCACGGTTTTGTAAGATTCAGTTATGTCTTCCTCCAGAGAAATGCAGTGCAGAAGAAGCTTGGTCCTTTCTATGTGTCGGAGAAATTTATGGCCCAACCCTTTCCCGGTGGCGGCTCCTTCAATGAGTCCAGGAATGTCTGCCAGAATAAATCCGTACATTTCTCCCAAGTTTGGTTCCAGAGTCGTAAACTGGTAAGAGGCGACCTTGGCCTTGGCACGCGTGAGAGAATTAAGAAGCGAGGATTTGCCGGCATTGGGAAGACCAACGAGTCCCGCATCCGCTATGAGACGCAGTTCAATATTAAAATAGCCGGACTCTCCAACTGCTCCTTTGGTAAATTCTCTAGGAGTCGTATTCTTGGAAGACTTAAAGTGCTCGTTCCCAAAACCTCCCCGGCCACCGTGCAATACTAGAACTGGCTCCCCTTCAGAAAGAAGTTCTACTTTGCGTCCCATTTCCTTAGATTCAATGATGGAGCCGAGTGGTAAATCTACCATCGCATCCTTACCGCTACCGCCGTGCATACTGTCGCGCATACCATCCTTGCCATCCCCGGCAGCTATTTCCGTTACATGCCGGTAGCGCGCCAGGACTCCCAGATCGCGCACAGCCTTAACATATACATCTCCTCCCCGGCCACCATCCCCGCCGCCTGGCCCGGCCAGGTCCCTACCCTTCTCATGGCGCCAACGCACTACCCCGTTACCGCCGCGTCCGGCTTTTAGATACAGCTTAAGTTCATCAATAAAGGCCATGTCTATTCTTTGGTCTCAATCGCGAGTTTAGCCAGAGCTCTTGCCCCCTCCAAACTCTTAGCCGCTACAACCCATCTCTTGTTGTGGCAAAAGAGAGCGTCGGGCACGCCGGACGCTTCCGCAAGACCAGCGCCCGTTTTTCCCGCCCAGCTTAGAGGAAAATCCTTTCTGTTGATAAAAGAATTTTGTGCGTCCCTCACCGCCTGCACTCTGAACCCGTTACCCTGCCTTTCCGGATAAATAACAAACAGGGGCTCCGGCTTGGTTGCCAAAACCTCTCCCCACGGATACGGGCCGTCAATCTCAATAATTTTCTTATCCGGGCTCTGATCATAAAAGTCCCGGACTATTTTCTGACCGTCCACAAAGTCCTTCGCGTGAGCTATCTCCCGCTCTAACAACTTTCTAACAATCTCCAGCGTCTGCTTAAATGCCTTATCCAAATTTCGCGCTGGCTCTTTCCAGGTCGGCATCATGGCTCCGGTCAGAGCATTAATGAGATAAGGATAAACTCCGGGTATAAGAGGTGCGACTATGTCCACGCCATTGTCTACTGCGTCAATCGGTTCTACTATTTTTTTATCAATTATCATAGCTGAGTCTTTGGAGCCGGAAAGTTGCTCGCCGAACTTTTGCCAGACGAGACCGAAAGAGGAATAAGGAATACCATTTTCCCTTAATCCGGCCCCGCCCTCCTGATGGTGGTCAAAACGGTTTCTGAGTGGCTCATGGATACCACCAACATCAATAACAACGTCCGCCGAAGTCACGACCTCCATATCCCGCGTCCGCACGACTTCGTGTTTACCCGGGTGGGCAAGCATAACGGCAGCTATACCGAATAATTCATCAATGTGAAATCTGCCGTTATGAGTAGCTATCCGCATTGGGGTAAAAACTTAAGGAAGAATGTGACTAAGAACCCAAGAAACCGCGGAGAGAATAACTGCCGCCCCGAGAGCCGGTAGGAAACCAGAGAGAGCGAAACCTGGAACTATGAACACAATAAGCCAGAGAATCACTGCGTTCAAAACAAAGGTAAAAAGACCCATGGTTAAAAGCGAGAGGGGCAGGGTCAAAATCACCAGAACCGGTCGAACAAAAATATTAAGAAGTCCCAGAACCAGAGCCACCAGAAGCGCGGTATAGAAATCCGGTACTACGACTCCGGGCAGATATGCGGTTATGAGAAGGAGAGTTCCAGCTATAGCTAATATTTTTACGGCAGTACGCATCATATTTTAATTAGCTCTCTCCTCCATAATCCTCCTTATACTGGAGAGTTCCTTCCTTATATGCATGAGCGCGGTTTCTTCCGCGGCTACATCTGCTTCAATATTTTTAATGGTATTAGTCTCCTGTCTTACCTCTTCCTCGGTTTTTTCAATAACTTTCTTTTCGCGCTTAATGCCAGAGATAAGAATGGTGTCACCTATAAAGAAGGACACGAAAAGACCGGATATACCGAGTACCGCGACAGAAGCAACCCCCGCCCAAAAATCCGGAACTTGAAGCATGTCCGCCGTATTCCAAACCCCCCTCCAAAAGAGGACTATGGCTACTCCGCCTATCAAGGAGTATAGAAATGGATGGCGGGAGAGCCATTCCCTTACTTTATCCTCCAAGTGGTCAAAAAAGTGATTTATTGGTCGCATAATGAGCTTAATATACCGAAAAACCGAGCTTAATCAACGGCTTGCTTATATTCTTCCAATCTTCCGTCGCCGGTACCAGATAAAAATCACTACAGAAATAAGGAGAAATACTAGCACCCAAATTTCAATTTTTTGAAACAAGGCGCTGTACTCACGGTATAAAGACCCGGCTTGCCAACCGAGAAAACCTAAGACCACCGCCTTAAAAAAAGTCGCCAAGAAAGTTATGGGAATATACTGGGAGAGAGGAAAGCGCAGAACACCGGAAGCCAAGTTGACGGCTAAAGCCGGCATGACAGGAATAGCCCGGGAAAGAAAAAGAACCGTGTTATCCGCGATAGACTTGTGCATCCAGGTCTCCACCTTCTCCACTTCCAACACGGATAAACCTATATAAGGACCAATCTTTATAATAAAAGGGCGCCCTAGACGACGGGCCAACCCGTACCAAAAAAGAGAGCCGAGGGTAAGACCTGCGGCAATAGGCAAAGCGACTACTATAGATAATTTTAGAACCTCATAGACCCCTATTGGTTGCCCCCCGAGAAATACAAACCCGCCGGTAAGTATAACGAAAGAAGACGGAATCGGAGCTATCAGCTCTTCAGTAATGGCAGCAATGAAAAGCCCGAAAGATCCGTAAGCCAATATAATCGCCTCTAAATATTGAACGACTAAATCTGTCATTTATTCTAAATTGCGTCCGGTTTCCGCCGTATCCATTCCTGAAAGTATAACATTAGGAACGCAAACCCAGACCGGTACGAATAAAATATAAATTAATGACAATTAGTGTGAGTATCAGCGCGAAGAGAATAACTATTGAAATATAGAGTGGCACATCGGTAATACCTAAAAACCCGTAACGGAAACCATTAATCAGGTAAAAAATGGGATTGGCGTAGGTAACAGCACTCCACCAAGAAGGGAGTGTGTGTATTGAATAGAAGACACCACCAAGATATACGAGCGGAGTCAGGACAAAAGTCGGGATGATATTAATACCATCAATGGATTTGGCGTAGATACCGTTGACTAGGCCGGCAAGAGAAAAAACGATCGCGGTCAAGACAGCAAAGGAAAGTATTACAACTAAGTTATAAACCGCGAGATGTAGTCCAGTAAAAAACAGTGATACCAGAAGCACTAGTGTGCCGACCAGAATACCGCGCACCACACCGCCTCCGATAAAACCGGCGATAAGTAGCCAGGGGGGTGTCGGAGACACTAAAATTTCGTCTATGGAACGAGCAAAAAATTTAGAAGCAAAAAACATAAACGAAGTGTTAGCGTAGGATGTAGTAACGATAGCCAACATTACGAGCCCTGGCACCACGAAGGTCATATAACTAACTCCTTGTATTTCTCCGATGCGTGAACCTAAAACCGTTCCGAAGACGAGAAAATATAAGGTAGAAGTTATAACGGAAGGTAGAAATGTCTGCACCCATATTCGGAACATGCGTACCACATCTTTGCGAATCATAGTGTAGAAGGAAATCCATTTTTGCCGCGGGGTCATATTATTTTTCGCTAGTTAGCTTTAGAAAAACTTGTTCCAAACGCCCGCCACGGTAGGTGCCCATTTCTTCCCCAGATTTCTCCTCGTGGAGAGCCAGAACCTCGGCCATACTTCCCTGCGCCACAATTTCTCCCTTATTAATAATCGCCACATGTTTTGCCAATTGTTCTGCTTCCTCCAGATAGTGTGTGGTTAAGAGAATGGTTAAACCCCCCGCTGTAAGTGAACGCAAGTAGTCCCACATACTTCTACGCAGTTCCACATCTACTCCCGCAGTCGGCTCATCCAGAATCAAGAACTTGGGCCCGTGGATGAGCGCTCGAGCAATCATAAGGCGCCTCTTCATACCCCCGGAAAGAGTCATGCTATTCTGTGACATTTTCTCGCCAAGTCCCAAATCGGTAAGTAGTTTTTTGGCTCGCGGAATCGCGATTGACCGAGGAATCCCATAGTAACCGCCTTGATTGACCACTATATCCAGAGGTTTTTCAAACGGATTGAAATTAACTTCCTGTCCCACCAGACCAATGTAGGTTTTGGCAACTTCCGTTTCGGAATCAATATCGTGTCCAAAAACTTCTACTTTTCCGTCGGTCTTATTTACCAATCCAGTCACAATGCCAATCAGGGTTGTTTTGCCGGCGCCGTTTGGGCCAAGCAGAGCGAAAAAATCTCCAGAGGGAACCTCGAGTGAAATTCCTTTGAGAGCAGAAGTTCCGCTAGCGTAGGTTTTCTTTAGGTCTTTTACAGACAGGGCGTAGGGCATTTTTTAATTTAACAACCAAGTTCTCCTGTTGTGCAGGGCGAGAGCAGCCCGCTTCTGGGCCAAACGCCCGGCTCTTTGCCAATCACCACATAATCTTCCGGTAAAGCGCTGGCCCATTCATGCTCGTGATTCCAAAGTTTCCAATAATATCTCCACTCATTCCATCCTATATTCAGGTGTTTAACATAGATACCCTTTTCTGCCAGAATATTTCCCACCTTGCGGCTGGTCATACAGGGTATGGAGTAACAGTAAGTAACTATCTGTTTATCTTCCGGTAGTTCACGAAAGGAGTTCATTATTCTATCTGTTTCATCGTAGGCGGAGGTGTTTTTGTCCTTGTAGGCCGGAATGTTTATGGCGGTTGGTATATGCGCGGCCGCATATTCTTCCGCACTACGCAGATCTACCAATACATATTTATTCTCTCCCCTGTCTAGGGAAGTCCGCAGAGAATGCGGGGACACGGAAACCGCCACTTCAGTCGCGTAAAAATCCCTAATTAAACGCTCCTCGTTTTTGGGTAGATAGACCGACATTCCGTACCCAGCAACCCCGCCAATAATAAGAGCCAACAAAAACGAAACTCTGCTCTGCGCAAAAATATTTTGCATGTTACTTTTTCTTAACTTCTAATCGCAGCTTGTGCCAAGCCCGCCGACGCAAGATTCTTCCGGAGCTGGTCCTCTTTCAGGACACTTTTCCGAATAAATACAGGCGTCGTCGGAGACGCTCTCAAGCTGGAAAAGAGGGTTTTCGCTCTTGGGTCCGTAAGAAATCACTAATTTGTCCAGGTCCTTGGGTTCGTAACTGCCAAATTCGGAATTAGTTTTGCCGTTAACAAAAAATTTTAAGGTTTTGCCGGAACCATTACAATATTTACTCCCCGTATCAGTCGTAAAACATTCCTTAGTAAACCCCATGCCGAGACTCTTAAAAAACTCCCCGATAAAGACTCCTTTCTTGTGTTTATGAATTACTTTACCGTTTCCGTCGTGAAGGTGTAGCCATTCATTTTTCTCCTTACCTTCCTCAGACTGGTACTTAGCTAAAGAAAAATCTATTTTCTTACCATCAAGATATACGGCGAAATCAGCGTGAGAGTGCTCGGCGACCTCCACCTCTTTAATGGGGGCCTTATCTATAGCGTCTTTTATAAGAGCGTCGAACGCTTCCAGACTGCCCGGACTCCCAAGTTTTTTACCGTTCAGAAAAAAGGTAGGGGTAGAATTAACCCCGAGAGAGATGCCACTGGCGCTCTGATCCCCAACTATTGCAGCAATAGAAGCGTCGTCTATATCCGAAGCGAACCGGGCTTCATCTAGCCCAAGTTCCACTGCGTATCGGCTAAATATACTCCTGGCGTTCAGATTCTCGGACCATTCGCTCTGATTTTCAAACAAAAGGTCGTGCATCTCAAAAAATTTACCCTGCCGCCCAGCGGCTTCGGAAGCATAAGCAGCAATACGGGCGTTCTTGTGCTGGGGCAGAGGAAAATGCCGGTACACAAACTTTATATCGTCCTCATATTTCTGGAGAAGCTGCTTAACTACCGGGTGGTAAGCACCACAGGCTGGACACTGGAAGTCACTATATTCAATTAGAAGCACTCCTTTACCCCCCTTGCCGGTGACATGATCATTGTCTGCAACTTGGTCAGATAGATAAGAAGTGTCATTACCGCTTCCAGGAGTACTGCCAAAATAGACAGCGGTTCCTATACCAATTACTACGAGCAATAATACCGCCCCCACAATCCATACTTGAGTTTTATCCATATTAGTTTTGTCTAGACCAGCCGGACTTATCACCTTTTAAATACTTCTCCGCAAGTACCAATTCATCCCGAATTCCGTCAATCAACTCATATTTCTTGGCTTCTTCCGCTGTAACCCAGGCATATTGGTCGGTCTCGCTTTCCTGCAACTTAACCTCTCCGCTATCATAATCGGCCAGGCAAGAAATTATCAAAGCGTGTCCGTCCGGATACTCGGCAATTATACTCGTTAGATACCTAACATTTTTTATAGATAATCCGACTTCCTCCATAACCTCACGGGTGAGAGTATTCTCTAGAGCGTTATACCACGCGTCTACGGTGTCTTTAGGTAGGGTTGCATAATCTGCGGGTTCCAGGTTCCCGCCAGGGACTGTCCACTTAAGAGGCCAGCGCTTTTTATTTGCCGAACGCCTAGTAATAAGAAATTTCCCGTCTTTAATTACTACTGCGGTAATAGCGACTCTGTATAGATTCTCGATCATATTTATTACCCTACCAGTTTCCAGCCGGAAGCCACAAGGATCTCGGCTTTCTTCCACTTCATAACCTTGGTCTCTTTGCCGTCGGTAATGGTCACCGTGTCATTGCGACCGATTCTACCCCCACCAACAACCGCACCTTCCTTGGTCAAGTCCCTAGCCGTCCCCTCAATGGAATTACTACGCTCCGGCGCAAAGGCACTCCCGGAGAGATGTGGCAAAAGCCCTATAATCTGAGCAGGGATAGAAATTTCCATATCCTTAAAAAGTTTAAGTCCTTCTTTTTTATATTCCGCTAGAGGGTCTCTCTGTCCATAAGCCCGGAGATTCACGCTTTCCCGCAGATATTCCATAGCTTCCAGGTGGTCTATCCAGAACATGTCCAGAGTCTGGAGAAGAAGCCGGCGTAGAGCCCGGAAAAAATCATCCTCGCCAAGAGATTCTTTCTTTTCCAGAATAATTCTCTCCATATCCAGGTCACCCTTTATGAACCCCGACAGAAGTTCCCAAACCTCTTCATTTTTACCAAGCAGGATGACCCGGCGGCGGCCGTAGTGAACCATGCGCTGATGATTAAGAACGCTGTCGTACTCTAGAATATGTTTGCGGCGGTCAAAATTAAAACCTTCAATTTTCCCCTGCGCCGCCTCCAGCGAGCGGGTGACCATACGGCTCTGAAGGGGCTCATCTTCCGGGATACCGAAACTGCCCATCAGACTCTTAACTGTATCCGACGCAAAAACCCTCATTAAATCGTCCTCCAGGGACACAAAAAATTGGGTTTCCCCGGGGTCGCCCTGACGACCGGAACGCCCTCGAAGCTGATTATCAATACGCCTAGCTTCATGTCGTTCAGTTCCAAGCACAAACAAACCTCCTAGTTTTTTTATTTCTTCGTAAAACTCCAGAGTGCCGGGAACGCCACCCAGCTTTATATCCACTCCCCGTCCTGCCATATTGGTCGCAATGGTCACAGCCCCCGGTTTACCCGTCTGAGCCACTATCTCGGCTTCCCTTTCGTGATTTTTGGCGTTAAGAATCTCGTGTGGCACTCCCTCTTGCTTCAGATAGGCGGAGAGCATTTCATTTTTTTCTATAGAAACCGTACCGATCAGAACCGGTTGTCCTTTCTTGTGCAGTTCGCCGACCTTTCTGGCGATGGCTTTAAACTTGCCCTTTTCGGTTTGGAAAATAAAATCATCCCGGTCCATACGGGCGGAAGGTCTGTTGGTCGGGATGACCACGGTTTCAATTCCGTATACTTTATAAAATTCCTCCGCGGAAGTAGCGGCGGTACCGGTCATACCGGAGAGCTTTTCATACAAACGGAAATAATTTTGGTAGGTAACCGAGGCAAAAGTCCGGTTCTCTCTCTCAATCGCCACCCCTTCTTTGGCCTCCACCGCCTGATGTAACCCCTCGCTCCAGCGCCTTCCGGGCTGCATACGGCCGGTGAACTCATCCACAATAATTACCTTGCCGTCTTTGACTACATATTCCTTATCCCGCCTGAAAAGAGCCTTGGCTCTGACTGCAGTTTCCAGATGATGTACAAAACGCACACCTTTCTCGGTATAAATATCAGAAATGCCCAGAAGTTTTTCGGACTTGGTTATACCTGCGTCCGTCAGCGAGGCCTGGCGGTGTTTTTCTTCCACTATATAGTCCTCTACTTCTTTGAGTTCCCTGGCTACCCGCGCAAAAGTCCGATATAAATCCTCCGATTCTGCGGCCGGAGCAGAAATAATCAGGGGTGTGCGGGCTTCGTCTATCAATATGGAGTCTACTTCGTCCACAACCGCATAAGGATGACCTCTTTGGCGCAGTCTTTCGGGCTCGTACTCTATATTGTCCCGCAGATAATCAAACCCGAACTCGCTGTTGGTACCGTAAGTTATGTCCACAGCATATGCCTCCCGACGGGTGGAAGGGCGCAAAAATTCGTGCAGTACTTTAAAGGAACCTAGTTCGTCCCGCTCCCTATCTTTCTCTGTGTGAGCCGGATCGTAAATCCAGGATTCGTCGTGACCTATGGAAGATATAGAGAGGCCGAGCGCGTTGTAAATTTGCCCCATCCAAACCGCGTCGCGCCTGGCCAAATAGTCGTTGACCGTAATCACATGCACACCCTTGCCGGAAAGCGCGTTTAAATAGACCGGGAGAGTGGCCACCAGAGTTTTACCCTCACCAGTCCTCATTTCCGCAATCCCCCGGCGGTGAAGCACAATTCCGCCCATGAGCTGAACATCAAAGTGACGCTGACCTAAGGTCCGCTTCCCGGCCTCCCGGACCGCAGCAAAAGCTTCCGGTAAAAGTTCTTCCAGAGTCTCCCCTTTTTCTAAACGCTGTTTAAATTCTTTGGTCTTCAACTTCAATGTCTCATTAGAAAGGGCCGAAAAGGAGGGTTCCAGGGAGTTTACCCTAGCAACTATGGGGAGTAGAGCTTTGACGGCTCTATCACCTCCAGAGATGGTTTTTAGGCCTTGTTTTAGCCACGAAAGCATTGGTTTGGTACTTTAACACGAACCCGTCATTCCGTGTAAGAAAGGTCCTAGTTTAATACGCAAAAACCCCTCCGGAGAGGGGTTTTTGCGTAAAGTGGGAGCGAAGAAAGATTCCTCGCCCGGTTAAAGAAGTTAGCGTCTCTTCTTTCTTTTAGCGGCTTTTTTCTTTCCTTTTTTTGCCGCCTTTCGCTTTTTCTTGGCCATGAAGAGCTTTTTACGGATACGTAATGGCGTCTCGGCGACCATTCATCTCGCTAGTATGCAAAACTGTAAACAAGCAAAACGAACTATAACTCCGAACAACGCTCTACATGGAATTATCGTACCCTGTAGTATAAAACTCAATGTATAAAAAACTTTTGTGTGGATAACCCAAAATGGAAGTTTTAAGTTGTAGGTCCCAATTTACAAGTTTGAAAAAGTTTCTGAAAACTTAAACCTGCAAATTCCCCCATTCTACTCCAGGGGTCATGACTTCCGGCTCCAGAGTTACACCGGTTTCCTCAAAAATTTTTTGACGCATTTCTTCCGCCAAAACGACTACTTCCGAACTCTTGGCCCCGGGTTCCGCGACTATAACCAGAGCGTGCCGCGGCGCAGTTCCAACCATACCGCGACGAACCCCCTTGAACCCTCCCACTTTATCCAAAAGCCACCCGGCAGGTACTTTAAAGGTATCGACACCTTCTCTTAGAAGCGGTACCTCCGGGAATTTAAGAGCCAAAGAACGAAATATATCCCCCGGAACAACCGGGTGCTTGAAAAAAGAACCAGCGGTGCCAATCTTTCTCCAGTCCGGTAGTTTCTCGGCGCGTATACAGAGGACGACCTCCCTCACCTCTTTAAGATTCGGTGACGGACGGCTCTCCAAACGCCTTCTCAAGTCCGGATAAGACAAACTTGGAGAGAAGTTAACGGAAAGTTTCAGAGTTACTTTGAGTACTATGAGATGCGGATTTGTTTTAAAAATGCTGGAGCGGTAAGCAAAGTCACAATCGCCGGCAGAAAACTTTTTTAATTCGCCGCTACCGGCGTCAAACACTTCCGCTTCCAAAAATACATCTTTAATTTCACGTCCGTAAGCCCCGATGTTCTGGACCAAGGCCCCGCCGACCGTACCCGGAATGCCTGAGAGATTTTCAATACCAGATAAATTACCAGTGACTGCAAGCATGACTAGAGAATCCCAGTTTTCACCGGCTCCAGAGTAAATGGAAACGGAATCTTCCGAACGGACAATTTCAATCCCGGTAAAACTTATTTTGATGACCAAACCAGGAAAGCCGTCGTCTCTAAAAAGGGTATTACTCCCACCTCCGACAACTATAAATGGAACCCCTTTTTCTTTAGAGAAACTTATGGCCCCTTTTAAATCCTCTATGTTTTTAACTTCACAAAAAAACCTAGCAAAACCACCAAGACGAAAAGTGGTTATTCCCGTAAGGGAAAAATCTGGAATTATATTCATGTGGCGCGCTCGCGCGGCTAGCGGGTGTCGGCTCCAAGCAAATATCTATGTGAGTGCAGCCGCTAGCCACGCGAACGTACACAGGCAGTATAGAAAGACGGTAAAAAAATGCAAAGCCGCCGCCAGCTTTCTTTAGCTGGCGGCGGAATTCTTGGGTCCAAGCTGTTAGGCCTAGACCAGATGCAGAGCGAGCGCGCCCAAGAAAAGGAACCCGGCCAAACGCTGAAACCCCGTCAACGGAACATCGATCGTATCCCTGATAGAGCGACGAAAACGCATCGGCGTTTGTGCCACGAACGACTTCTTCATCCCGCAAGTCCGGGGAATCCGGAAGTACGGAACTCCCGCAACGCGTTTAGCCATGTCTTGCCCTCCAAAAATTTACTGACGTGTATTATAACACTGTAAAGTATAAAATCAAGTGGTGCGGAGGATGTAAAAATATACGCCCCGGAGACTATGTAAATCTCCGGGGCAGTAAATTTAATCCTATTATTTGTCGAGACCACTATTAGAACCAAACTCGCCAGGAGATCTGAGAACGAAAACCGCCATAGGTCCAAAAGTGCCTTGTTGCTGGACTTCTTGTTTGACCACGGAGAGCAAACTCCCACCGCTGGAATTCACTATATCCCTGGCACGAAACCCATCCGAGGCCCGCACGAATACAAGATACATGGTAAAGACGGAAATGGCGTAGTCACCGTCTTCCTTCTCCTTCATCGTTGCGACAGTCACCTCCACCTTATCCCCAAATACTAGTGGGTTAGCAGAGCACCTGACAACATCCCAGGTCGCCACAGAATCCACGACGGCGGAATATAAATACGGGTCCAACCAACTTCTGAACTCCCTCTTTTGTTCCGGAGTGGCTTTTTGCCACCTTGGACCGGCAACAAAAGAGGCCTGTCCTTCCGCATCCATATACCGGTCAACAATAGGACGAATCCGGGTCACCTTATCTTCCTTGGACAAGTCCGAAATGTCTATAAGTTCAGAACACAAGAACTCGGTGATTTTCAAGGGCGAATCTTCCGGCTTATCTACAGAGCTGGCAACAAGAACCGCCGCCAACGCAAAGGTTTTGAGCGAAGAAAAAAACATATGTTCCTCCCTGTCTGTATCTAAAAACTATTAAACACCAGTGGTATAAAAACGCAAAGTTAAGATTTTAGGAAGGTAAAATATAACAAATCCTGCGGCCGCAGGATTTGTTATATTTTTTAGGAAAAAGTCAGCGTAAAAATTAGAGCAAGATGCGAATAAAACACCCTGGATATAAAAACGCAAAACCCGCCGTAAGCGGGTCGTGCGAAGATATTTGCAGCACCAACATTACTGTCAGCACTCACAGAGTGAATTATACACCCTTTTGACCTAAAAAGCAACTAGTCACCCGCATTTAAGGTGTCCTACCGGCTTGTATATCCTCTATAAATTTATCGGTTTGGGGTTTCAAATCCGGACGCAGTTCCCCTATTTTCTTTAGAGTAGCAATAGAGTCTGCCTTTCGCCCGGCGTCAAAGTAGGCGGCCGCTAAGGACATAAGGGTCTGCGGATCAGTCGGCGACGCATCGGCTCTATTTTTGAATACCTGTAGAACTAAATCGGTGCGCCCGGTATCTCTGTAAGCCCGAACTAGCCGATCGTCGGAAGGAGTGATATTCCCATAGCGCGGCACAAGCAATTCTTGAACCAGATCCATTTTACCTGCGTAAACCGCCCCAACCGCATAAATGAGCCGGGCGTCGTCGTAACCCGGTGCGGATTCATAAGCTTCTTTAAAAATCGCCAGGGCCTCGTCGTAGCGTTTGAGGCCTATATAAGAGACCCCGAGTTCAAACTTGATGGCTTGTTTGCCCGGAGAAGTCTCTAGGGCTTTTTTAAGATTCGGTATGGCCTGTTCATATAGGCCGTTGGAGTTATAAAGCCCGCCAAGAAAGAAGGGGTGGCGGGTGTCATTTGGAGCTTCTTCAATCATTTTGCCCATCTCGGAAACTGCCAGTTCAAAAAAACTATTTTTAACATCAAAAGATAAATTGGAAGTCCGGATGCTGGCCGCCGCTTGGATAAGCTGCTCTCTCGCTTCTTGGGTACCGATAGTGTCGTAAGAAAGCGCGCGTTTGAAATAAGCCAGGTTGGCGGCGGCCCCTTCTTTTTGCGGTTCCATAGAACTTATAAGCGCGGAGCCGGCGAGAATGGGCCTGATGTTAACCACATATAAAACCGCGAGAAGAAGAAGCCCAACCGCAGGCAGAGCAAACTTCATCGGAAGCATGGATGAATGGGGCGGTCTGGGTTCTTCCGGAGGCAGAGAGCGGGTATGTATATAGGCCAGAACCGCGAAAAAGAACAGGTAACTGATCAAGTTGTCAAAAACAAACAGATTGTGGAAGAAGTAAGCGGAAAGAAGACCGGTGATGAGCGCTCTCTCGGTAAAAGAAAGTCCGCTCTTTTTCCATAATAGATATACAGCCGAAAAGAACAAAGTTAGGTAGGTAAGCAACCCAAAAACTCCGCCAGCGATAAGCCAATCCAAGACCACATTGTGAGTCCTATCAAACCATTGCTCCTGCCGGAACATGCTTGAATCGTAGTATTTGTTGAAAACATAGTTGAAGTTTTCCTGTCCCCAACCAAAGAACGGCCTTTCTTTAAAACCTTGTAAAGCCATGTTCCAAATTTGAAAACGGGACTGAGTGGTGGTTTCGGAGATGGATATGTTGGCAAAACGATTCAAGACTTCGCTTTTTTGGACAAAGTCCGCTTCCTTCACGGCAAAAAATACTCCCACAAAAGCCAGGATGCCTAAAATAACGGCCCCAGAAATTTTCCTTAATTTGGGTTCCTTACGATCAAAAATGGCTATTAATACAGTGGTCAGAAGAGCACCACCGATAAGGCCCAGGATGGCACCGCGAGTCGCGGTGTGGTAGAGAATAAAAATCTCAAAAGTAAGAAGCGCGTAAATAAAATATTTTTTCGGAAAGAAAGGAGCTACTCCGGCAGAAAGGATTGGAAGGAGAAGGTAAACATTGGTAAGGAATCCTCCATCCCTGGAGAGAAGAGAAGCGGAACCGAAATCGGAAACAAGCAGCATGAAAACCCCAGCTAAGGATAAGAACCAAACTCCCAGTTTTTCAACAAGCGTCCAGGCAGAGCTTCTCTCCCGAAAATATAAAAGCACCAGAAAGAATATATGGAATAGCATGTACACGGCCAGGTAAGTCGCGTTGCCGAGCGTGCCGTCCAGACGCACTCCACCCTGGTTTATGGTCAAAACTCCAGCCAGCTGAAAAGCCCCAAAACCACAAAGCCAGGCGGCCACAAAGGTGGAAGTTTTCAGCCACCAATTCCAATCCTTCTCCGTGCGCAGGAAAACCGTAAATATAAGGAGGTACGCAAAGAGGTGGAGAAGAGTTATATACCCCTCCATTCTCTCAAAATTGCTCCAAAAACTTTTGAAAACATTTTCCGAAAGCAGAGTAGAAATCCCTAGCGTCAAAAGAAATGCCAGGAAAGACCAAACTAAATATGATGCCTTGGGGCGATATGTAGGACTTTGTATAAGCAGGAGCGCCCAAGCCGCTAGCATCAGCTCCACCACAATTCTGAAGGTAAAATTCTTACCGGTTATAAAGGGAAAAAAGAGGTGGGAGGCGACAACGAGAGGTATGAAAGGTACGGCGTAAATACCGGAGAGTACCGCGTAGCGAAGCATTTTTTCCATCGTCATACGCAGACGACTATAACATAAGCCTAGAGACACCTGCTAGCGATAGAGAAAGTTATAATCTAGTATGGTCCAAATGACCGAGAACATAAGCAGGATTGCCACCGACATTCTGCGCTGGAGCGAGCGGTATACCAATTTGGATATGGTTTATGTGGCGAGGGGCGGTTTTTGGATAACCTTCGCGCAAGTAATTTCCAGTCTACTGTCTCTCCTTCTCATTGTAGCCTTCGCCAATCTCTTACCTAAGGAAACTTACGGTCTATATCGTTACATTCTTTCTTTAGCGGGGATATTCGGGATTTTCTCACTGACCGGCATGAACAACGCGGTGGCGCGTGCGGTTGCTGTGGGTCAAGAAGGAGCTTTTCAAGATTCTGTTAAATACCAGCTCAAATGGAATTTGATGATGCTCACGGCCTTTATGGCCTTGGGTGGTTACTACCTGGTACAAGGTAATTCCCTTTTCGCCGTATCTTTCTTTATCTTGGGACTATTTACTCCAGCTACCCAAGCTTTTAATACTTACGGCTCATACTTAGAAGGTAAAAAGGAGTTTGGTTTAGCCAGTATCTTTAGTATTGTCTCTACCTTCGTATACACCGCCGGCATGCTCCTGGTTCTTTTCCTGGGTGCCGACGTCTTTTGGCTAATATTTGTATATTCCGGATTAACCCTATTATCCACTTTTATTTTTTACGCTCTGACGCTCCGAATTTTTAAACCATCCCAGTCATCTTCTGGGGAAACCCTCCAATATGGGCGCCAATTAACTTTTCTAGGATTTATTGACCCTATAGCCTCGCAGATAGATAAAATAGTAGTGGCTCATTTCTGGGGCACAGCCCAACTGGCTACCTATACTCTGGCTATGGCTATACCTGCCCGCGCTACCATTATCATTAAAAGTTTGGTTGGGTTGGGCTCCCCCAAGTTCGCCAACAAGACTCCCGAAGAAATAAACCAGGCTTTCTATAAAAGACTTTTTCAAGGCATGCTTCTGGGTGCCTTGGCGGCAGGGGCTTACATATTGATTGCCCCACACCTGTTTAAATATGTTTTGCCCCGATACCTAGATTCCGTATTTTACTCTCAAATTCTGGCCATTAGTCTCATCTTCGCCATGCCCAACCGCCTAGTTAGTTTACTCCTGACATCCCAAAAATTCACCAAATTCATTTTCCTTAACAGTATAACCCAAAATCTTTTGCGTATTACTCTCTACACGATTCTCGGAATCTGGGGAGGAGTTTTTGGACTGGTCTTGGCGTTCGTTTTGCACTCTTTTATCGGCATGCTCGCAAACATCGCGATATGGCAATTTGGCAGCCGGGCCTGATTACGTTTCTAAATTTTTCTGGAGCTGTTCCACTACCCAAGCACTGCCGTTCCTAGTCGGGTCACCAAAAAACCGCTCCTTAAGTTCTTCTAAAAATTTGTCTGGAACCGCCCTTGCACCTCTTATTTTTTGCACCAACTCTTCCGGATTTTCTGCAAAGAATGGTTGGCCCGGAGCGTAGTCCGCAAGCTCGTAATAATCTCCCCATTTTTCTGTACGAAAATATATAGGAACTCTTGTCTGCTGCAAGGCTTCCAAAACTCCGGTGCTTTGACAGCCCACAGCCACATCCGAAACCGCAATCGCTTCCTGCATACTACCTCTGACTATATTTAAGTTTTCACGTTTTAGAACCCCGGGGTTATTGAGTATGAGCCATTGTTCAAAACCATCGCGCGAGGGACGAAACTTTAAAGTTAATTTAATATCCTGCCTTCGAAGTAGCTCCTCAAGATAAGGTAGGACTTCTTCCGGAGCGGCTACCTCTTCGGAAACAAATAAAACACGGGTAATTCCGCTGGAGGATTCTTTGTCTGGAACTCCGAAAATTTTTAGAAGTGGCCGCATGGGGCCGGAAACGTAAAGTTGCTCGGGCGCATAGATCCTGCTGTATTTTATAAAATACGACTTCCACCATTCACTCCAAAGACCGTATGTGTCCACGGAAAGTCTTTTCTCTCCATTAAAGCCGGGCATAAACTCATATACGTTGTAGAAACGCGAGGCCACGCCGTGGAGTATGCCGACGGTCGGTATGCCGTTCAGCTTACAACCGAGTACTGTGGGAAAATTGCGTTGTGAGCCGGCTGTGATTAGCCCAGTTTCAACGCCAACCGCGCTCAAAATGAGACGCATAATGCGTATAGCCCATACATCCTCGTAAACTCCGATTAAAAACAAAGTGGATAGGGATAATTTAAATCTTGTTTCTGGATCTAAATTCTTGGGAAATGTGTCTGCTCCAAACTTTTTACGGGCACTGGAACGACCACCGGTCAACACACTAAGAAACCGTCCGATAAAAACCGCGGTTTCCGAATAGATGACCGGGCGCTTGCGTACAAATACGTGTTCTAGAACACTCCTCCAGGATTCCACTCCACGAATAAATTCCACGAAAGGCAATTTCTTCCGCCGCAATTCCTCGTAGACGAAGCGGAACCGAAAATCATGATCTTTCCCTTTTTCAAACTTATCGCCGACATAAACCATGATTGGACGACGCAGTACCACTAGCGCTGGCAAGAATATGAAGGTTAGAATTATCTGAAGCAGAACACCAAAAGGTAGAAAAGACGGGCTGTGTAAACCGGGCGCAGGAATCACATTTATTTTTCTCCCGTATGCTTCCAGATAGGAAGAAAATAAATTGGCGTGCGGTGGTTTGTAAAAATAAATACTCGGAAAATCTTTCAGGTATTCCAGCAACTTGCGATAGCGCGTGTAAGGGAGACAGAAGTGATAGAAGAGACTGTCATAATGCATCCACCACAATTCATAACCCTTGTAGAGAAAAGACTTGGCGACAGGTGTCCCATCCGCAAGTTTCAGGTGGGGTAATTCTTCCAAAAGCGTAGTGGCTTGGTAAATACTTCCCGGACCAGCTAGCCCGTCCAAATCTACCCACCTTAAGCCCGCCGACTCTACCGCCTGCTTAAGATTTTTTTTAGCGACAACTTCTTTGTAGCCGCGATTTAAACGCTCAGGGAGTTCTTCGCCAAAGACAATTAATATAGCTTTACTCTCTTTCATTTGATGGGGAATCCTAGCATAGAAAAGTTGTGGCAGTTCGTATAGGGCTAATTAGCTTAACTTGACAAAGTGTATAATAAGATATATGATTCAATAAGCAATCCCTGCTAAAACAGAAGGAGAGAACCTTGAACATCACCGCGGTCACCCAAGACGTCGGGAATGGAAATTCCCTGCGTCTAATCGGTGCTCATCTAGAAAAGATGGGTCACCAAGTGGAGGGCTTTTTCGGAGGGGGTAAACCTCTGCCGGAAGGGTCCCTGGAGCGCATCAATGAGTCCCTGAAGCAGGCCGATCGCCTGCTTGTCAGCTTCTCCTCGGCGGAGAGTCGGACGGCGGAAGAGCGACACGCAATGCAAGAAGCCGTCCGGCTCGGCGTGCCGATCGCCGTCTTCTCCGACATCTACGGGATGTACAATCGCCCCTGGTTTTCGGACTTGCTACCCAAAGCCGGCCTGCTTTTCGTCATTGACGAGAATGAGGTGAAAACTGCCGAGAGCGTTGTTGGCCCAAACACAAGAATCGTCCACGCCGCGAACCCTTACTGGGCGGAATTCTTCAAGGTCAAGTTCGACCGCGAAGAAGTTCGTTCCAAACTCGGTATCGACACGGACGAAACCATGATCCTGGTCTCCGGCTCCAAGGAGCTGGAGAGAAACCGGAGTCTTTTCCGGGATGTTGCGATGACGACAGTGTCCGTGGAGTCGTTATCCAATATCAAGCTTCGCGTAGTTCTCACTACGCATCCAGGCGCCAACCACGGACAAGATGCCTACGAAGACATCTTGGGGTCAGCCAGACCATTGGTCAGCTTTGCGCCAAAGGAAACTGGTCTCTCCACCCAAGACATGGTCGCGGGAAGCGACCTCGTCATAACTGGCGGTGGATCCACTATCACTCTCATGGCGGCCTGCCAAAGAGTACTGGTTGTGGATCTGATGCACGATATCGACAAAATCTGGTGGAAGGAGCTCTCCGGGCTTGGTTTTTGGCCCCCAGCCAAAAGCGGAGTATCTGCCTTAGCCGAGTCTTTAAAGGATATCGGTAGGGAGATACTCTTCCTCACGAAACCGAGTGCCGAGTCGGAACGGATGCGGAAAATCCAGAGAGAGGAGTTCTCCCTAGCCAAGTTTGAGAACGCCGCCGAGAAAATCGCCTCCGAACTCGTCAGCTGATTCTGAACTTCAAACTGCTTGCTTCCCCTTGGGGGAGCAAGCAGTTTTTCTATTTATCCCCTATTTCGTCCTGCAAAGATATGTTGGAAGATGCGTAAGTAGTACATTTTCCATATTTATCAATACTGGTTTTCGTGTGAACGCCTCCGGCGGCTTTTACTAGCGCCAGACCGGCAGCCACGTCCCAGATATAAATACCTTTTTCAAAATAGGCGTCGGCTCTACCGCAAGCCACATACGCAAGCGAGAGTGCCGCGGAACCAAATAGACGCACTTTTTTAAAAACCTGCACTCGCGAAATAAAATTCTGTAGCGCCTCGCTTGACTGGTCGGAATGCGAAGGAAATCCGCTCATAAGTATGGCTTCTCCTTTTTCTTTAACGCCAGACACAAAAATGGGTTTTCCATTGAGCCATGCGCCCTCCCCTACCACTCCGGTAAACATTTCGTCCCGATTGAAATCATAAATAACCCCGAGCTTCGGTTCCCCGTCTTCCATCAAAGCGATGGATACTACAGAAATAGGTATGCCGCGGGAAAAGTTTAGACTGCCGTCCAACGGATCAATGACCCATTGTTTTTTCTTATCAAATTCGTGCACCCCGTCTTCTTCGGAAAGAATAGGAATGCCCGTAGCCCCTAATTTTTGAAGTAAAAACTTATGCGCTTCCATATCAACATCAAGTTTTACATCCTTACCGATACTGCTAAGTACTTTGGCTTCCTGCGATTTCAACATTTCACCCGCTTTGCGAGCGGCGTTCTCTGCTAGAAGTAATAGATCATTTCCCATCTGAAAATGTGCCATGCATCCAAGCAGTAAACATGTGATTCAGCATCAAATGTACATCTTCTACTGGGCCATACTCTCCCTTCTCTGTTTTTACCACTATGGAAACATTGCAAATATCTTTTAGTGAACCTCCGTCAAAACCAAGTAGACCCAAAACCTTGCCTCCTCGTCTACGGACCCATTCGGCCGCCTTAACTACATTTGGGGAACTACCGCTGGCAGAGATGACCATGAGAATATCTCCATCGCGATATTGGACTTCCAGTTGCTTGGTGAAGACTTGGTCGTAGCCAAAATCATTGCCAGCAGCGGTTATAGCGGATACATCAGTCAGAGGGTAAGTTCGGAATGGCATAGTGTGGTCCTGGCCCTTAAACATAGAAAAGCAAAAATCTGTGCCTATATGGGAAGCCGTAGAAGCGGAGCCGCCGTTACCGGCAGTAAAAACTGTTTTTCCAAGGTGCCTAGCTTCTTCAAGTGCCTCCATAAAAGATTGCACTTGGTTTTGATCAAGTTCTTTGTAGAGCCCGCCTACATAGGAAAAATAAGACTTAAAAAAATCACCGATGGACGCACTGTCTTTGCGCATTTTTTCAATATTGTTCATAGTTTTTTTGCTTAGAATTTATCTGGATTCGGAATATTATATTTCTCTCTCCAATTCTGGTCCGCGTAGTATATACGATACACCAGCTTCATAGTTTCCAATGCGTCCGCACTGGTACCGAAACATACCGGGGCTCCGCCCATGGCATCCGCGAATTCTTCTATTTCTTTTTTCCAAGAATTATCCTCCAAATACTTTATAGTTTTTGACTCCAGAGTTCCCTTATCTGAATCGCTACGTTTACCTACGGTAAGGATCTCCTCTCCATAGCTTCTAGAGCTACTCAAAATACCGGAAAGTTTCAGATACCCTTCCGTCAAATAAATATGTAGCCAAAAAGAATGCTCCCAGAGAGTCCCACTGGAATGGATAGAAGCAACTCTTCCCTTATCGTCCTTCATGATGGCAAAGGCGTTTTCCTCTACGTCATGTTCCCAGAAATCGTCGGAAACAAAACTGCGGACTTCTTTAAACTCTCCGCAAAATAAACGCATAAGGTCTAGCATGTGAATTCCCTGATCAAGTAATATGCCGCCGCCAGCGAACTTACGCTGCGAGCGCCAAGCACTGAGTTTGGGATCAACGATTCTACCTTTACCATAAACTCCTTCCATATTAATTATGCCCCCAAGCTCTCCGGAGCGGATAATACGCATAGCGTCTTGTATGGAATCGTGGTAGCGGTGATTAAATCCGTATTTGAGAACTGCTTTTGGGTTAGCTTTCTCTGCGGCCATCACATTCCGAACGTCTTCTACCGAGCGACCGGGTGGTTTTTCACAAAAAACATGAATACCGCGATTCAGGCCCTCGATTGTAATTGCGGGGGCCACGTAGTTAGGAACGGATACAAAAATTGCGTCCAAATCCTTTTCTTCTTTGAGAAGTTGTGTGTGGTCACGATAGAAGCGTACTCCATCAACTTCGGATTTTTCATCTTTGAATGACGTGTCGGAAACAGCCACGGTTTTGAGACCCGGATGGGTATCAATAAACTGCCGGCGGCGCTTGCCTATCACACCGTATCCTATAATTCCGATTTTCTTCTGACTCATAATTTTTCTATTTGGAAGCAAAATATTCTTTTAGATGCAGAATCGCTGCCATGCCCATGGATATAACCGCCTCCTTGGAATTACCTCCAATATGGGGGGTGCAAATCAGATTGTCGAGAGCAAGTAATTCTTTATCTTTCGGAGGCTCTTCATCGTAAACGTCTACGGCTGCACCGGCAATACGTTCTGTTTTTAGAGCATCCTTCAGATCTGCATAGTTTACGAGTGGGCCGCGAGCAGTGTTAATTATGTACGCATCGCTTCGCACCAATTTAAGCGTATCTTTATTAATCATGCGCTCGGTATCAGAAGTAAGTGGTACGTGCAGACTAATAAAATCTGACTTAGCAAGAAGCTCTTCTTTGCTCACTTCTGTAACCCCCTCCGCAACATAATAGTCACGCTGGTCAATAACATCATTTACCAAAATTTTACAGTGGAAAGGTTTTAGGAGGCATATTAGTTCTTTACCAACGTGCCCTACCCCGATAATACCTACCGTACGGCCGCTTAACTGGGCCCCGCCGTCTTTTTCCCATGTTCCATTCTTTAGCCGAACAGATGTCTGAAAAAGATTCCTGGATAGCCCAATCATAAAACAAAGCGCCATCTCCGCGACCGAAAGTTTGTTGGTACCGCCCGTCCAGCCGACGGCAATATTTCTCTCTTTACATGCCCCTAGGTCTAAATTGTTGAGTCCAACTCCGTATTTAGAGACGATTTTAAGATTCGGACATTTATCTAAAACTTTACCGTCTACTTCTTCAAGAGCGACGATGGTACCTTCTGCGTCACCGATAAACTCGGAAATGGCTTCGCCTATAAGTTTCTTTTCCGGGTTAAAACGCACATCCACAAAATGCTTTTGGAGCTCTTTGACGAGCTCCGGGTTTTGGGAAAATGTTCTGGAAACTACCGCAATCTTATTTTGGATTGGCATAGGTTTTAACCATAGAGTCGTCTTTCATTCTATCTGCA
The DNA here is from genome assembly GCA_038062065.1 of Patescibacteria group bacterium. GTDB lineage: Bacteria > Patescibacteriota > Minisyncoccia > Phycocordibacterales > JAKFXT01 > JBBTXX01. The sequence goes on from JBBTXX010000010.1 coordinate 26,611, forward strand.
ACGAAGTCCAAATCTGCTTTTGTATCTACCGACCAGATGGGGGTTTTGACAGTGTAGGTTGCAATGCGCTTGCCATTTTGAAGCGCGCGTAGCATGTCCGTAGATTCCACAATCTCCAAAGGTGTTTGTTCCATCTTTAAAAACTCGAAAAGAAAATCGCGACGGAAAAGATGTATACCGAGAGTCTTAAGATACGGCACCGGCTTGTCGTATTTACCAGTATCAAAAGGGATGCAGGCGCGAGAATAATAAAGCATATTGCCTTTGAGATCGGTCACCACCTTAAGCACGTCCGGAATTTCTAGGTCTCGATTATGGAAAATTGGCGACACCAGGTTCATAAGATCAATAGACTTGTCTGCCACCATTACCTTGATGGACTCTTCCAGCATTTCTTTGGTCACCATTGGCTCATCCCCCTGCATCTGCATAATAATGTCTACCCTCTCGCCGGTTTCTTTCTCAATATTTTGAATGGCTTCCGCAGTTCTATCCATAGCGCGTTCATGCTTATCCGAAGTCATAATCACCTTGGCGCCAATGGATTCCCCATACTCCTTAATTTCCTTATCACATGTCGCAATATAGACATCATCCAGAAGTCCACAAATTCGGGTCCGGAAATAACAGTGACCAACAATGGGTATGCCTAAAATCGGAATAAGCGCCTTACCAGGAAGGCGACTGGAACCCATACGAGCCGGAACAATGCCTACTATTTTCATAATGCGAGATTGTTATACCACGAGACATATTGCCCAGCTATACGTTCAAGACTGAAATGCTCCAGTACCCGCTCGTAGCCCGCCTTACCGAGAGCTTCAGCTTTTTGTGGGTTTTTGAGCAGGTCTAGCGTCTTAGCCGCAATTTCTTCTGGATGCAGTGGGTTGACTATATATCCGGTCACACCATCTATAACTATCTCCGGGGTGCCCCCGTAACAGGTGCCGATAACTGGCTTTTGGGCAGCCATAGCCTCTATATTTACCCTACCGAATGCGTCTAAATAAATTGATGGCATCAGCACAACATCTGATACTCCGTAGGCAAGCTTAATTTCTTCACGATTGAGCCAGCCAGTGAAAACAAGATTGTTTTCTATTTTTAGTTCTTTGGCATAAGCCTGCATAGCCTGCGCGTATTCGTCCACACTCCCAGCTATGAGGAGAACGGTACTGGGTACTTCCCTAACTATAGAAACTAAAGCTTCTATGGCCTTAGCCCCACCCTTAGCCGCGCTTAACCGCCCGCTAAACAGAAGCATTTTTTTATCAACCAAATTATACTTTTCTTTAAAACGCTCCCCGGAAACCAAGTCGGGTTGCCACTGACTAGTATCAATCCCGTTATAAATGACTTCTACATTACCAATTCCGTTTTTATTAAGTGCATCTTTGAGCGCATTGCTAATGGCGATGACTTTGTCCGCATACCTTAAGTAATACCTAATTATAAAGTTACGGAAAGGGTTCCAACGTTTACCTACTCGTTTTAAACCATCGAACCAGCCCATCCGAGTATTCAGGTTCTTTAAATACTCATTCGTCTCCAGTTTTCCGTAAGAAAAAGCCATCGTGTCGCGCGCGGTAAAAATAACCGTTTTAGCGTACTGCTTTGCAATTTTTAAGGAGCGGTAGGAAAGATATAAATGTATGTTGTTTGCATGTACCACATCTGGTTTAATCTTTTTGAGCAAAACTTCTACCTGCCTCACAACGGGACGATTATTAAGACTGGAGTAGGATCTAAAGCGAGAATCGTAGTTAGTGGCAATTTTGAAAATTTTCAACCCGTCGTATTGCGACTCTCCTGCCTCTTCCTTTTTTCTACAAGTAGTTATGATTAACACTTCGTGGCCGGCTTTTTGGATACTCTTGGCTAGCTCGTAGGTAGAAATACCTGCACCACCAAAACTTGTCGGCGGGAAATCATCAGAAAGAAATACAATTTTCATTAGAGTATCTTTATAACTTTTTCAGCCATACCCAGAGGTACTTCTGCCCTTCCCCTTCTAGTTTGAGTAATTGAAGGCGGGCGCCACCAAGAAGACGCTCCACTCCGGCCTTATTAAAAGAAGGGCCGTAATACCAGCTATCTTTGCTCACAGGGATGCCCCGAAGCTGTATCTTGGCTACACCGCCAAGCTTTAACACACGCGAAACTTCCTCTATGTTCTTGCGTATCACCTCAATAGTCGGCATGTGCTGAAAAACTATAAAGGAGAAGACGGCCTCGACAGACTCGTCTGGTATCGGGAAGCTCATACCGTCGGTGGCCAAAAAAGTGATGTTTTGGTGCTGACCAAGACGCTTTTTTGCCTCCGAAATCATCTCTTCCGATATATCGACGCCATAGAGTTCGGCCACGTGTGGGGCGATAAACTCGGATAGACGTCCAATACCGCAACCAATTTCCAACACCTTGGCTTTTTTTTCCTGCCCGATAGCGCCCTGTAAGATTTTGTCCTCTAAAAAATAATTCCTAACATCCCCTTCGCCAGACCGACTAAAGGCTTCCTCAGAAGCCGATACCGATTTGTCGGTAAGAATGTAGTAGCGGGCATCCTCTTTAGCGAGCGTATTCCATTTCGTCTTTGCCTCGGTCATGGTCTCACTCCTTTTGAACAAATTAAGAGTACCAATTTGTACACGCCGTAAGATGTTTTTTATAAACCTCATGCTTAGTAGTTCTCGTTTATCTGTTGGAAACAAGGCGGTATATATCCAGATCTCCAAATTCTGCCGTCTTCTCAAAAAAACTATATTGGTCGAGCCCCCAAGACGGGTCTTTCTTTTTGTCCCAAACTGCATATTCCACCTGGTACTTTTTTAATACATCGGAAAGCCACCGTGCGCTCGGAGTTTTGAGAGTTTCTTTGTAACCTGCAGCTACCTCCTGAATTTTTTCATCCGGAATAGCTTCGTAAGAACCAAATAGCTCTCTGTAATGCATCCCGTAAATGTTGGCCGAAAGATAATCGCGTTCCGTAAAGAATAGTTTCTCGGACTCTTTAGCGCTAACACCTCGCAAACGATAGAAAGTAAATATAATGTCTAGCAAACGCTCTTTGGTAGAAGCCAGAGAAAACATCCCTGCTCTGTGGTAAAACACGTTTAAGGGTGTGTATATAACAACCATGTGCGAAATCTCGTTATTTCCAAATACCACAGCTTCTTTTGTCGCGTTTTTATTCAACCAATCTACGACCGGCCCATATTTTTGTCTCTCTATAGCCACTGCCCCGCCATCATTCGTGCCACTTTTATAAGAAGAAGCTTGTACGAACACACCTACCCCAATGCTAGTTATAATTATCGCGCCAGCCAATACTTTATGATAATTTCTCCATACAGAATATTTCTCAAGTAGGTAAAAAACTATCAGTAGTCCGAATATGACCGCCATTGGTTTATGAAAAAACCAGTGATAGTGAGACGCTTGCAGAACCTTACCTGACAAAATCTGCTGATTCATAGTGATAAACGGAACCAAAAGAAGCGCCAAACCGAAAAAATATGTCCTCTTATTTTCACGCGGAAACCAGAACAAAAAAGCAATGAGGATGGCTACAACCGTAAACCCGACAAATAGAGGTGTGTGAGTTTCAATAATGCCATTGCGGAGCCCCACTTCTAGATAATTAGGATGTAAGGTTGCTTGGTATAAATTTAGAATATAAGAAATAGCCACAATAAGAGCCCCGACAAATACTGTGGCCACCCCTAGCGCTTCTGGCCATTTTTTGCGAATCAAGAGCGACAAACCCAAAATCCCCCCGAAAGCAAAAAGATATGTCCAGGAATAAAAATAATTGTAAAAATTAAGTCCCAAAAAAAGTACCGAGAGAGACCCCCATTTCCAATCTATATATTCGTCCAATTTTTCATAAAACTTGTAAAACGCCCCGAGAAAACCAAAAAAGAAAATATATATCATGGCCGGATTTACCGGACGCGCTATGCGCAGAAAATCATCCGGACTCCGCCCGTGAAAAAGTTCTAGAAGACCGTAGCCATTCAAAACTGATTCCGCGAGCAATAGTATGGCGGCCGAAGAAAGCGCCACTAACTTGCGTCGTGATATTGAGTAGACGAAAGCGTATATAAGAAGCGACACCAGAGCTGTAAACAGAAGTCGTGCCAAAAGAAAAGTGTCGTTGATGTTGAGACCAAACATCTGCCCTGTGTAGGCCACCACCATGGACCCTAGAGGTTGGAACAGGTAGGGGTTATCTTTGCCGTCTTTGTAATAAATCGCCCCGAAATTGGAGTGCCCATCTTGGACTTCTCTAGCCCTCGCTGACCAAGGAGAGTCCGGTAAAAGTTCTATGCCCTGATAAATACCGTCAGAGTGGTGGTCAATACGAAAATATATCTGCGGAGCAGATACGATAATAGAAGATAGGATGGCCAGCCCCACCGCCCATTTATGCGCGACTAGAAGAACCTTAAGCCGCATCATTAAAATTAACTTTTTGGCGTACGGAATATGTCGCCTTGCCACGAGGCTCGTGATAGATACGGATAAGTATTTCTGCCAAAATACCCATGAGAATAAATTGCACGCCCATCATAATAAGAAATATGGTGAGAAGCGGGAGTGGTGTGCGGTTGAGGTGGATGTCCAGAAACAACCGTAGGAGAATAGCGCCCGTGCCGGATAGAAACCCAAGGAAAAAAGACATGAAACCAGCCCAACCAAAAAAGTGCATGGGCTTCGAAAGATAAGTCATCAAAAATTTGGCCGTCAGCAAATCCAGAATTACCCGAAAAGTCCGGGAGATGCCATATTTGGATTGACCAACCGTTCGCGGGCGATGATTGACTACTATCTCTTCAATTCTGGCTCCATGCCAAGCCACATATACCGGCATAAAGCGGTGCATTTCTCCATAAAAACGCACATCTTTCAAAATTTCTCGGCGAAAGGCTTTCATAGTACAGCCGTAGTCGTGAAGTCTAATACCAGTGATATAGGATATGAGCTGGTTGGCAAACATAGAAGGAAAACGACGCAAGAGATTGTCTTTTCTGTCTTTTCTCCAACCAGCCACCACATCAAAACCCTTATCTATAGACTGTAAAAATTTGGGTATATCCTTCGGGTCATTCTGTAAATCGGCGTCCATAGGTATAAGGACTTCACCCTTGGCGTGATCAAACCCGGCGGAAAGTGCCGCCGTCTGACCATAATTTTTACTCAAAAATACCGCTCGAAAATTTTGGTTCTTCTTGGCCACACCTTCCAACTCTTCTCTACTACCATCAGTTGAGCCGTCGTCAACCGCAATAATTTCGTACTCAAAAGCCGCCGGATCAAGTTGATCCTTAATTTCTCTTTGCAATCTCTCTATATTCCCCGCCTCATTGTATATAGGTAGGATGATGGATAGCTTCATAAATATGGCTCAGTTGCCATAGAAACATGGTTATACCACCGATTTAAAGCTTCGCCAAAGCGCGGTCTTCGCTTTCCTAAACATTATAACATTATATATAATGTTATAATGTTTAGAGTTTGGAATTTCGTGAAGTGTCCCTCTGAAACTATTTCTTATACCGTACCAAAATAAAGGTTGGTGATAAGATGCCGATCAGGGATTTGATACGGAAAAACTTTATGGCGTAGGGAAAGTAGCCGAATAAATCGTAACCTTTGGCCACCGCTTTGATACTTTCTTCAATCCAAAATTGCTTGTGATCCGCATTTTGAATCTTTTTTGGTGTCCAACCCCACAATCTTACGATTACATAAAACCACCAAGCAGAATTAGGTGTGGTCAGCACGGAAAGCCCGCCCGGAGAAAGAACCCGGTTAATTTCGTTGAGAAACTTGTCCGGATCATGAAGGTGCTCAATCACTTCCGTACACCAGATTAGATCAAAGCTGTTATCATCAAACTTAAGGCCTTCTTCTACGTTATGTTTTAAAGCAGGTCCATAATGGGGATCTATATCGAGCGAGGTAACCGTGTATCCTTTTTTTTCAAGACAAAGAGACCAGTAGCCGTCTCGACATCCGATATCCAGAGCTCTCTTGCCCGCACCACCTTCCACAAAAGAGAAGGCTATGAGTTTACCGGCGGAGTCATGTTTTCTTTCCGCTTGACCAACGTCAATGGGAAGTTTTTTGAGAAGAGAAATAATATTCATTTAATTAGCGTCATATTCGGGTAGCGCGCATTTCAATACCTCCGTAACCATAAGTTATATCCACATCTTTAAGCGGAAGATTCTGACACCACCCCATAACCGTTTCTTTGGTTTGCGGTAATTCGTACCAAGGAGACAGCCAGTCAAAGGTGTCCAGAACTGCCCACTCCTTTTGCATCTCTCCCGACAGGTTTTTATAGGAAAAATGTTCCGCAATAAGAAGTTTGTGATTTATTTTAACCCCAAAAGGCAGATTGTGTATGAATTTCGCAAGCGGCCACATAAGGGATATATACCAAGAGACTAACTTATATAACATCGCAGGTGGTAGGCGCTTGGTCAGAGGTCTTATCCAATAGCGAGTATTGAACATCCTCCTATAGATAGGTGGTTTATCATATATATCCGCCACCATACTACCGCCAGGTTTTAAAGAAGTGACCAACGCCGCAAGGGACTTAAACGGATCGGGAGTGTGTTGAAGAACCCCTATGCAAAGCGCCCGGTCAAAAGTCCCCTCCTCAAAGGAGAGCTTGGTGATATCGGCCTGAATGATTAGAGAATTATCTTTTTCTCCGTGGTGTTTAAAATTTTCGTCCACCGCGATACTGGCATCCAAAGAGACGACAGTGGCACCAGTTTTAAGTAAGTGTTCCGTAAAGCGTCCGCCGCCACACCCGGCTTCTAAAATCCATTCCCCTTTCATTACTCTAGGCCACTTGGTTTCTCGAAATAATCTTTTTTCGGAAGCATTCTGGCCACTTATGGAATCGTATTGAGTCTCCGAATGCTTCTGCCACTCAAAACCAAAAGTCTTGGAATAGTGTTCTGCTCCTACAAATCTAGGTATGCCTCGAGTTATGGGGTAGCGCTTGTTACATATGTTGCATAAAAGATGGCCTTCCAATATTTCTAGGCCAACAGATTTAGAACTCTCTAATTTGAGAGCCCCCAAACAGGACGGGCACTTTAATAAATCCAAAAAACCAGTCTTCATACAACCATCACAATACCTTAGAAAAGTCGTACAAAAGATAGCGCAAAACAAAGGTTACTATCATGACAATGAAACCCGAAATTATTGTAGGAATATGAAAATTGTCTATAAGTAGCCAGAGAAGAAAAACATTCAGGAGGGATATAAAAACTGCAATCCAGGTGTAGTAGATAAACTTCTTGTCTAGAAATAGCTCCTTGAGACGATTCATTTTTGTAGTATATCGCCTATAAGCTTATCGGTCGCCAAGATAACCGCTTCTGGAGTAATAGAGAGCGTTTGGCGTAAGGCCTCCTTCTCTTCGTAATGACGGGCGTTCAATATGTGCAACTCTGGGTGTACACGACTTGGCGGCAATACGCTCCTATGCAATAGGCCTTGCGGCGGTTGTTCGCGTTCGTCCATAGGCCCGACAATATCCACAGTCGGCACTCCAAACGCTTCAGCAATATAAATAGGTCCGGTGTCCACGCTGATAAATAGATTGAGTTTAGAAATATAAGCCTTTAGTTCATCAATGTTGAGTTTGCCCTGTGTACTAAAGATTGACTCCGGATATTTAATTTTCTGCAGTGTATTTTGAATTTTAGTTCTATCTTCCGGACCACCAAAAATAATAACCTTGGCTTGATGTTTTTCAACAAGATAATTAGCGGTTTCCGCAAACCTCTCTTCCGGCCACTCTTTTATTTTATTGCCCGCAGTCACAGCCATACCAACGACCAGCTTTCCATCCAAATTATTGTTTTTAAAATAATCTACCGCACTTTGGCCAGCATTTTCCGAAAACCCAAGGTGTTTTTGGGTGTCTTCTTCAATGATACCAAGTGACTCTAGGGCCCTAAGGCGCTCGCGTGGCGCATACTTGCCCATACGATATGGAAAAGTGCTTATCAAGCGGCGTAAAATTTTGTAAGGCAAGGTATCCCCAAGCGATTCCCCGTCTAATACTTCGGGAGCAACTACAAGCGGTATGTCCGCCAAATAGAGGAGTGCGGTAGGTACAAATGAAGGGCCGGTAACTAAAGCAACATCTGCTTTTAATGACTTAACTTGGGAGAAAAAATCTTTTGAATCTAGATTCAAATATTCCTCCGCCAGCCCGCTATCTTTTAAAAGCGGGATTAAAATTGGCCCACCAGCCGCCACAACACGCACTTCTCTTAAGTGTTTACGAAGAGCGGAAAGAACCGGTGTACCACAAACAACATCACCGAGTTTCCCCGTTAGAACAACAATGATTGTTTTCGGTTTGCCGATAATGCCGGACTTGCCGCGCACCAAAGAAAACAAAACACAATGAACTAGCAAAGTAAGCCGGTAAAGTCTATTTAGGAGTTCAGTCATATAATTTTCTTAATAAATTCCGCTATGGCTATTCCCCTAGCTTCCCAAGTATGACTTCGTACATCTTCTTTGGCTTTAACCCCGAGTACTTTTGCATCTTCCTCTAGAGCTTTATTTATTCCTGTCACCAAACCCTCGGGATTTTCTGGATCTACCAAAATAGAATTACTGGTATCCAAAATTTCCCGGATGGATGGTAGATCCGAAGCCACTATGGGGGTTCCGGAAGCCATGTACTCAAATAACTTCAACGGCGATTGTGAATACTCGCCCTTTGGATGCGGCAAAAGCAAAACATCCGCAGCCCGCAGATACATGGGAATTTCTTTTTGATTAACTTTTGGCAAAACCTTTACATTGGAAGGCAAAGTTACCCCCACAAATTCTGGAGCTAGTATACCGACCAAAATAAAATCTATTCCTGGGACCAGCCGTGCCGACTTTAAGACATAGTCCAAACCTTTAAGTTTACTGATGGTGCCCGTGTATAGACATATTTTTTTACCGGAAGGTAGACCGAGCTTTATCCTGGCCTCTCCCCTGGCCATTGAAATGAGAAACCGCTCCAAAGACACTGCATCGTGGGAGACCAGGAGCGGTTTCTGATAGCGGGTGTAATATCCTTTTATATAATCGCTGACCAGAATAATTCCGAAAGCTAGTCTGCTCAAAAAACCGTCTAGAAACCGCTCCGTAGAAGTTAAGGGTTTCCTGTGCGTCTCATAAAAACAAGGGACGCGAAATAGCCAGGCTATGATGACTAGAGGTAAAAAGAAGCTAGACCGGACATAAATAAAATTCATTCCTTTGGTAATTTTTTGGCTAAGTAAAAATGCTGTTGCTGAAATGTTAAATAAGATAAAGGCTAAAGTACCTGGAGAAGTGAGGCCAAAATTAAACAGGATATTTAGGTCAGGAACATAATCAAGACCATAAAGCCGTTTCAATTCTTCCTCTCCAGGTGATGTCCCATATCTTGGAGCGACTAAACCAATAGATAGACGGCTATTAATAGAGGAGGAGGTATTCAATATTTGGTAGGTATGGGCCCTGCCATTTTTTAAATCCGTGTTAATAAAATAATAACCTTGCATAAAAAATTATCAGAAAAAGTCTGCCGTAAATTCCGCAATCACCTTCTTACCGGGAACTCCGCGTAGAAGACCGGGTTTGCGAAGCGTTTTTTCCATAAAATAATACAGAAACATCAACCCCAAATAATCCTCCTTTTTCACACTGGCGCCGATTCTTTTGAAATATTCTGCCAAATACTGCTCGCATAGTTTTTTTGCGTCTTTCAGAGAATACCGGCGAAATAGAGAAAACAAATCAAACCCTGGTAAATCCATCACCCCCAGATAATCGCAGTCTACAACAGAAAACTTACCTGCCTCAAAAAGCATATTGTCCTCCGTCAAATCTCCGTGCTGAATCAATTTGGGCAAAGTCTTAGGTAGAGTAAGTGAATTAGTAAAAAGCAAGATTTCTGCCTGATCAGCTTCCGATAAAGAAGAATTATTTACCAAAGACGCCTTAAATCCCTGTAAATCAGACACTGACTGGTTACTTCGCTTAGAAATATGTTCTTGGAAACCAGTGTATCGAGAAACCACAGCTCCAAGTAGCCTCTCATCCAGCCTAACTCTTTTACCCGGGCAAACACTCTCCAAACTAAAGATGTTTTCTCCATCGTCGTATAGATGTATGGCTTTAGCAAAAAAATCCTGGTAAGAACTCCCGGCAGTCAGTTCGTTGAGTTTTTTTAAATTATGGAAATTCTGTCTCACTACTTCTCCAGACGTATGACTCCTGACCGTCTTTACACACAAAAATGGAGTTTTTTCTTTTGGCTTAAAAACGAAGAAAATGACCTTATCCTTCAGATTCTTACCAGAAGAAGCAGTACTATATTTAAGAAATGCTAGAGGTAGGTCTCCTGGACTGACCTTCAGTTCTTCCTTTATTACTTTTTGAATTAACTGCATCATTTCTGTACGAAAATATTGAAACTAAAAAATAGTTTTCTATACATCCGAAGAGTTAAGGGTAACCCAGCCAAGCGTTTCAATAATTTTCGCAGCAAGGAATTCTCCGGCATCAGCGTTTGCACAACATAAGAAAGAATATGTAAATCTTTGTAAGGAATAGTAATTCTTGGATTATTGTAACCAGGATAAACTAGATAAAAATCCGGCCGGTCAAAACCCACCTCTCTCAAAAGTTTTTGGTAACCATGCACATTATAAGTATAGGTGTTGTAAGGCCTACCTTTACGGAGATGCATATACCAGTTGGCCATGAATCTCGGCATATAGTTCGTAAAGCGTAGTCCACTATGATCCACCCCCCGCAAATAGGATAAAGCGAAACGGTTTTCAATGCCTATATATAAATAGCCACCTTTTTTAAGCATTTTTTTGCATATAGAAAGCGCCGCTATCTGCGCTTCTCTTGGGTCCTTAAAGCGCTCAGTCATACCAACCCACTCCAAAACTCCATTCATAACAATTAGGTCAAAACTATCTTCCGGAAAAGGTAGGTCAAATAAATCCCCGACATAAACTTCAATATTTTGGAATCCCTCCCGCTCAGCTCTTTTTTTAAGAAACTTCATTCGGAGGAACGACTGGTCCACAGCCACAACTTTCCCCGCGACCATAGCTATCGGAATACTGGTGCGCCCCATACCAGCACCAAGATCCAAAACAACAGAATTTTTAGATAGTGGCACCGGAAATCGCCAGTCGGCGCGGTTATATTCAAAAGTAAAATCAAATTTCCCTCCGTAAATTGCCTTGAATTCGTCCCAGCCTTTTTCTTCAATAACCCGCAGGGCTTTTTCCAAGTCCTCCTTCCTTGCCTTGCCCCAATAGCGATCCTCCGAAAAGAAAGGTATGCCCTCAAGCGTCTTTTTGTATGTAAGATGATTAAACATGGTTCTTTAGGATGCCAGCTTAAAGCAAGCTCCGAAAAACGCCAGATAGCCCTTCCGCCATTTTTTCGGTAGAAAATTCTAACTCCGCTCTCTTGCGAGCACTTAGAGCAAGTCTGTGTCTCCCCTCTCCATCTTCAAGTAGAGAATTGATCGCGAGTGCGGTTTGAGTAGCGTTGTAACAATCCACCAAAATAGCCTCCTTTCCATCAGTCACATAGTCCCCCAGATATTTCTTACGACTAATAATCACAGGAAGACCGTTGGCCATAGCGTCCAGAAGCACGGTTTGACCGGAACAGTCTGCGCCATCTAGAAAAGAGTCCTGATGCGTCAAGAGTAGTAATAGGATCGCTTCCTGATATTTTTTGTGTAGCTCGCTTGGTGATAGATCATAAAAAACTTTCACATTTTTCGGAATTTCTCCTATGTTTTCTAAATTACGCTTACTACAAACGATATGAAATTCGCGCTCCGGCAATTTCCGAACTACTTCCATGACCGTTTTGTAATCGCGGCCATTATCCCTGCCGACTGACAAGATATATTCCCCTCTCCCTTCGTAGCCTGGTTGGTAGAATTGCGTATCTACCCCAAGTGGTACAAAAGATACCTTACCCCTCAAAAATGGATAGACAGACTCTAGTTGCTCCCTTTGAAAATTAGCCAGACAAACTACTCCGTCCAATTCCTTGAGTAAGGAGCTGATAAGGGCATACTTAAATTGATTTTTTTTATTTGCGGTGAGGGTTCTTTGCAGACCTATATTAAAAAGAACAAATTTACGCCTGGTTTTAAAAATTTTCTTAAATACCATCATATAAAGAATAGAGGAACCAAAAACCAAATCGTAACCGCGAGTAAAAAAGAACAGCAATAAATGTCGTATCCGGAAACCAATCTTGGTATGCCAAAACTTTTGCTTGGCGAAATCTTGCCACTCCTTATACTCCGCCTCTAAGTCAAATTTTTTTAAGTAATTAAGACCGTAAAACTGCGTGTCCGGATAATCCAGGCCTATTTGCCCTTGAAACTTATTTTTTCTGGAGCCAGAATATAGATATAAGATTTTTTTCATAGCTCTACTCGATATCTCTTGGCCCATAACTGAAAGGTGAGAAGCGACCATAGGAGAGTCAGGTTGTAGCGCTCTTTACTTACATGCAGAGAAAGCATTTCCATAACTTCCGGCCAATTGAAGATATCTTTGGTCCCCGCGTAGTAGCTCTCGGATAAAACCTCCTTGGCAAAGCTGGTGAATTCCGGACGGCGCAACCATTTAGCCCCGGGGGAAAACCACCCGCGCTTTGGCTCCCGAAACAGAAAACTTGGCAATTCGCTTTTAAACGCGTCTTTAAGAATCTTTTTAGTCCGAAAAATATCCAGCTTATAATTTCTCGGCAACGAACCCGCAAAAGCCACTAGCTCTCTATCCGTCAAAGGCATACGCTCCTCCAGCGAACCAGCCATAGACATCTTGTCGGAGAGCATAAAGAAATATTCTGGTAGCCAACTTTCCTTATCCGCCCACATAAGACTCTCAGCCGCATCCTCCGCCGGTTTAGAAAAATACTTATCTCCAAAATATTTTTTGACAGAAGTATCACTTTCAAAAAGACTAGGTGAAATTACCGAGGATAGGCGGTCGTCCTTTTGAAACATAAACTTAGCGAATAAATCCACATTAGTTTCATAATTAAACTTTTTCAATTTAGGGTGAATTGCTAAGACGCTCTTCAAAAATTCGGGTAATTTTTTGAAGTAGTTAGCTGCCAGCGCGAACCGATAGCGATCATAGCCGCCAAACAGCTCGTCCCCGCCACTACCATTAAGTACTACCGTAACTTTAGTCTTGGCGAATTTGGCCAGGCGCAACATAGCCACAGAAGTAGGATTAGATACCGGGTCGTCGCAGTCTGCTGCCGCTTCTTCTAGAGAAGTGAGTATATCTTTGGCGGAAAGGCGCAAACCATTATGTTTAGCCCCGAAAAAAGCCGCAGTTTTTGTTGCCAAATCAAAATCTTGGTTGAACTTGTCACTCTCTTCTCCTGCTTCCAACTCAAAACCAACAGAAAAAGTTTCAATATTCTGGCTATGTCGCGTCATCGCTGCCAGAACGGAACTGGAATCTATGCCACCAGATAGATACAAACCAACTGGCACATCAGAAACCAATTGCCGGCCTACCGAGCTTATTACTTTATCTTTCAATAAACGGGTAGCCTCCTCGTAAGAGCTGGGAGAGGGAGCGACCTGCCAATCTCCATAAGTACTTAAAGAAAGCTTCCCATCCTTAAGAACCAGCATGCCCTTGGGCGGCAATTTAAAAATATTTTGAATCATGGTCATCGGCTCTGGCACATACAAAACCCGGAGATATTGGTTAAACGCCTCTTTAGAAAGCTTCCGGGGGACATCGTGCTCCAAAATGGCTTTTACTTCAGAGGCAAAAATAAATTTACTCCCATCAAAATAGTAATAAAAAGGTTTAATGCCTGCGTGATCCCGCGCGCAAAAAAGTTCCTTAGTTCTCCTGTCCCAAATAGCAAAAGCAAACATGCCATTCAACTTGTCTGTTACCCGCCTACCCCATTTAAGATAGCCGGCCAAAATAACTTCGGTGTCGCTTTTGGTCTTAAACTCATAAGAACCTCCCAGCTCCATTTTCAATTCCCGAAAATTGTATATTTCCCCATTGAAAACAATGGCCAGTTCTCCTGAATTGTCATGCATAGGCTGATTGGCCGTAGGAGAAAGATCTATGACGCTTAAACGATTATGGCCGAGGGATATACCTTCACCCACAAAAACTCCTTTAGCATCCGGTCCTCGATGAGAAAGAACTTGGACCATTGTCTCTACCTTGTTCTTATCTTCCCAATTAAATCCGGATATGCCGCACATAATTATTTCTGGTTATTTTTGAAAAACAGCACATTATCCCTAGCGTCCTCACCTCTCTTAGAGATAGACCCTACCGGGTCCGTAACCGGCTCCAGCATAGAAACCCCATCTTTATCTATAAAGAAAGCTTCGTAGCCAAGTCGCAGAAGTTGTTTTACGGCTGAATCCGAGTAGCGCTTCCCTTTATCCCCTCCCCAAACCTCCATAATAACCCTAGGAGAAGTATTGCGCAGAGTCTCTAGGGAACCGAGAATGGCGTCCTCTTCTCCCCCTTCAATATCAAGCTTTATTACAGTCGGGGCCTTATGCCCGTTTTTTACATAACTATCAATTGTTAAAGCCTGAATTTTTATGGGCGGAATATTTTCTCCGGCTACCGGGAAACGCGAACTTTCGGAACTATCAGAACTACGACTGGCGTCGTAAAAATTAGTTTCTCCTTGCGCTCCCGCCACCGCTGAAGCGACTACGCGCACATTTTTCGTCCCAGTAAAATTAGTTTTTAAATAACTACAAAGTCTGGTGCTGGCTTCAAAGGCGTGAATCTCGCCTTGGCTGACTATCCTCTCCGCTAAAGCGGTGTAATAACCAAAGTGCGCCCCAATGTCATAAAAAATATCCGTCTCTGATAAGTTCTTAATAAGCCAGATTGCCAGTTTGCGCTCACTCTTATGGGGCGAGATACCGTAAACCGCAAGTACGCTTGTCCCAGCATCTTTTACGGGCAGGCGCATTTTTTTTCCAAATAAAAAAACTTCTCTGACCCCCACTATCGCTCGAAGATGAGGTAATCGCGAAATCTGTGCCCGTACATAAGACAGACCAAAAAGTCGGTAATTGAAAATCGCTCTCTCTAAGAAACTTTTTCCCAGTTTTTTATAGCTTACAGATTTTGTATATGTATTTTCGCGTGTCAGAAATGTTCCGAGTAGTTCTTCTTTTGTATTATTCATACGCCTTTATCCTGAATAAACTGAAGAATATTTTTTGCCCTCGCCTCCCATGTGTAATTCATAACCGCCTCGGTATTTCTCTTAGCCACCTCTTCCACTTTAGCCGGCTCTAACCTAATAGAAGCTACCACCTTAGTAAAGTCGCCAGCTTCTTCTGGTTTAAAAGAGTGGGCTCTGTCGCCCAAAATCTCTCTCATGATATCCAAATCGGAATAGAGTATGGGACGGCCAGTGGCCATATACTCCCAAACCTTCATAGGAAACCCATAATCTCTAAAGTGGGGTTTATCCGGGTAAGGAATTACCAGCAAGTCCATGGCTAACTCATACTCAATAACTTTTTCAAAAGGTTGTCTATTTACGAAAATACATCTGTTTTCTACG
>JBBTXX010000010.1:42379-44195 GCA_038062065.1 Patescibacteria group bacterium
GAGAAAGGTTCTGGGTTCACTCCACCATAGGCTACACATATACGCTTAAGCGCTACCCCGGTTCGAGAAGACAGTATATTTTGAAGACGCCTAGAGGTGGTGGTTAGAATGTCGCTACCCCTAGCCACATAAGAATCCCGCCAATCCCCAAACATTTGGTGCCAGTCAGAAACGATGCGATAGCGGAAAGGTAAAACTTGGCGCCAAAAAATCAATATACATAGCAAGTTCGGGTCATAAGATAAAAAGACATTTCCTTCCCCTCCCCATCCACGCGTGGCAATAACAAAGGGTAAAACAAAAAAATAAAAAAAAGCGCGAAAATAACCCGGAATATGCAATCCCGCCGCATTAATTTTTTTTAACTCTCCTGGAACTTCGCCCCTTATTAGAAATATAAAACCCTCTCCGAGTAAACGAAAAAAAGCTTCCGCCATAGACTGCACATAGAATGGGTCGGCTTTACGCGAGGGATATTTTTTGGCTGTCAGATAAATCAATCTCATATGTTCTCTAGTTAAAAAGCCGAGATAGTCGTTCCATAAGAAGAGAGAGTGAGTGTTCCTTCTCTATATAAGTCCTAAGTCTGAGACCTATATCTTTTCTCTCTCCCTGCCCAATCCGGAGAGCGTAGGTAAGTGCCTTCGCCACAGACTCTGCATCAATATTCTGAACAAAACATTCCGGAGGCAAAACTTCTCTGACAGCGGAGTTGGCACACACAACGAGAGTGCCTGTGGACATAGCTTCACCTATAGTTTTGTCAAAACTACCGGAAGGAGTCAGGTTAACAAAAACAGCATTCCTTCGATAGAAATCGCGAGTTTCTGCATAAGTGACGGCTGGATGCATAGTCAGCAAATTATTCTGTATAAGGGGTCCGGCCTTGGCCGCGATATTTTTAGCGTAGATAGAACCCTTCTCAGTCGGACTACCGACTAAATTAGCTTGGAGAGGATGATGGACAAAAGAAAGAGAATCAAGAAAAATATCTACTTTTTTGACCGGATCAATGCGAGAAAGAAATAAAATTGAATTAAGAGCGGCTGAACTATCATCCGGCTTAAAGTAGGCAGTATCAATACCTATCGGCATTTTTACGGATTTTTTAAATTTTGCCACAAAAGCTTCCGGAGAGGTATAACAAACGACCGAACATAGCCAGACTGCCAAACAGGTACGCCAAGACCCTAGTTTGTGGTTACGCCACAACACCACTCTTTTACCCATCAGACGCCAAAAAATACCACCGAGAAGTACATACTCTTCGTTCATATGCACGAAAACTACATCGTACCCATCTCTTAAACCCAAAATAAGTCTGAGGAAGCGCGAGACATATAAAATCCTCTTCCAAATCTTACTACCATATATGGTAGCGTTTTCTTGAGAGTTGGAATCCGAATTTTTACCCAAAGAATGTACATGCACATTGGCTGGTAATTCGTATTGCCCGACCCCAAGTGCCACCACCTCAAGATGGGTAAAATTTTTACTGAATTCTTCCAACCAGCGATGGAAAAACCCTAGCGCCTGGTCGTCCTTATCTACTTTTTGGGTAAGTATGAGTAGTTTTTTTGTTTCCATATACTTCCTTTAGCAAATCCAGATCTTTTCGGCTTCGGGTTAAGAGATCCGAGTTCTTATTCCGAAAACCTTCTAATGCCTTAACGCCGAGGCTATCACCGACTACATCCTGGTACAATCTAAACATCGCCTCGAAATCCTTTATAAAACAATGCCCGCCGGCGCCCCGACCACTCTTGTGAACCGGGCGTGCATACCGATTAGATATGTACGGGTCGGCACGCACCGC
>JBBTXX010000010.1:44295-47746 GCA_038062065.1 Patescibacteria group bacterium
GTAGCTTCGGATAAAAATTCCGGCGAATTAATAATAAGGAGTGAACGAAATTTCTTCTGAAGACGTTTGATGGTGCCAGGTAAGGTCGTAGATTTGATCACTGCAATTTTCCCAACCCCAACTAATGGTAGTGAGCGTACCAACGCGGACACATCAAAACCGTGCGGCGTGGTCGGGGTCGGTACGGCTATAAACACGATGTCGCAATCTCTAATACTATTCTTGTTGGCACGGTGGGGTTCTTCTAACGCGTAGCGTACCACCCTGTATCCGCGACGCTCAAAATCATCCGCATAGTTTTTACCAATATACCCCTGCCCTATAAAACCAATTAGTGGCCTACTTTTTATCTTCATATGGAAGATGCGCGCCGCCAGAGAGAAATTACCTTCTCTGCGTAGGCCGGAAGAGTTAGTGTGGCGGTCAGAGCCTTCTTCTTTGCCTGCAGAGCCCGAGAAGAAGAACTATTTTGCTCTTTTATGGCCTCTTCCAAAGAATCGGCCACAGAGTTTGCGGTTCTTTCATTAATCAAAAAAATGTCTTCTCTATCGAGAACGTCTCCCGCAACTCCAGCGCGTGTAGAGACTACC
Organism: Patescibacteria group bacterium; assembly: GCA_038062065.1. Lineage (GTDB taxonomy): Bacteria > Patescibacteriota > Minisyncoccia > Phycocordibacterales > JAKFXT01 > JBBTXX01. Next base: position 44,886 of record JBBTXX010000010.1, read on the forward strand.
GGTATACCAGAGGCCGCCGCTTCCATAATAGAAAGTCCGTAACCCTCGTAAAGAGACGTGGACAAAAGAATATCAGCTTCGCTATAGATTGAACTCATATCTAACACTCTGCCTAAAAAAGAAATTCTATGCCCAAGATTAAGAGATTCTGCGAAATTACTAAGGTTCTTTTTTTCCTTTCCTTCTCCGGCAATAAAAAGCATAGCGTCTTTACCACGCCGGATTAGTTCGGAGAATCCACTGATAGCTAAATCCACCCCCTTTTCCTTCTCTAATCGCGCAACAACTAAAATGGAAGTGGAGGAGGACTTTTTTTTCTGTATATCAGGCACAGAAAAGAATACTGGTAGAACGGATATCTTGTTTTCCGAAACTCCATAGCTCGCAACTATGTTTTCTTTAAGCGCTGGCCTGACCACGCGTATACCAGAAGCTTTTTTCAAAACCTTAGGAGCCAACCAAAGTCTTAATCTATTTAAAAAAGAATGTTGGGCGTAAAGAGGAGAAAGAAAATCCGTGTGCACTTGGACTTCTAGTGGGCATTTAAATCTCCTAGCTAAAAACAAACCTACCAAACCAGTCTCAAAAGGATCTTGAGCTGTAACTAAAGACAAATCTCCAGAGCGTAGTTCCTTGGCTAACCTAAGAGCGTCTATGCCGTAAAAAAAAGAGGCGGAGGAGTTGGTTGGATACACGGAAATATTCTGCCCATATTTAACTGGAGAAAAGCCGCGCCTAGAAAAAACAATGACCTCTACATCCACATATTCTCCGTAGGCCTTGAGTCGGCGCGCAAAAGCACTCTCCGGCAAAAATGCGGAACGGTCGGTGGAGAGCATTAGTACTTTCATCCCGTTAGAAATTATGGACGCACCTAAAAACTATGCCCATTCCGTCTCGACCATAAGCCCGCAATGTGGAACACCTATTCAAATATAAATTTCTAACGGGATTCATAATTTTATAATTCCTGCAAAAGTTTAGATATTTTCTTTAACATCCTATCTGCAGAAAGAGATTCCACCACTTTTTTACCGCCTAAAACCAATTCCGCAGCGTGAGTCTTGTTTGCCAAAAGTAGAGTTATGGCCTCAGAAAGAGCCTCTCTGTGTAGAAGTGGGACTAATATTCCGCTTTCATTGTGTTTAATTATTTCTGCATTGCCTGGTATATCGGTAGTTACTACGGGAGTTTCCATGGCCAAAGCTTCCAAAAGTTGATGAGAAAAACCTTCATATGAACTATTGAGCACGAATACATCCGAAGCCCTTAGATAGTTATGCATCACCGCTTGTGGTAAACGACCAAGAAGTTTAACCCTACCCTCCAAGCCAAGAATTTTTATTTCCTTAAGAAGGGTTTCTCTATCCGGACCATCTCCGACTATAAGTAGCTCAGCTTCACCACCCTTGAGAACCAGAGGGAAAGTGCGGATTAAATCTAAAAACCCTTTCCACGGCACCAGACGTCCGACGGAAAGTATTGTCGGTTTTAATATACCAAGTCGGCTCCTTAAGTCTTCTTTGGATTCCGAGGGAAGAGGCCCGTCATAAGCATTTTCAATAACCACCAGTTTTTCCATAGGCAACCCCCATCTAGCTACGACTCTTTTTAAGTAATAACTTGGAACCACTACTTTAATTGCGTAAAGAGCCACCCATCTTTCAATTAGACGCAGCAGCCTTACCATAAAAGAAAGTGGCGGATTTTCCACAAACTCATCCAGAGTTTGCTTAACTTTAAATCTCTGAACCCCCTGCTCCCAGGCATAATCACCAGCTATGCGCACCAGAAACTTCTTACGCATAAGAAAGGCTGCGATAGCCCCGGGGAGACCGACGGATACGGGGTCTTGAGCATAAATGATATCCGCCCCCCGACTTCTTAAGATAACCTTAAATAGGTAGGCAAAGTGACGAATTAATTTGGGCATGTCCCGTACTTCTCCAAACGGTAATATATCTACCTCTAACCCACGCCTAGGAAGTTCGGTTTGGAGAAGTTTGGAGTAGGTAGCAGGACCACCAATATCCGGCGGGAAGAGCCCGGTGGCTATAAGAATTTTCATAAGTGTTACCCTAACAAGAGGTCATCCAAACTCAAACCTTAAATAATCTGTCAAAAACTTTTTCTTTCATATCATTGGCTATCAAATCCCAGCCATATTTTTCCATCACTAGCGCCCACGCGGTCGCGGCGACCGCGTGGGTTCTCTCCGGATTATCCATAATATCTTTAACCCCCTCCGCTATTTCCCCGGGACTGTCTTTGGAGACCGCCCAGCCGGTAGTCGGCTTGTCCGGATTACGTTTTCGGTCAAAAAGAAAGTCTGCTATGCCTCCCTCTTGGGTAGCTATAACCGGCAACCCTGCTGCCATAGCTTCCACGAAAGAATTGCCCATACCCTCCGAACGAGAAGGTCTGATGAAAATATCCGAGGCCTTAAGATAAAGTGGCATATCTTGATGCGACAGCTGGCCTAAGAATTCCACCCTGTCAGATACTTTCGTATCCAAAGCCAACTTCTTAAGTTTCTCTTCGTCTGGCCCTATACCGCCAACTATAAAACGCACATTCCTTGGTATAAGTGACATGGCCTTAATCACATCATCCACTGCGTTCTTGTGTACCAACCGCGAAGTGGTAATCAAGAAGACGTCTCCCATTCTTTTACCAAGTTTAGTCTTTATCTCATCTATATCTGCTTGGGGGTAATTTTTAGCAAATTTTCCGGTATCCACCCCGTTTGGAATAACTTCCAGGGGACCGGTGAAGTTCCTTCTCCTAGCCCAACGCCCAAGAAATGTAGAGATAACCTGGACTATAGAAGCCTTGGTAAAACCTCTCTTAAAAAGAGGCCA
>JBBTXX010000011.1:0-2136 GCA_038062065.1 Patescibacteria group bacterium
ATGGTACTTGGTATTTAAAGAGAGTCAATAATTGTCGGGGTCCAAGAGGGGGGTATAATCACTCCTATGGTTAAAGTTGTAGCCAAGGGTCCGAGAAAGGTTGCGGTTTTTGATGTAGATGGCACCATTTTCCGCTCTTCACTCCTTATATCCTTAGTGGACACCCTGATAGAGAAGGATCTTTTTCCGGCTTCTACCAGAGAAGAGTTCGCCGAAGCTAAAAATAAATGGCTGGATAGAAAAGGTGATTATCAAAAATATATAGATTCTGTAGTAGTTTCTTTTATGAAACATATCAGGGGAGTAGCTTATACGGACTTTAATGATTCCGTAAAGATTGTTACTTCCCGCTATAAAGATCACATCTATAGATATACGATGGATTTAGTAAAAAAATTAAAAAAGAAAGGGTATTTTCTTTTAGCTATCTCTCAGTCACCTAAGGGTGTGCTAGATCCAATTTGTAAGTCTTGGGGTTTTGACAAAGTTTACGGACGGTTTTATGAACTGGGACCGTCGGACAGGTTTACCGGGAAAATTGAGAACCTGGAGTTGATTACCAACAAGGCTAATGTTTTAAGGAGGGCGGTTCAAAAAGACGGACTGACTTTAGAAGGATCCTTTGGAGTCGGGGATACGGAGAGCGATATTCCGTTTTTAGAGATGGTGGAGAACCCCATATGCTTTAATCCGAACGAAAAACTATATACTGAAGCTAAGCGTCAAGGCTGGAAGGTGGTGGTGGAGAGAAAAGATGTTATTTACGAGCTCTAGAACAGCTATTTTTAGCTCGGAATTAGGTAACACAAGGGCCTTTTTGGCTATTTTGACGGGCGGGGTGCTGTCGCCTACACTGCCTGCTATACACACCTAAACTTTAATTTTACCTATGATTCTCTCTGCCAATCAGAAAGTTGCCATCGGAGTAGTAGTCGGTCTTGTTCTCGGACTCGGGGTGGGATGGTTTGGTTATCAGTATATGGGTTCGTCAAAGAATTCTATTAAGAGCGCCAATTCTATAGAAACGGACTATGGTAGTGAAGATGGAGACAACTCTTTAGCCTCAGCTGTTGCCGTCTCCGGTGTTGGTTCTATGACTGATTCCGAACAGCCGATTTCTCCTCCGGCGCCTATTGCTGGTTCGGCTATTTCCTCTGCGGTTGTGGTTAATGATCAGCAGGCAGGGATGGTGGTTGAGGCGACTATGGTTACTTTCACGACCCCGGGCTGGCTCGTAGTGCACGAAGATAATGCCGGAGCACTGGGCAATGCTCTCGGAGCGGCCCGCTTTGATAAGGGGGTATTTCTTGGAGAGGTTCCGCTACTTCGGGCTACGGTTGTCGGCAAGACTTACCATGCAGTCCTATATGTAGACGATGGTGATAAGCAATTTGATCTCAAGAAGGACGTCATGATGAAAGATGTCGATAGTAAGATGGTAGAGGATACGTTCAGGGCGCTCTAAGAAGTCTCATCCAGTTATAAAACGCCCCGCCTTAGGCGGGGCGTTTTGCATTTTGCGGGTTATAATTCCTTCCACATGATTATCAATGAAGGATTTTCCGGAAATAAACCGAAGGATTCACGCCTGCCTCCAGGTCAATATATGGTCCGGGATTTCCCGGTTCTCTCGCTTGGCCCGACCCCGGAAATTTATGAGGATAAATGGAAACTAGAAGTCACTGGGTTGGTGGAGCGTCCTCTTGTTTTCAATATTCTAGAGTTAAAAGACTCGGCTAAGGAAGAAGTTAAGAGGGATATTCATTGCGTCACTAAGTGGAGTAAGTTTGATACCAATTGGACTGGCGTATCCATGGACGAACTTATACAAAGGGCCGGGGTTAAGGAAGAAGCAACTCACCTCATAGCCCACTCTTACGATGGTTACACCACCAATTTGCCTATAAAAGATATTAGCGGTGGTAAAGCTTGGGTAGTCTTTCTATATGAAGGTGAAGCTATTGATCCGGAACACGGGGGACCGGTGCGGCTTCTTGTGCCCCATCTTTATTTTTGGAAGAGCGCTAAATGGCTTAAAAAACTGGAATTCGTGGATGGCGACGTGCCAGGATTTTGGGAGGTACGGGGCTATCATAATTATGGGGATCCCTGGAAAGAACAACGTTATGATTTTGA
>JBBTXX010000011.1:2236-12292 GCA_038062065.1 Patescibacteria group bacterium
GGCGGTTGGCAGGTAGCTACTTTAAAGAGTGTCCGGCTGGTGGCGGATAATATGAAAAGTTTTATTTTTGAATTGGCTACGCCGATGGAGCGGGAGGCGGGCATGCACTGCGATATACGCCTGACCGCGCCGAACGGATACCAGGCGGAGAGGAGTTATTCTGTGGTCGCAGCTCCAAAAGAAAAAGACATAGTGGAGTTTGGGATAGCACTTGCGGATAAAGGAGAAGTCTCTACTTATATGTGGGGACTTAAGCCAGAGGCTCAAATTGAGTTGCGCGGGCCTATCGGTCGGCACTTTATCTGGAGCAAGGAGATGACGGGGCCACTTTATTTAATTGCTGGTGGAGCAGGGATCACTCCTCTTTTGTCTATATTCAGGCATTATCTTCAGAATGTTGGCTTTGAACCAGGCAGACAGGTAATCTTTTTCTTCTCCGCTAGGGATTTAGGCAGAGTGGCTTACCGGGAAGAAATAGAAGAGGCTGTAAAAAATAATCCCAACATTCGTTTTGTGGTGACTCTGACGGATTCTAGTAGAGAAGGTTGGACAGGATACGCGAGACGTTTGGACGAAAAGATGCTCCGGGAAGTTTTTCCTATGCGACGAGATGCTAATATATATGTCTGCGGGCCGACTGCGTTTGTGGAGGCGGCGGCCAACCTTTTGGTTCATAATGGGTACAAGCCGGAAATGATTAAGACCGAACGCTTCGGCTGAGATTATGAAAAAATTCCTAGAGTATATTTTGGTCCTGTCTCTTGCCGGAGCTTGTATGTATTTTTTTGTGCCGGGAAGTATCAACCCGGCTTCTCCTGCGGTAGTTAAAGAGGTGCGTATTATTTTGCCGGAGAGTTTGGAGGGAGTTCCCGGACGCTTTGGGGTTAGGGGTTATGGAAAGGGCTTTGAGAATGAGGGTTATATAAGAGTAATAACGGCTTCAAGGGAGGAGGTGATACTTGAGGATGTTGTTTATTTCAATGCCGAAGGCATTGGCCGGTCTGGCCCATTTTCTTACACGGTTGATTTGGGGACTATAGGAGCTGTCGCCAAATTATCTGGTAAACACATAGTTTTGGAAGTGGCGAATAGTATTTTTCCGGCTCCGGATAATAAAAAAGACAGAGTTATTTTGACCGTCCGGTAATTAGAGAGTGTCTTTCAGTCTGGAGGCGAACAAAGCTCCAAGCAGGGTGAGGGCGCCAAGAGTCAGGAATAATCCCTGGTAAGGCATAAAAGAAAGTGCGGCTATGCCAATGGGCGGGCCTATAATAAAAGCCAATGGGCGTGTTGACCGGAAAACACTGATGAGATCAGGATCCCGTCCACTTACTTTTTTGAAGAAGTAACTTTCTGTAGTCATCTCCGCAAAGACCGCTCCGGTCCGGGTCAGGAAGAGTACCGCTCCAAGTAGAAAGATGGAACTACCTGGGACAAGGCCGAAAGCTGCTGTAAAAATAGAAATGGTGCCAAAACCCACAATCATCATTTCTTTTTCGCCTGCGTATTTATCTGCAATAAATCCAACCGGGAGTTCAAACATCAGGAAGGGTAAAAGCATAAAGGTGAAAAGCAGGCCCACAGTGCTCCAAGGTATTTCTAAAACTTTGGTTAAGTAAATCGGGCTCCAAATGACCATGCCGGCGTAGAAAATTTGAAGAATCAGGTTGGCCAGGAAAACATTGCGCAAGTTTCTATCCTTGAAAGTTACAGCTATAGCTTTTCTCATGTCAGGTATTCTGGAGATATGTTTCTTGGGTACGCGTAGTTTGGTTAGGGTAAGTAAGAGAAATGGCAGAATGAAAAGGGAAGCAAAAAGAAATACATTTTGTATATTATCTTCCGCCAAAACCCCGACTAAGTAGGGAGATAAGACCAGAGCCAGGTTACCAGCAGTTAAGAGTAGTCCGCGGATTATACCGGTCAGACTTTCGGAATAAGTATTATCCTCAACATATATATCCAATACATAGAAAATTAGAGGCAGGGTTATTTGAGAAATTAGAAAAGCCAGAAGTGCGAGAATAGGTGAAGAAACATAGGCGAGAGCTAGTACCGCTCCAAATTGGAGCACAGATAGGAGTAGTATGGTACGAAATTTTCCGTATAAACGGATTTCTCTTGGAAGTAAGACTAGAGTCACAAGAGATATAACTGCCGATACGACATAAATAACTCCAACCGAGACACTACCAAAGAAACCCTCCAGGAAGCTGGAATTTACATAAGCGGTAAAATAGGAATGAAAAGATAAAAGCAGGGTGCCGAGATACACCCAGATAAGGCACTTGCGTAGGGAAAGAGCCGAGAAAACATTCTCCATATACAGCTAAGTATATCTTTGGGAGGGATTCTAAGCTCGGGTAGTCGTGGATTAAACCCCCATCAGTACGGGAATAACAATCGGCCTTTTATTAGTTTCCTGGAACAGAAGACGGGAGACAGCGTCCACTGCGGCGTCTTTGGCAAAGTCCAGGTTAATTGGATTCTCGCCAGCGATAGCTCCCTCAATGGCGCCAGTTGCTACCCGTCGGGCTTTGTTGAGAAGCTCTTGCGACTCTCTTAGATATACGAATCCGCGGGAGATAATATCCGGGGATTTGCGCAATTTGCCGGTTTTCGGATTGACTACGGCGATAATCACGAACATACCGTCCTTGGAGAGCATTTGCCGGTCTCGGATAACCACTTCCTGCACATCTCCGATAGTAAAGCCGTCCACCAAAATCAGGTTGGAAGGAGCCTTTTCTTTAAGCGTCCGGATTTTTTCACCCTTATCTGTTATTTCTATGACCGAGCCGTTGTCCGGCACGACGATTTCCGAGCTCGTCAGACCTCTGGCTTCCGCTATCTCCGCGTGTACGCGTAATTTGTGATGGTAGCCGTGGATAGGAATGAAAAACTTAGGTTTTATCTGAGAGTGTATCCAGAGCATCTCGTCGCGGTTGGCGTGGCCGGAGGAATGGACTTCGGCTATGCGGTAATGGATTATTTTGGCTCCTTGGCGGGCCAGATTATCTTTTAGTTTTTGTATGGCTCGTTCGTTGCCAGGAATTACAGAAGAAGATAGAAGTATGGTGTCAGTCGGAGTTATCTTGAAGTATTTGTGGGTTTTGTTGGACATGCGTACCAGGGCGGAAAATTCGTCCGCTTGCGCGCCGGTTGTGATAGCCACAATCCGATCCGGTGGGTAGTCGCCCATGGCTTCTGCGGATATCAGGGTGTCGTCCTTAATCTTCAGAAGTCCTAAGTACTTTATGATTTCTATGTTGACCTTCATGCTACGCCCCTCAATGACAATTTTTTTGCCGTGGCGTTCCGCCGCTTCAATCATTTTCATAATGCGCTCTAACTGGGAAGAGAAGGTCCCGATAATCAGACGCCCTCTGGTATTTTTGATTATTTCCTCGGTGTTCTTATTGACCGTGGACTCCGGAATACCCCAACCCGGGTTCTCCACATTGGTGGAGTCTGACAGAAGACAGAGAACCTTTTCATTTTTAAAGACGGAGTACTCTTTCTTTTCCGCTTCCGTCGGTTCGCCGTCCTGATTGTCTACCCGCAGGTCTCCGGTATGGGCGATGACTCCGTCCGGGGTTTCAATCATGAGGCCCATAGAATCCGGAATAGTGTGGGAGACGGCAAAGAAGCGCACCCCGAAGCCACCCAGAGTAATGCGTTCATTTTTTTCCACCACTTTTATATTGAGAGGCGGGGCATGGGTAAATTCTTCCTGGCGCTTTCTGATCATGACGGAAGTCAGGAGCCGGGTATAAACCGGCGGGTTGCCGATTTTATCCATGATATAGGGAATGGCTCCTATATGGTCTAGGTGTCCGTGGGTGATGATTAGGGCGCGAATCTTTTCTTTTCTTTCCTCCAGGTATTTGGTGTTCGGGAGAATGTAATCTATACCCGGAGTGTCGTCTTCTCTAAATTGAAGTCCTGCATCCACCACAATGATGTCCTCGCCCATTTCAAAGACGGTCATGTTTTTACCTATCTCTTCCACTCCGCCGAGCGGAATGATGCGTATGTTTTCTCCAACCGGAGGGATATTGAGACTGGTCTCGTTTACTTCTTCTCCATCCCTGTTTCTAAGCGGAGCTACGACTCTCGGTTTGAAAGTTTGGTCACGGTGTCGGCTGATGCGCCCTCCGCGCCTTCTCGGCCGCCCACCGTCTTTTTTGCCATCATGGGGACGCGGGTGGCGCGGACCAACTGGCGCAGGAGGATGGTGCAAGTGCCGGGCGGCGGGATTTCTATGCTCCCCGGCTTCTTTAGAGACAGAAGGGGTGTGACCAGAGGTTGCTACCGGCAGGGGAGTATCTGCGTGGAAAGCCCGCGTGCGGGTGCGCAAATCCGGCCCGCGGTTTCCGCGACGGAAACGCGCAGGTCTTCCGCCCCCTGTGCTTCTTGGAATTTTAAATTCGTCAGGCATATAATTTTATTTCTTAATTTGTTTTTAGTTTTTATTTCTTAATCTACAAAAATATTCCAGACTCTCTCTGTGTCTATGTACCAAGCTTGAACATTTTGGAAGCGCTCGCTTGGGATGGTTATGTTTCTTATATCCACTCCTTTAATCTTCTCCGGTAGAACATAGATGAATTCCGGGGCGTACAGGAATACTGCCGGTGTGTCCGCATCTATTTCTTTCTCAAAACTTCTATACCGTTCTATTCTGTCTCTTTGGTTGGGGATAGTTCTGGCCTCGGAAAGAAGTTTGTCCGCCTTGGTGTTGGCATACATGGCGACATTGAGCCCGGGGTCGTTTCTTTGAGAGGAATGCCAAAAAGCAAACAGATCCAAATCACGTCCGACCACCATACCAAAAAGAAGAGCGTCATATTTTCTGGGACGGATGACATTGGGGGTCAAGTCTCCGGTCTCAAAGACTTTTATATCCACCCTAGCCCCCACTTTTTCCCAGGTTTCCTTAACTATGTCCGCGGTTTTCTTGAGCTCCGGGACATTGCCGGTTGAGATAGAGAAGGCGAGTTCGGTTTCCCCGGTTACTTTACCTTGGCGGTTTTTCTGCGGTAGCACCAAAACTTTCTTTTCCTCACTCCACTTCCAACCGGCTTTAAGTAGGGCTTCTCTGCTGGCGGCGATTTTTTCTTCGGGCGTTGTTGCCGCACCCCTGTTCAGATTCCGCAGTATATAGGAGGGAACGGCGGTTCTAACTGGTTCACCGAAGCCCTGGAGAACCTTAGAGATTATTTCTTCTCTGGAGATGGAGGTTTCCAGAGCCGCCCGCACACTTTTATCCAAGAATATAGGCGCCTGATTCTGATTAAAAAAGACACCGAATATTCTTGGGAGGGGAGTAGAAATAACGGAAGCTCCGGTCTTTTCATAAGCCGCTACTCTTTCCGGAGTTATGCCGTTTACGCTTTCTATTACGCCATTAACATAGGCCGCTTCCAGACTTTCCGTATTCGAATAAAAAGAAAGGGTGATTTTGGAAATATAAGGAACGCCCAAGGTGTATTTCTCAAAAGGTGCCATCTTGTAGGACTCAGGTATGCCTCCGGAATTGCGTGAGACAGAAACAACTTTAAAAGGACCGGAACCTACCGGCTCAAAGTTGTAGGCGCTAAAGGGGAATTCTTCTTCGGAAACATTACCCCACAGGTGTTTGGGTAGGATGCCTAGAGTGGTGTTTTCCAAAAACGGAGCGTAGGGCTGTCTCAGAACAAAACGGACTTCTTTGTCACTGATTTTTTGTACCTCGACGCCGTCAAAGCTGGCTCGTTTAGGACTTTTTAAGCTTGGATCTTTGGCTTTCTCTACGGTAAAGATTATATCTTCTGAGGTAACCGGGGTGCCGTCTTGAAATACGGCGTCATTTTTTATTAAAAAATCATACGAAAGGCCGTCTTCGGAAATAGCCCAAGAAGCCGCCAAATCTGGTATGAGTGAGCCTTCGGGAGTGGCACGGGTTAACCCGGAATACACAAGAGAGACCAGGTCTCTGTCGGCTTCGGATGTGGATAGAAGGGGGTTAATAAAGCGGGGACTGCCGATTATGCCCTCCGACAGGGAACCCCCAGGGACCGGTACTTGCGAAGTAAAGCTAGAATTTACTTCGTAAAACAGGAGGTAAGAACTACCGGAGAACAGCACTATTAAAATGCCGAACAAGACTTTTTCGGCGAAAGAGAAATGGGATACGGCCCTCTCCATCTTATCGGCAAGAGGCAGTTCTATGCGGTTCCTTAGTTTAGAATAAATCTCGTTCACAAAGTGGCGCTTAAATTCGGCGCCTCGGATGCGTTGTTTGAAAACGCAATCTAATGTCTGTTAGTCGGATAATTATTAATCAATCTATCTGGCTGTCAATTTTGAAATATTTACCAAATATTTACGTAGAAACGGAGGTGGGCTAAGTTTACACCCTCTTTAGCCAAGAATCAAATGTATGAGGGCTACAGAAATGAAAATCAAAGCGGTGACGAAGGTGCCGGTAAACAACCATTTTTCGGCGCCGCGCCTCTCGCCATATATAGTGCCGTCTCCACCGCCGAAGGCGCTCCCGGTCGCAGCTCCGCGTCTTTGAAGCAGAATTCCTGCCACCAGAAGAACTGCCAAAGCTACTTCTATATAAGGTAATACCGAAATCAGGGATGTCATTGCGTCGCATCCTAGCAGGGAGATTCGGCGTTGACAAGCGTCTCCCTCGTGCCTATAATCCACCTCGTTTTCTTTGTCTCCTTTGGACGAAGAGCGTTCTACTAGTTAATTTTTTCTTTTTCCGTTATGGCTAAAAAAGCACGGAGGTCTAATTTGATTGTTTCTGCGAAGTCCGCCAAAAGCGGCTCTATCGGTTTGAACCCTCTCTCAGACAGGGTAGTTCTTAAGCCCACGGAAGAGAAAGGAGAAAGCAAGACCGCTTCCGGGTTGTATATCCCGGAATCCGGCAAAGACACCGGTCTTAAAAAAGGGGAAGTGGTCGCCATCGGTCCCGGCAAATGGGAAGACGGGGCTTACCATCCAGTTTCGGTTTCCGTAGGAGACGAAGTCCTCTACCAGTGGGGCGAAAAAATAACTTACAAGAATGTGGAGTATGTGGTTGTCCGGGATGGAGAAATAGTAGCTAAAGTTAAATAACTGTAATTCCATTATGGCCAAAATGATTCTTTACCGGAACGAGGCGAGAGATTCTCTAAAAAAAGGTATTGATGCGGTAGCTAATGCGGTCAAAATCACTATCGGTCCGCGTGGACGGAATGTAGTTTTTGATAAGGGTTACGGCGCTCCGACTATCACCAACGACGGTGTTTCTATCGCTAAAGAAATAACTCTCTCGGACAAATTTGAAAATATGGGCGCGGAGATAGTCAAAGAAGTGGCCCAAAAGACCAACGATGTGGCCGGAGATGGCACCACCACTTCCACTATTTTGGCTCAGGCCATAATTACTGAAGGTTTGAAACAAACCTCTATGGGTGTGAACGCTATGGGTGTGCGCCTTGGTATTGAAAAGGCCTCCAAGGAGGTGGTTTCCGCGCTCAAAGAAATGGCCAAGCCGATTAAGACTAAAGAAGAAATAATCCAGGTGGCTACCATTTCCGCGGAATCTCCCGAGATAGGTAAAATCATAGGCAACACCATTGAAAAAGTCGGCAAGGACGGTGTGGTTACAGTGGACGAGTCCCAGTCTTTTGGCGTGGAGGCGGAGTTTACGGAAGGACTTCAGTTTGACCGCGGTTATGTCTCGCCTTACATGATTACCAATTCGGAAAGGATGGAGGCGGAATATGCCGACGCCTTGGTTTTATTGACGGACAAAAAGATTTCTTCCATTAAAGAAATAATCCCGCTTCTGGAGAAAGTAGCGGCTACGGGCAAAAAAGAACTGGTCATTATCGCGGAAGATGTAGACGGAGAAGCCCTGACCACCCTTGTTCTCAATAAACTTCGTGGAGCTTTTTCGGTTCTGGCGGTTAAAGCCCCGGGTTTTGGAGATAGAAAGAAAGAGATGTTGGAGGATATAGCCATAACGATTGGTGCCAAGGTTATTACCGAAGAGGTGGGACTTAAGCTTGAGAGTGCAGAAATTTCTTCTCTCGGCAGAGCCAGAAAGGTAGTCGCTACCAAGGACAACACCATAATTGTTGGAGGCAGAGGTAAGAAGTCGGAAATTGAAGCCCGGGTTTCGGCTCTACGGGAGGTGCGTAAAAACACAGATTCTAAATTTGATGTGGAAAAATTGGACGAGCGCATAGCCAAGCTTTCGGGGGGCGTAGCGGTGATTAAGGTCGGGGCGGCGACGGAAACGGAAATGAAATATTTGAAATTGAAAATTGAAGATGCGGTTAATGCCACCAAGGCCGCGATTGAGGAGGGAATAGTCCCAGGCGGTGGCGTGGCTTTTATCAAGGCGGCGCAAAAAGTAGCCGGTAAGATTACCAAAGACACGACCGGTAAAAACTTTGAAGCGGAAATGATTGTCGGGATGAATATAGTACTCAAAGCATTAGAGATGCCTCTCCGCCAGATTGCTATAAATTCCGGTAAAGACGACGGCTCGGTAATTGTAGAAAAAATTAAACACGGCAAGGGCAACGAAGGGTACGACGCACTCAGGGATGAATTTGTGCCGGATATGATTGCCGCCGGTATTATTGATCCGGTCAAAGTTACTCGGAGCGCGGTAGAGAACGCTTGTTCCGCCGGAGCCATACTTCTCACAACCGAAGTAGCTATCGCGGAAGAACCGAAGAAAGAAAAAGACAACCCTATGCCTCAAATGGGCGGCGGGATGGACTACTAGCGTTTACTAGTGTTTAGCTAGCGAGTTCCAGCAGGTCTTATATTGAGTTTTCCCGATTAACAACACTATAACATTATATATAATGTTATAGTGTTGTTGGGGAAGATGTGGGTTTGGGTCTGGTTGATTTTTAGAAAATTTTTGTTAAAATTCTCTGTATGAACATCCTATACATTGTGCTCGGTGTAGTAGTCCTTGCGGCCCTATATATTGTCTATGCTTACAATCGTTTCGTCACTCTCCTTAATCGCGCCAAGGAAGCTTGGGCAGATATAGATGTACAGCTGAAGCGCCGCTATGACCTCATCCCAAATTTGGTTTCTACGGTAAAAGGCTATGCTGCTCACGAGTCTTCTGCTTTTGAAAAAGTGACCGCCGCCCGTTCTGCGGCCATGGGTGCGCAGGGTGCTGCCGCTAAAGGGAACAGCGAGAATATGCTCACCGGGGCTCTCAAGTCTCTCTTTGCTATTGCTGAAGCTTACCCTGACCTTAAGGCCAATCAGAACTTTTTGGAGCTCCAGAGAGAACTTTCAGATACGGAAAATAAAGTTCAGGCCGCCCGTCGTTTCTACAACACCAATGTGCGCGACCTTAACACTATGCTAGAAACCTTCCCGCCGAACCTAATCGGTCACATCTTTGATTTCAACAAGATGGAATTCTTCGAGCTGGCGGAAGGCGAAGCCGCCGCGCGTAATCCGGTTGCAGTTAGTTTTTAAAATTGAAACACCCCCTTTTTGTCTAAAAAAGGAGGTGTCCCGAAAAGTTTTACGTAGTTTTACTGTTGTCGGGCTGGTCATGGTGAAAGTTCCCGCCCGAGATAGCGAGAAATACTAGGAGTATTCCCGCAACGAAGGCTATCCACACTGGCCAACCACGAACATATGCTTGGCCAAGTAGAGACAGCCAAAGATTTAGGGGCATGAGGGCAACCCCTAATACCGCCAGCAGGATTCTATTTCGCATAGACATACCTAGACCTCTCGTTCTGTGTATCTTCGTATCCTCGCGAAAGTTAATCTATAATTACAAAAAAGGCAATCTTATGAATATTTATACTGAACAAGATAAAAACATAAGAAAGACCTGGTTTTTGATGCTGACCTTCTTTATAGCCATCATCGGGCTTGGCTGGTTTTTCTCTGCGGTGTTGGAACAACCGGTAATATTATGGGCGGCGGTTATTTTCAGCATTGGCATGAATGTTTTCTCTTATTGGCATTCCGACAAGCTGGTCATGGCGACAACCGGAGCCAAACTTATGCCGGACGAGGGGC
>JBBTXX010000012.1:0-18864 GCA_038062065.1 Patescibacteria group bacterium
CAAACCACCACCCCGGGCGTTAAACAAACTTCGCCGACCAGTAAAAACACTAAATCTTTACTGGGCGCTTCGCCTGGTCTAAATATATTTAAATTTCCCTGGTCCGAGTGACCTACCTACGGAAGTCAGACTTCCGTAGGTAGGCGGATTACTATTTTCTTTAAGGATTCACTGTTGCGGTATAGGTCACGCCTCCGGAATAATCCCCGTTCTTCTGGCTTACTGGAGTAGAGAGGTTGTAGAGAACCACGCTATCGCTCGCGGAAGGCGAGGCAGTAGAGCGGATGACTATTTTTTGGGCGCTTGCAGGGAAGCCGGCGAAAAGAGCGTTGGCGGTAGTGTCGTCTGTGCCCCACCAAGTGGATGCGTAGTTCGGAACAGCCGTACCGGCGGAGCGCACGCGGAACTGGAAGGTTTGAGCCTCGGTCGTAGAAGCGGTAGAGTTGCCGGTCGTGGTTGTGGCTGCCGGTGCTGACCAGTTGGTTTTATCGGGAATGTTAGTGGTGGCATCAGAATCCATGTCCATAGTGCTGTCCGAGTCGTCTCGTACGGCCGTGATGTAGAAGCCAGTCGGGTTTGAAGAAGTAGTGGTCAAGACTGAAGTTCCGGCTGCAATTCCGGTTCCGGGCACGACACTTCCCAGGTTGGTTGTGCTGGAGTCTATACCAAAGCTCAAAGAAGAGCCGGAGATGGTTAGCTCTGGATACTGCGTGTATACAAACTTGGAGGTGGAGCCGGCATTAGTTAGCCGGAAACAGTAAGTAGCGCCGTCCGTGGCGGCAGCCTGCGCGGCGATGGCATATTCCATTTCCATAAAATTATAACTACTCAAGAAAGTGGCGCCGGTCTGGCTCGTAGTATCGCGCACACCCCCGCTCCCGATAAAGTTCGCATTTTCGTCCGAGACCCCGCCGGTTGAAACCGCAATATTGGTGGTGTCTGCGGCCTCTGTCAGGTTGGCGCTGTTACTCATGTCAAAGTCTCCACCAACCGCGCCCACATCCGTCCATCCGCTGGAAGCGGCGCAGGTGCCGGATTTGCTGGCGTATTCCAAGCGAAATTGCTGGGCAGTAAGGCCGTAAAGAGTGGCTCCTTCGTTGGAAACCATCAGGCGTAGGCGCTTTGTTTCAAGTTTGGGGACGGAAGAAGTGGCGGTGTCTTGGTTACCGTTCGTGCCGGAAGTAGCGGTAGTCTCTGAGCCGTCATCATTCCGGAAGTGGTAGTGGATCTGGTCGTAGGAGGGGACAACGCCATTCATGAGGGATCGGAGGATGCCGGCCAGTCCCCGAAAAGTACTGCTAGTAGAAGTGCCGAGAGCAGTTTGGGCTCCGGCGGAGACGGATTTAAAAGAAGCGGAAGTGCTGAAAGAAGAAGTGGCGCTTCCGCCGGAAAATTCTTGTATGTTTTGGCGGACGAAAAAACTGGTGGAAGAGGCGTTATAAGCCAGTAGACTGGGTAGAAAAATAGCTCCCGCTAAATACCGCCTATAATTCATCAGTTCTTCTCTAAAGCTTCTAAGATTTTGGCTTCTTTACCGATTTTTTCTATATATAGAATGTGGCTACGATTGATGGCCAAGAAGTTCCCCGGCTTAGTCAGAGAGTTATCAGCTTGAGAAGTCAGATTGTTGGTGGTTTGCTCGCCTACGGTTATAGCTTGGAAAGAAATTGCGTTTTTTACGACAATATTATTTCTATCAAAACTTTTCAGGTGGCCGTATACGACCGCGCCGTTATCCAGGTAAAGCGCGTACGGTGCTCCGGTATATTGCGCAATACGCAGGTTTAAGGAAAAAAATAGTCCCGGTCCGTAAATAAACAGACAAAGCGCTGCGAGAAACACTAAAGAAAAATTTCTGAACATTCTCTTAATCATAAAATTAAAAATTTCAATACGGATTGTACCACGAGCCCTTTTTCCCCTGGTCCCCCCTTATTAGATAGTAGTGTCCGTTTTCTTCAAAAGGAGGAGAGGAAACATTGATAGTTGTATTAAATCGTCCGGTTTTGGGACAAGGCGTAGCAGTATTATATTTGGCATCCAAAGCGCTCACTCGGTAGTCAATAGATTTAGGATAAATCAGGACGACATAAAACGCATCCTTACACACACCTTCAACTGGAAGTTTCTCCGTACCTTTAATATAAGTGAAAGACTGGAAACTTCCCGGCGGGGGCAATTTGGAGTTGGTTATTTGTTCGTTTTTTTCTACTTCTAGTAGATTAGGAACCACTGGGGGAATATCTGGCTTCATATTCAAGGCGAAAAATAGCCCGACGGATGTCAGTAAAATGACGGACAGAAAAATAATCCGTTGAAACCGCCTTAGATTTACCTTAGAGGTTTCTTTTTTCGGCCTCGACTCCTTTTCTTTTATTATAATCGTGTTGTCTCTGACCATTTTTATTTTAGAGACTACTTCTGCACCTGCAATTCTACCAAGATGTCGGAGACCGCGTTCCAGTAATGTTGTCCGGCAAATCGCCGAGCTTCCTCAGTTTTTTGAGTCCAGGGTTCGTTGAAATACAGAAGCATGTTGGTTACTGCAAAGTCGCATTTAATAGGGTAGTGCTCTAGCTTATTGGCTTCTCTCCATTCCTTCTGAAAATATGCCCAAGTGGCTTCGGATAGAACTCGGGTATGGGTTGGGTCCTGCCAAGCTCGGATGGAAGTATAGTAGGGACCGAGGATGGTTACCTTAGCTCCGTGCTCGCAAATTCTCCATACTTCGTCCATAAATTTCATCAGGTCTTTGGTGTGTTCCGCGTAGTGAGAAACATAAACTTCTTTTACGGAGGAGTCTTTAAATGGTTCCCAAGGATACTTCTCTAAATCCCAGACAACATCCACCCCCGGGCCGGGAACTAAGTCCACTCCGGTGAATCCGGGTTTTTTATTCTGTCCACAAGCAAGGTCTAGTTTCATCCAGTAATTATAAGGCCATCAGGGCTTATTTATAAACCCAATACCACAAAATCGGACATCCGATGTCCGATTTTGTGGTAGGATGGGGTCATGGAGATTTGGCACATACTCAATCGGGGAGTTGAGAAGCGAAATATCGTGGTCGATGAAAAGGATCGTGTCAGGTTCGTGCACGACTTATTTGTTTTCAATGACGCAAATATTGTTGAACATATTTCTAAGCGAGAGCGTCGGGGAGAAAAATCCCGTGTAAGGTCGTTATTGGTGTACATTCATGCTTTCTGCCTGATGGACAATCATTATCACTTTCTTTTATCCGAAGCCTCTGAAGGTGGGATTTCAAAGTTTATGCAGAAATTCAACATGGGATATACAAAATATTTTAACGAACGACATCAACGCTCCGGCGCTCTCTGGCAGGGTAAGCATAAGAAGATCTTAATCAAACGGGACGCACATTTCATGTATATTCCATACTATATACATCTAAACCCTCTGGATTTCAGTATGCCGGAATGGCGCCGAGGCGGAGTTCGTAATACCAAGAAAGCTCTTTTACATTTGCGTAATTATCGCTGGAGTAGTCACCTTGACTACCTGGGTATAAAAAATTTTCCTTCGGTTATTAACCGAAACGAAATTGGCGGAATACTAGGTTCGCCCGCGAATTATGAACGAGAGATAATCAGTCTCATAAGTGGTCAATTGCCTACTGGCGACAGCTTAACCATTGAGCACTGATTGAGCGGAGCCAACCCCAAATCGGACATCGGATGTCCGATTTGGGGTTGGCTTAGTTGCTGATTACATAATTATATACAGTTCTGGATATTTCCGACATGAACTGGTTCGCAGATTCCTCTTCTGCGCCGACCGAACCGAGACACAGGATGTAGTGTCGGTTCGGTGCGTAAACTATACCGCAGTCCGAGTAGGCGTTTTCCTCTGCCTCGGTACCTATTTTATGGCTGACATTTATACCGCTCGGCACTCCAGCTATAATCCTTTCGTTGAAGTCTGTTTTCGATAGGGGTCCAAGTATAAGACTGGAGTGTTCTATGCTTAGATACTTGGCGTCGTAGAGGGAGATGAACATGTTGGAGAGGGTTTTGAGGTTTATTTTGGAGTAATCCGGAGTTTCCCCCAATTCCGGTATCTTCTGGGTAAACTCCCAGCCCAGAAACTCATACACACTTTCAAGTGGGTGCTCTATGCCGATGCTCCGGAACACTTCCAAGACCCCGTTGAGCGCGGTGTTGTCCGACTTTATAAGCATTATTTCCATGAGCTCCGCTACCGAGAATTCTTTGTCCGCTCCGATTTTATACAACTCTCCGAATCCATCGTTTAAGTCCAGCTCCTGAAGCGTGTAGGTATCCGAGAGCTTAAGTTTTTTATCTTCTACCGCTTTGAGAAGGGTCATGGCGATGGGTACTTTAAGAGTTGAGGCCGCCGTAAAGTATTCTCGCTCGTTTAAACCCACCCAAGAGGCGTTGTTTAAATAGGAGAAGTATACATAGGTCTTATGGTTGTATTTTTGACTTATTTCTTCCAGTCCCTTTCGTAAGGGTTTGAAGTTTATGATGAAATGTTTACCGGCTTTATCGATGACGGACCTATTGATTAGAGGGTACTTCTCGTCTTTACTCATGTAGTCGGGAGTTGTGTTTCTTTCTCCGAACCGGCTTATAGGTTCGTACCAAAAATATATTCCGCCTGCGACGACCGCTAGGAGAAATAGAAGAATAATTTTCGCAAATTTTGTCATATGTCGATTGGTCACCAAATTACGTCTGAACCGGCGTCGTAGTGCCCGACTAAAACCCCGCAATCAACTGCAGAGCGGTAGCCGTGTTTCTTGGCGTCTCCCCAGAAATAAAGATCCTGGGTACCGACCCCCTCTACGCCGGCTATGGTTTTAAACCAAGGTCGACGCAATTTCGGGTCTTTAAACATAGACATTCTCCAAAGATTGAAGCCCATGCCGGTTCCACAACATTCTACCAACTGCCCCGGAATCGGTGGCTGGGGTCGGAAATTTATTTCTGTGTCCTTGGGGTCTCCCCAAATCTGGGGTACTCCACCCTCTCCTTTAGTCCAATAAAGCCCTCCGATGCAGGCGAATTCCGGATGTTGTTCCATGTCTTCTACCAGCTTGATGACTCCGTCCGGAGGCGGAATATTGTCATGCTCTATAGTCAGAATATATTCCCATTTAGATAATTCCGGATGGGCTAGAACCATTTCTATGGTTTTGGAATAAGCATCTCCCACTTCCATGCCGAGTGCCGCAAAGCGCACCACCGCTTGGTTCGGCGGAAATATTAAGTTCACATGCGAGAGGTAGACTTTGGTTGGAATGGAATCGGCTGCCGGTATGATCATGACCACCCTCTGTTTTTTCCAAGAACCGCCCTGGATGATGCGGGAAGAAGATTTGGCTAATTCCGCGTTGTGTCTACCGGCGTCGTAAGAGAGTATTTGGGGATTCATAAAGTTTTATTTTTATGTGACTCTGCGCAACATGGAGACAAAAGGCCTAAGCCATTGGGAGGTGCCCCCGGTTTGGGTGATTACAGAAGTATGGATGGAAGCTGGCATGGCCAGGTTAGATATAGCGCTCCCGTTGCTTGTCGTCGAGAAAATGCCGCGCCAGTCACCCGGTCTTCCGGACAGATTGCTTCGTCCTAGGTTAGAAGCGAGCGAGGTTTGGGAAGCGCTGAAAATGGGGATACTGGCTATTCGGTATACATTCACACTGGAAGTTCTCTGGGTCAGTATGTGTGCCAGGTAATACTGCCCGGCCGGCATGGATGCGCTGGATTCCAAAAATTGTACCATTCGGAGGCCGGAGAAGCTGGCCGAACTGTTGCCCCCATAGGAAGTGGAGTTGGCGGCGGAATTGCTGCCCCAGCCGAAACGGTGGGAACGGGCGGTGATGGAGTTCTGGGACATGGCCATGGTCCAGACGAAACTACTGACGAGAGAAAGCGCGGTGTTGGCGTTTAGGGTGTAGAAACCAAGGAGCTGCCCTATGGTCGCGGAGCCGGTGCCGGCGGAAGTCGCGGAGGGCGACATAATCATTTCAATCCTGTCTATATTTAGCTGGGCAGGCAGATTTATTGGCATAAGTCGGGCGGAGGCCGTCCACTGGGTGGAACCACCGGTGCCGGCGGAAGCACCGCTGTGAAGAGTGGCGGTATTGACCCAACCATATATCTCGTTTGGAGATGTCGGCCAAGCGGAGATAGTAGCCCCACCGCCTCCGCCGGCGGCGACGGAGGCGGTGATGGTGTTGCCGTTGATGCCAAAGGTGACGCCGTTAGAGTTGGAAAAAACCACCGTGCCGCTGGTTGCCCCAGGAGATACGGCATTGACGGTGGTAGCTACCGTAGTAGTGGCATTACCTACGGCTCTAATGAAACCGTTTTCACATATTAAAGCTTGAGTGACGGCAGAGTTATACCAAACGGTGCCGGAGGTGGTACAGGTGGCCCCGACAGATTGAGAAGTGTTTTGTACATCCAGCCCCAAAAATTTAGGAGAGGCGCCGCCGGTGCCGGTGCCTACTTGCACGCGGTTGTTACTGTTATCGGTGCGCAGAAGCGAGCTATAAACATTTTGGGAGGCGAAAGCGTAACCAGTGGCGGCGATTCTTTGTCTTGGAGACAGGGACTCCCAGGTGCCCGCGCAGGTATCTATGGTGGTGTTTACATCCACATTCAGATAAGTGGTGTCGCTGTCGTAGAAGTTATAAGTCAGGGCGTCTGCGACTCCAATCAGGGCGGAGAAAACCCCGTCTGTGGTAGTGGCTTTGGTGGTTCCCGGAGTGCCGGCTGGCCAGAGCTTGGTGCCGGCTGTTTCCGCATCGTATATGGAAAATCTAAAACAGTATGGTTGCCCGGTGCCACCAAGGGGGTTACCAC
The DNA here is from genome assembly GCA_038062065.1 of Patescibacteria group bacterium. GTDB lineage: Bacteria > Patescibacteriota > Minisyncoccia > Phycocordibacterales > JAKFXT01 > JBBTXX01. The sequence goes on from JBBTXX010000012.1 coordinate 6,852, forward strand.
TAGCGTCGGTCAAACGGCCTTCGTAGGAAATGACGGACGCCACGCCAACCGCGCTTCTTGCCGTGTCCGGCCACAGGAGGTGCGCTACCAAGGACATGGTCAGAAAGGCGGAGAGCACCGCTTCCGTCGCGACCACGCCAAGGAGCATCAGCGCGTGGCGCCGTTTTTTCTTGAAGCGAACACCTTCTGGGGTAATGGACATATTACCGGCGGATTTGTTTAAAGGTGCAGGGCGCGGGTTCTTCTTTTGACTCGTTTAAACAAAGGTCAATCAAAAGTTATGGCCGCGATTGTGTCTGCCGCTTCAGTATAGCATTTTCGGAATCTTTCCCCGGCTGTTTTTTCCTCTCCTAACTCTTCATCTATCTCTATGTTGGCCAACACCTGCATTTCAATGGGGGAGACGACTTTGCAGAAATAAGTCTCCCGCCGTCGGCCTTTATTTTTACCGATAGTAAATTGCCAGCCGAAATGAGTCACCGCTCCTTGGAGCTTGGGTGGTAGAAATGTTCCGATAATATTGTTTTGGGGTATGACATTGTCGTAACGGAAGTTAATATCGTAATTAAATCCGTGGCGGTTGAAATTATTCCGGGTTTGAGGGAACAGGGTTTTGATAGTGGCGCATAATGTCTCTCCGAGTTGCGACTCTGCCGGTTGGCGATTGCCGGTATCCTCCAGCCGGACTCTTTGGGATTCAAAAATAAGTCTCAGCTTGGCTTCTGGAAAATGAAAGGCGCGGACAGACATGGCTGGGTTGTCAAAGTATCTGGCTCCGCCGCCTTCTTTGGGGAACAAAGCGAAAACCATGCCCGGCTCCGGTAAAATAATCGCGGATTTAGAAACTGCGACGGCGCTGGATCCCTCCATCTGGCGGGCGGTTATATTCATGGGTTGTTTTCGGTTAGCACGGCTTTTCCGTCTTTGTCCACTGTCACTTCTGTCGCACCTATTTTAATCGGAAGAATGTAGGAGCTCGGTATCCAAGGACCTTCTTCTCCTTGGCCGGCTACCAACAAATAGTAGGTACCGGACACTGTGTCTAGAGGTAGGTGTTCCATGTCGTAATTGAAATTGCCGTCTACGCAAGGCCCGGCGTAATTGGAAGTAAACCTGGCCGGGCGCAAAATATAGTCATCCGGGTCTCGGTAAGTCAGGACGACGAAGTAGGGCAGGGTGCAACTTCCTTTTACCCGAAGGGATAGACCGTCCTTACCCAAAGTTACATTGGGGGTAGAAAGTTTACCTTTGGAATCCGCCAGCTCCTCCTTAAGGTCTTCTGGATACCAAGGCAGAACGCGTTTAGCCGCTATAGAATCTCCCGCGTATTCGTACTTGAGACGCTTTTCTTTGTGCGGCGGCGGAGGGAGAGCGGGTTCTTCTATTGCTGGGGTTGATTCTGGGACGCGGTTTTCGGGAGTTGGAGCGTCTTCGGTCGAGGAGTAAGAAACACTAGTGGAAAGAGCTTCGGTTACGGCCGCTAGCGCCGAATCCCGGCTGATATCCAGAATATCGGCTAGTTTGGAAGCGGCTTCCGTTAAAGCTTTCACGCTATCTGCCGTGGACTCTCTAACGGTCAAATTACTTTCTACTTCCAGTTCTATGGCTTCCAGATATATATTCGGTTTAGTTTCCAGAGACGGCAAAGCGGAGACCATAATTTGTAGATTTTCCAAATCCTCCCAAGATTTTACGGGTATGGAAACAGAAAGTTTATACCAGTTATATCGGTTGATTCTTTCCAGGGCTATCCAACGCACACCATCCAAGCTATAAGTGATTTCCAGGAAATCAAAAGGGGAAGATTTTTGGTTAATTTCTTTTTCCGCGGCGTTAGCGGTTGGGACGGATAAGAAGTTTTTGACTGCTTGGAGTACGCCGGCGAATTTAATTTTTTCATTACGCATACTCTCTGGTGCGGATGGTGGAAGAGGGGGCGGGGTTTCTGCCGGTGGAGGGGGCGGGGTTTCTGCCGGTGGAGGGGGCGGGGTTACTGCCGGTGGAAGGGGCGGGACACTTTCTGTATTAGCCGGGGCGGGACTTTCTTCAATTGGCGTGGGGACAGGTTCCGTAGGTTCCGGATTCGGAGTCCTGGGCTTTGGTTCCGGTTTTTTTTCTTCAGAGCTTGTAGGCGCTGGTTCTCCGCTTTGTGTTGTGGTGGCGGGTTCCGTTTCGATTGGTAGAACAGGATCCACCACCTTAATACCAGTTGAAGGAGCGATGAGGTACCCGCTTTGGCTGGAAAAACTTTCTGATTTTATAGGGGTCTCTCCTCTTGGAAAATCTATGTTCCAAATGAAGGAAACTTTGGCGGATATAGGGGGCTCCTCCCGCGGTGCCACTTCAAAGTATCCACAGAAAATTTGTGCTGCTACCGGGCCCTCCAGGAATGCCGAATTGGAGTCATTGAAGTAGGAAGGTGCGACTTCTGCGCTTACATCCGCCCTACCGCTTGCCAGTGCGGGACTTCTCCAGCCACCAAGACAAAATTTAGGATAGTAAATGTCTGTACCTGCTGAGACCACCCTACTTTCCAGAGCGGTTCTGACTATTACTATAAAGAGTAGCAATAAAAAGACATAGGATATCAGTCGCCCCAGGAACTTTATAACTGAAAGTACACCCATTTATGGCTGAAATTATACATTATTTATCCAAAAATCTTATCTTCTGTCCTTTATGGTTTGGGCGTCCTTTAGAGCTATAAGATTCAATAATTAAGTCCGGAGAAATAGTAGTTTAGGTTGAATTTACGGCCTATCCTAAGCATTTTATGTTTTTTGTGGGGATAACCTCCGTGACTAATGTATATAGGATGTACAATTACCCTCGGCAGTGTGGATATTAGGACGGCTCTAATCGTAATTTTTAATCTAAGTAAAACTAGTCATTGATTATGTTTTTATTATTTCGTAAGTCGAACTTTCTCAGCACCGAACTTCTCCTTCTCACCCAAGCCCTGCTTGGTTCCATCATCGCTTTCTCTTTCATTGCCTACACCACCCAGATTTACGCGGCCGCCACTTCCATCTCCGTCACCGTCCAAAGCAGCATGTCCTTCTCGGTTTCTACCAATCAGTTTGCAAACATTACTCCGGGCACAGCTCGCGCCGCCACTACTACCCTAAACCTCTCCACCAACAACGCCAACGGCTGGAATGTCATACTCTCTGGCGATAACAAGAACACCTCTAACCAAAATCTCCAGCTCTCCGGCGAGACCACCACCCAGATTACGGACCAAACGGAATGGGTCCCGGGCGCAGCTACTACCTCCGCTGGTAATGCAGCCAGAATTTCTTCCCTAGTCAACTCCAACAATGTTTTAGCTTTCCGGGTCATGTCCGCTTCCTCCACCAACGGAGTACCGTTTTTTGCCACTACCTGGTGGGGCACAGCGGACAGCTACTTGGTGGATAACGCCGCCACCCTCTGGGCCGGTATCGCCTCTTCTACTGTTTCCCGCCAGATTGGTAATGCTGGAGTAGGGTCTTACAGCGCTTCCGAACATGTCAACACCGTCCAGTACTACTTGAATGTCGCTTCCACTCAAAAGACTGGCACCTACAGCGCACCTCTCACCTACACCGCGACAGCCAATTAGTGACCATGCAATTATTAGGGCTAAAAAATTCCGGTAGTGGACAGTCTGACAAGCTCTCGCTACCATATCTCACATGACAATCGCTTGGCGTCCTTATTTTTATGTAGCGGTGTTTTTATCTCTAGCGATTTTTGTTGCTCTGTCTTTTTCTACGCTCGCCAAGGCGTTTGTCGGACTGAAGATACAACCGGTCAAGGTCTCCGAGACTCTTAACCCCGGGCAGTCTTACAAGGGGTCAATAAATTTAACTAACGAAAGTGATGAGGATGTAAACCTGACGATAAGCGTTCAAGATTTTATTCCCTTAGCCGGGTCGGAGACTATTCAGTTTGTTGAAAGAGCCCCCGGGGTTACCACAGTCAAAGACTGGATAGATGTTGTTGGGCCAATGTCCTTTATTTTTACCAAGGGCGAGAGTCGTCGCATAGAATACAGCATAAATGCGCCAGAGACCGCGGACCCAGGTGGGCATTTCGGGGCCATCTTCTTTAAAGGTACGGCCAAGGATTCTGGGGAACAACTCAAAATCGGTACCCAGATAGGCATGTTGGTACTCATAACTGTTCCAGGTAATCGCATACAAAAAGGCCATATTTTAGACTTTTCTGTTCCCGCTTTTGTAGAAAAACCTCCTGTAGATTTCACTCTTCGTTTTGAGAACACAGGTACGGTTCATTTTGAACCTAAGGGCGAAATTATTATTACCAACATGCTCGGCCAAAGGGTAGGAGAGGTGCCGATTGAGGGACAGGTGGTTCTGCCGACCGGTATCAAGGATCTTCACTTCGCTTGGCACCCGGCCTTCATATTCGGTAAATATATCGCTAAGGCCACTATTTACGACGGCGAAGGTGATCAGCTCACTTCTGAATCTGTGGGCTTCTGGGCCTTTCAGATAGGATATGTAATCTCCTTCTTTGTTGTGGTTCTGCTACTTTATGTCCTGCTCCGCTTTATCCGCCGGCGTCTGAAGATATCCGTCTCTCTGAAGTAGTCATTTAGTGATAATAGTCTTATAATTGCAGAGAAAATGTTCTACATGATTAGAAAATCCCGGGGTTCAAATTTTATGGGCACCGAACTTCTCCTTCTCACCCAAGCCCTGCTTGGTTCCATCATCGCTTTCTCTTTCATTGCCTACACCACCCAGATTTACGCGGCCGCCACTTCCATCTCCGTCACCGTCCAAAGCAGCATGTCCTTCTCGGTTTCTACCAATCAGTTTGCAAACATTACTCCGGGCACAGCTCGCGCCGCCACTACTACCCTAAACCTCTCCACCAACAACGCCAACGGCTGGAATGTCATACTCTCTGGCGATAACAAGAACACCTCTAACCAAAATCTCCAGCTCTCCGGCGAGACCACCACCCAGATTACGGACCAAACGGAATGGGTCCCGGGCGCAGCTACTACCTCCGCTGGTAATGCAGCCAGAATTTCTTCCCTAGTCAACTCCAACAATGTTTTAGCTTTCCGGGTCATGTCCGCTTCCTCCACCAACGGAGTACCGTTTTTTGCCACTACCTGGTGGGGCACAGCGGACAGCTACTTGGTGGATAACGCCGCCACCCTCTGGGCCGGTATCGCCTCTTCTACTGTTTCCCGCCAGATTGGTAATGCTGGAGTAGGGTCTTACAGCGCTTCCGAACATGTCAACACCGTCCAGTACTACTTGAATGTCGCTTCCACTCAAAAGACTGGCACCTACAGCGCACCTCTCACCTACACCGCGACAGCCAATTAGGGTCTACGGAAGTCAGACTTTCGTAGAGGGCCCATCCCAAATCGGACACCGGGTGTCCGATTTGGGGGTTTATATTATGGCCGTGATTTTTTAGTGGACGATTCGGATACCGAGGTTTTTAGCGTGCGCTACGAGTGAGCGGGGAGGGTTTATGAGCGTCGGGTGACCGACGGCTTTAAGCATGTCTAAGTCCTGCCAGGAATTGCCGTAAGCAAAACTTTGGGGTAAATCCAACCCGTGTTTATTGGCCAATTCCTCCAATATTTCACGCTTCCTCTTATCCTTGTTTATCGGCCCCATTATTTTTCCAGTGAAAACTCCGTGTTTGATTTCCAATTTAGTAGCGAAATGAGGAACGCCGAGGAACTCTTCGATGGAAGAGATTAAAGCTTCCGGTTCTTCTGTAATTACAAACACCTCATCACCTCTCTCTCTGTGTTTTTTAAGAAGTTCTAGCATTTCTTCGTAAAAGACCATTTTTTTATTTTGCTTTAAATAATCCAGCAGTCCTTCCTGCAGTGCTTTAGGGGAAAAGCCAGAGAGGAGTCTTGCGTATTCCCGGAAGAAAACCAGGTGTCTCATAAACGGAGCCTCCAATTTGAATTTTCCAAAGCGGGAAAGGGCGGTCGGGGTCGGGTGTTTCCAAAGGTACTGCTTAACCATCAATTTGGAAATATTTAAGCGAGTCAGGGTGCCATCCAAATCAAAGAAAGCCCCTCTTTTTTTAGAACTGGGTACGACTGCCACCTTGGAGTCGTAGCTCCTCGGCAGATGTCTCTCCATCATTTCTTCCAGATATTTGGTGGCGGATACCGGATCTTCAAATTTTTCATGAAGAAGCACCGGCTTTTGTATTTCTATGGAAATCCTGCAGGGAATTAGAGTTTTACTGCCTACCGGGAAAAAATGGTCCAGATTCTTTAGAATTACAGATACAACAGGCACCTTACTCTCTAGGGCTATGCGTGCCGCGCCTGTGTAGAAGGGGAGTAGGTGGCGTTTGGGCTCTCTCTTACCTTCCGGGAATATAAGAATGGTTTCTCCCCGTTTGAGAGCATCCACGCTTTTGCACACCACCGCTCCCCTCGGTACGGAGTAATCATAGAAAGCTTCTTCCAACTCATCGCGTGCAATGGCGAAATAACCCATTCTTCGGAACCAGGCACCGAGAACTAGGTAGAAACTTCCGGCGGAAGCAGCCAGCTTAATGGGAGCAGTGATGGCGATAAAAGGTATGCGGGTCGCAAACAGCACAATGAACCCGTCTATAAAGCTCTGGTGGTTACCTGTGAGAAGCGCCGGACCTTCTGGAAGATTTTCCAGTCCGGATATAGATATTTTCAAATTGGAAAGATAGAAAATTACTCCGAGCGCTTTCATAGACAAATAGCACCATCCTTTGCGGTTTTTATGGCCGAGGGTAAGTAGTCCCCACAGATAAAATAGTATGGCGACTGAGGCAAAGACCGCAAAGAAATGCAGGGTATATAAAAACCTGAAAATGGTTTTAGGCAGATGACGGAGCTTCATGCGATATTTTGTAGAGAGTAAACGGATTTTTTGCCGATACCTTTCAGAACTATATGCCGTTTTTCCGTTTTTATTTTATCCCCGATTATTTTCATCAGGTTTGGCCCGATCAGTATCTCGTTGGTGGACGCGTTTTGTTCCAGCCGGCAGGCGAAATTTACCGTGGGTCCGAGGAAATCCCATATGCGCTCACCCTTAGGGCCTATTTCTCCGGAGAGAAATTCCCCGTATTCCAGGCCTATCCTTATGTCCCAACCGGCTTCCCGGACCAGTGTGTGCATCTTCTCCGCCGCTTTTATGGCTTGGATGCCCAGTGTCTCGTAATCTTCGTTATCTTGGTATCCACCGAAAACTGCCATGATGCCGTCACCTAGATACTTATAAACCCAGCCCCCACGCGACCTTATGGTGTTATTAGCTACTTCAAAGTAGCGGTTTAGTCTTTCAAAGAATAAAGAAAAGTCTTTGGCTTTGGTAACCTGTGTACTGAAGCCGACCAAATCTGCAAACAAGACAATGCCCTTGTTTTTCCTTGGGGCCAGTTTGCCCTCCACCATTAAGTTGACCAAATCCGGCGGCAATTGCGAGCCCAGTATCCGGCTGACCCGGTTTTTCAGCTCCTCCACTTTTTCTTTTTCTTCCAGAATGAGTCTGTTGCGGTCTATTATTTTGTCTTCTAGCTCACGCGCATATTTTTGAAAATAGACAGCCTTTTCTTCAATTTCCCGCAGTTGTCCGCTCCTCTCCGGCATAAAAGATACCGCCAAAGCTGCCATTCTTTTTATCAGGCTTGCGTGTTCCCACTCTGTTTTCAGGATGAAATAGGGGGCATTATAAATCTGTCCAGGTACAAGTAGCCGGTAGTTTTTGTATCGGTATTCTTTACTTATAAAAATACCTTTCACTTTCGCCTTGGGTCGGAGCTTACGGTACTTGCCCAGGAAGTATGAGCCGGATTCTATTTTTTCTGGCAAAAGCTCCACCTCTTTTCCGTATTCCTCACCCTCTACATACAATTTTCCGTCTTTTATTTCCGACAAAATGGAAAATTCGTCCCGCAGTAACTGGACCACGTCATATTGGAGGAGTTTCTCCTCCACCTTTCCAAGAGGTAGGTTCCATATTTTCGGAATACTGGCCAAGACTCCCATAACCAGAGGTCCCGAGTTGAAGTCGTAAATCGGTTCTATATCTTCGCGGAACTTGATTTGCAGAGTGGCTGTCCCGGTTCCTCTCCCCAGGACTCTAATGGACTTGGTCTTGTTGAAGAATGACATGTAAGTCGGCACACGGGCGATAAAAAGACCAGGGTCGTCTATAACCCGGAAGACCACCCTTTTCAGGCTTTCCAAAATACCAAGCCCTCCGGCTTCGGTGGCCGCTACACCGATATCGTAAAAGACGCTCGGGTCGTCATTGAAAGCTTTGCGCACACGCCTTGTGATAGTTGCAAAAGTAGGTAGCGATACCCACTGGTCAGGGTCTTTAAGGTAGGACTCCGGGTAGCCGAGTCCCGAAAGAAAAGCGCTTTCAGGTATAGCGTGGTCCCGGCAGTAGTCTGCTATAAAGCGAATATTGCGGTTGGAGACCAAAAGCTCGTTTTGGCCGGTTTTTTCCGAGTTCATACCCCCATCATACTTGATTAAGGATGAGTTGGGAGGTTGTTACAGAAGCAGTCCCGACAGGATAGGTAGGAGTAAGAGGAAAATTATAATACTGTCTGATAAACGTCCATGTAGTGTTATGTCGAACCACTTTTTTGCGTAATGCTTTAAACACGGATCTTTATAAGCTGAGCCTGCGGATTCTTTTTCTCTGAACCGGTTTTCCCAAACCGTAAAAGGACAACCCCCAAAGATTGACCAGGTGGTTAGAATTAAAACCGCCAATATCGCCAGTATCAGCGTATTTTTTGGAGAGAAAAATTCTGGGTAACGAGTAGCAATAATAGGGGAGCCAAGTGAAGCTAGGACGAATAAAGTAAATATAGCCGTATGTATGAAAAGAATATTTTTAGAAGTCATACTATTTACCTTCAGATTTTTTACGTCCGACATAAGTGCCAATCCAAGCTCCAACTACCGAACCGAGTAAATGCAGGACCGAACTTATGACGATAAGAGCCACTAATATGGCGATAATGCCGAGCCCGAATCTTTCCAAGTTACCGTAATTGAAATATAGGGCCACAGACAGTCCGGCAACAATTAGGCCGACTACCGGAGCTATAAGTAAAGACCAGTAAGTTTTAAGCTTCCGTCCGATCCAGTAAGAGATGGAGAAGGAAACTAAAACCAGGAGCCAGATAACTGTGTTCATTTGAGCACTTACATTACCTCCGGCTCTTCGGGGGTGTCTCCAGGTTTGGCGTAATCTGCCGAGGCTTTGTCGCCAAGCTTACCCTTGTAACCAACCCACTGTTCAGAGTCTCTCATGCACTTCTCGTATTCGTCAGATGCTTTTGCCCATTCTTCAGACGCTTTCTTTCGTGCTCTGCGCAATTTTCCAATATCATTTGCAGCTTGTTTTGCTTTTTCTGTTCCCTGGTCGTATACCGAGTTTACATCACTAGACCCTAATATGGAGCTGTCTTTTAAGGTTTTTATAAGCGCCTCGTATTCTTTATCTAATTTCTGTAGTACCTCTCTGGTCTTTTCTAAGGCATCAAACTCTACAATACAGCGGTTTCGCTTCGCTTCCTTCTTTTCCGCTTCATCCCGGGCCTTTCCCCTTTCAATAGGAGCGAGGGGGTGGAACAAATCTTCCTGCCCTATTTCCTCCTCTTCTTCTTCATCACGTTTTTCACTCTCAGTCCCGCCGTAAAGAAACTGGTGACTCAGACGCGCGATGAGATCGAAGATACTTTCAGGACCATCAAGTATATGTTTTTCCTTCGTCCCGCCACTAGTCTGTTGGAGATCATCCACTAAAAGACGATCCGGACTACGACCATACTCTCCGCCTATCATGCGACTGCGAATCCAATATGCCGCACCGCCAAGTACTGCTACGCCAAATGCGATCGGTACCCACGGGACCCCACCACTTTTTGCCAGGACTTGCTCGGGTTCGGTACTAACTAGATTTTTTTCAGGAACCTGCCCCTCTTGTTGCTTTACCACCCCGGTTGCTCCCCAAAGATTTGGCAGAGGGTTTGCATTTACCGTTCCTTCTCTAGCTGAATTATATTTAAGAAAAATATCGTACCCGTAGTACAGCAAAGATGTCCCGTACCCATGTTTGCGTCCCTCTTCGGGATATTCCGCATAGACAATAAGATGTTCGGGTGGATTTTTAGCCGGAACGCCTAGGTGATCGGGATATGGATACTCCTTTCCGCTCACTTTTGTATTTTGAATTATGACGGCAATCGAGGCCGGTGTTTTTGCGTAATCAATTGTGTCGCAACCGGCGCGATCCCAGGACGCGCTAAGTCCACTACCGCTAAAAGTCCCACAGGGTACAGTCGCCCGCCACCAGATATTCAGACCGCTCTGCCAATCTTTATTTGTCAGATTTTTTATTATGTAACCGTCTTTGCCGTCAGGGTTGGCTTCAAGGAAAGCGGCAGACCAAGGCTCGTTACCTGTCGCTGGGTCGGCAAAAACCAAAACCGGCAGGGTCAGCATAAAGGCGACCGCCAATAGGTAAGTAATTTTTCCAAACCTAATCACCCAAGGATTATATCAAAACTTTACTCTACAAAAGTCAGGGCTTTGCCTTGCTTATTGGCGCGTCCGGTTCGCCCTATGCGGTGCACATAATCTTCGTAAGTGGCGGGCAGGTCGTAGTTAATAACATGAGAGACGCCGGAAATATCCAGTCCGCGGGCGGCCACGTCGGTAGCGACCAAAATCTGCACATGGTCTCTCTTGAAAAGGTCCAACGCTTTGAAACGGCGGGACTGGTTTTTGTCGCCGTGTATGGATTCGGCTTTAAACCCGCGTTCAATCAGCGCCTTAGATAGTTTCTCCACTCCGTGCTTAGTTCTGCCGAAAATAAGTACCTTATCAAAACCCTCTTGTATTAAAAGTTCGTGCAGCATGTCCAACTTGTTACCACCGCCGACACGCACTATGTCTTGGTCCACGCTTTCGGGTGTTTCTTTAGTTTTTACGGAAATAGATACCGGGTCCCTTAGAAAATCTTTGACCAGAGCTTGGATTTCGCGGGAAAGAGTAGCGGAGAAGAAGAGGGTGTGTCTTTCCTTCGGCATCATGGAAAGCATAAATTTCATATCGTTGATGAACCCCATGTCCAGCATGCGGTCCGCTTCGTCCAAAACCACCGTGTTGAATTTAGCCAGATTCAAATGTTTGCGTTCTATTAAATCTTTAAGGCGTCCTGGAGTACCAATGACGAAATGGTTGTGGTAACGCAGTCCGGATATCTGTCTTCCGATAGGGGAGCCTCCTACACAGGAAACGCTGAATATTTTCATTCCCTTGGCGAAAGCCCGGATTTCCCCTTCTATTTGCGTAGCTAGCTCGCGGGTTGGAACCATGATAATTACGCTTTCTTTATCGTTGAGCAGAACCTTGTTTATCAGAGGAACTACGAAAGCTGCAGTTTTGCCGGTGCCGGTATTGGCTATGCCGACCACATCCGAACCCCGGAGAACATGGGGAATAATCCGGTCCTGTATGGGAGTCGGGGTCGTGTATCCCTTGCTTATGATGTTGGCCTTGAGGCGAGGTTCTAGTTTAAAGTCGGCGAAAGCGTGTTCCGGTACGAAATGCGGCGTGGCTTCGGTGATGACGGCCTTATTGATGAAGCGGGAGACATCTATATATTGCCCTTTGCTGAAACCTCTGCTTCTTCCGCCTCCTCCTGCTTGGCCACGATAACCACCACCGCTTCTGTGTCCGCCACGCGAAGTGCTTCCACGCGCCGAATAGCCCGGTCTTTGACCAAAGCTGGTTCTTTTTCTATGAGAATTTCCTCTATACATGTTTGTAAATACTCTCGCTTCTGGGCGCAGAGCTGTTATAAAAGTTGACCTTCAAAAAAGAAAGCTAGTTGAGAGATAAACTTGTCCTTCCATTATATACCAAAAAGAATAATTTGTCAAACTGACCGTATAGGTTCAATAGCTTGGCACCACTTGCTGGAATACCATCAGGTGTATGTAT
>JBBTXX010000013.1:0-1214 GCA_038062065.1 Patescibacteria group bacterium
AGGTAATTTTCTGCACGAGGGTATTGTATCAAACGTGATTTCCAGCCACATAGCCGGAAGACCAGCATAGTTGCAGAGAAAAGCCGCCCGAAGGTCTGTTTATATGGAGTAAATCTCCGGTCACATATAGGTTTGGTACTTTTTTGGAACGCATGGTGCGCATATCAATTTCTTTAAGCGCCACTCCGCCGTCTGCTATTACAGCTCTATCAAAGCCCATAAGTCCGGTAATGGTGAGGGGCAGGGCCTTTAATGTACGGACTAAAGACTTTCTCTCATCTCTACTCACGGAATGCACTTTTTTAGAAGTATCTATTTTTTCCTTTAGGAGTATTTCTATTCCTTTGGCTGTGCCGGTTGGTACTACCTCTTTTAGAATATTTTTTAGAGTCTTATTTTTGTTTTTATCAAAAATCGCAATGACCTTTTTCTCAAGGAGGCCAAGGTCGTCTTTCGGATAGGCATCTATAGTCGCTGTCACCAATCCGGCGTGGAGCAAATCAGCCACTTTGTGTGCGCTATTTAAAATAAGCGGGCCGGAGAGACCAAAGTGGGTAAATAATATTTTTCCTGTTTCCGAAAAAGCTTTCTTACCTTCTACTAAAAAGTTAATTTTGGCGGATATAGATATGCCGGCCAGCTTTTTACTCCAGGCATCTTTGACTGCAAGCGGCACGATTGTGGGAGTCGGTTTAAGTACGGTGTGACCAAGTTCCCGGAGCCACTTGAAGCCGTCTCCGGTTGAGCCGGTTTCTTCGTGGGAGACGCTCCCGGTTGAAAATAGATAATTAGTCGCGTGGTAGGTATCTTTGCGAGAGGATACGCCGGTAATTTCCGCTTTTGTGGCGTGGATTTTGGTCACAGGGGAGTTGGTGCGGACTGTGACCCTTCCTTTGTCTACATATTTTTCTAGTACCAGGAGAACATCCCCCGCCTTTTCAGTTTTGGGAAAAGCACGTTTTCTAGCTTCTACGATTAATGGTAGTCCTCGGGATTCAAAAAAGTTAAAAGTCTCTTTTACTCCAAACTCCGAAAACAAAGAGTAGAGAAATTGTTCTGCTTTACCATAGGCTTGGAGTAGAACCCGGTTATCAAACTCTGCGTTAGTGATATTACAGCGACCACCCCCGGATATTTTGAGTTTTTCTCCTAATTTTTTGTTCTTTTCAAGAAGAAGAACTTTTTTACCCCGCTCGGCGGGGGGGGGGGGGGGG
>JBBTXX010000014.1:0-899 GCA_038062065.1 Patescibacteria group bacterium
ATTTGGGCCATATTAGTGGCCTTCGTCCAACTTATTTATTCTGCGCACGTGTCTCTCGGCTCCGGTAAAAGAGGTCCTGAGCCAGACATCAACCGCATTCTCCATTTCAGTAGGGGTTAAAAATTCTGCCCCTAATGAAAGTATGTTGGAATCGTTATCTTCCCTTGAATGTTTAATGACTCCAAGATCGCCCCCGTAATAGACAGCCGCCCGTATTCCTTTATAACGATTTACTGCTACTGCTTCTCCCTGTCCGCTCCTGCCGAGAATAATTCCTCTGGAGGAGTTGGGCTCTTTCAAAATATCTTCCGCCACCAAGCGCACAAAATCTGGATAATCATCTCTCTCATCTTTACTAAACGGCCCCTTGTCTATAACCGTGTGACCAAGACTCTCAACAAATTTCAGAAGATGTGATTTTAATTCAAAACCGGCATGATCAGATGCGATGTATATTTGCATAATTAGATAGATAAGGCCGCTAACTTCACATGACGAAGCAGGGTGTTGACATAACCGGCTTCATTGTCGTACCAAGCCAACACCTTTACCAAATTTCCTCCTACTACTCTGGTCATAGATAAATCCGCAATGGAGGCGTGAGTGTCACCTATAATATCCGAAGACACTAGAGGCTCCGAGGTAACCGCAAAAATACCTCGCCAACGAGAAGAGCGCGCGGCCTCTTTCAAAATGGAATTTATTTCCTCCACCGAAGTCTCCCTGGAAGAAACTAGAGTAATGTCTACTAAGGAACCGGTCGCGACCGGAACGCGCACTGCTATGCCGTCAAATTTGTTTTGAAGATTCGCCAAAGCCTTGGTGGTAGCCGCCGCTGCCCCGGTTGAAGAAGGTATAATGTTGACTGCTCCCGCCCGCCCACGGCGAAAATCGCCGTG
>JBBTXX010000014.1:909-1998 GCA_038062065.1 Patescibacteria group bacterium
CCCCCCCCCCCGGCAAAAACGCGCGGGGGGCGGGCCCATCCACAATAGATTGCGTAGCTGTGTAGGCGTGCACCGTATTCAGGATAGCTTTTTCCACCCCAGGGTTCTCGGAAAGAATAGCGAGTAGAGGGCTGGCAGCATTGGTGGTACAAGAAGCGTTGGAAGTTACCGATACTCCCTTCATCTTGTTTTCGTTAATACCCACGAGAATAGTTTCTCCGCCGGTATCGTCTTTGGAAGGAGCCGTCATAACTACTTTCTTAGCTCCCGCGGAAAGATGAGCTTTGGCTTTCTCGTAGGTTTCAAAAACACCCGTGGACTCAACGGCAATATCTATATTTAATTTTTTCCAAGGAAGTTTTGCCGGATTCTTTTCGGAAAATACCTGAATGTCTTTGCCATTGATAGATAAAGTCTTTCCTTTGGTCCCAACCGTTACCACTAGACCGCTTCTTCCATAAACTGTGTCGTATCTAAGCAGGTAGGCTAGATTCTCTGCATCCCCCAAATCATTAATCGCTACAATTTCAATTTCTTCGTCGGTAATTGCCTGACGGAGGAAGGCTCTACCAATCCTTCCCAAACCGTTGATGGCTACGCGGGCAGTCTTCATAAATTCAGTATATCAAAGTAAAAATTAATTCTTCTCCGGGATTACATGCCCCTCGTAATCATCCTCCTGATCAGCCCTCAAGTTCGGCCACTTAGAGGAGTCATAACGGTCGGCAATGAGACGAACGGAGACCGGAGCGCTTTTGTCGGCGTATATACTCAAAATTCCTTTGCTGGAATTAATTTCGTAGAAAGCCCGGCCGTCAAAACCAGCTGTCAGATTAACCACTAGATTGTTCCAGTCCTCCCCAAAATCCGTAACCTGGTAGAAGAGCCACAGATCCGTTCCTTTCCCCAATTTTTCAAAGTCTATGGTATAGGAATAAAGTTTACGCTTAGCATCGTAGTCGCTTGGCGTTACCTTAGTCGCCAACTCTTCTTTTATGCCCACCGTCGAATGCCCATAAGTCGCATATTTAACACCGGCAATGGTGTAGACGGGGTCGATGGTAGAGACATCTAGTTTACCCAAGATAC
>JBBTXX010000015.1:0-14644 GCA_038062065.1 Patescibacteria group bacterium
GCTCCTCTTGCCTTTTTTAAAAAATATTCTATTGTCGTTTTAGAACCCAGTTCAATTATAGAGAAAGGAAGGGTAGGTACATGAAGAAATATCTCTTGGCGGCCCTGGCACCACTTCTTATAGTCTCTGTTTCCTCCGCGGTTCTAGCCCGCCCAGTTTGCGAAATTGGGGTTTGGAAGGGAAAGCACTCAACGGACGCCGCGTTACTACTGATCGCTGAGGCGGATGGTGATTTTACCTCTGCTGGTGTCGATGTTCGGTTTGTGGAGAATCTCGAACGCGATGTGGCTGTGGGACAAGTTACGAGAGGTTTTCTGTGTGGACACCTTTGGACTTCAAGTGGTTGGCCTACCATGGAGCAAACAATGGTGGGACACCCAACCACCAACGAGTCCAATGGTTTGCCTCTCGCGGTAAATTTTCCGCAGGGGCGGCCCGTCACCTGGGAAGATGTGGCGGATGTAGTGGCCAGGAATCCCAAGGCTTACAGAGGCGTGGTTAAAAAGGGCGGCCTCCAAGACCTCATCATGCTGGAAGAGCTGATGCGGGAAGTGGCCCCTACCCTTCTAAAGAAATACGCCATCCGACTTGAGGATACGGAGTTCTACAAGTCTCCTCTCGAAATGGATGGTTCCACGGGTCGTTTGATTAGGATGATCAAAGATCCTTCTCCGTCTATGACTCCCGGATATATGCCGCTGGTGGCGATGGCTGCTTCAGCCAACGGTTTTGGTTTGTTGCGTCCGATTGGCGCGTCAGTTTCGACGCAATTTCGGCCGGTAACTGGACTCATGGTTAGCAGGAGAAATGCCACCGGTTTGGTAGATTGCCGAGGGCCGCTTAAGAACGACTCCGTTCCGGAGTGTGTAATAAGGGCGGTGGCCCAGGTCAGCACGAATAAGGCATCTCTTCTTCGTGCTGGTCTCAAGGATCCCGGATCGCCTGCGTATAAACGAGTTCTCGAGTTCTACAAGAAGCAGGCCACCGAATATGGCTTCTTCGACAAAGACGGCAAGCCCGGCAGGTACCAGAAGGAGTTCATGGGCGTCAGTTACGGGTCGGGGGCACCCCCTTCTTTAGAGGGACTCGCGCTTCTTAGCCTAGTAGACTTGAGGCAGGCCCTTTCAGAAGGCCCGGCTTCGGATGATGATGCCGCCAAGACGATTTCCGTCATTCTTGGCAAATTACTCAAAAGGTCGCTTACTAAGGGAGAGGTTTGTAGGTACTACAATCCAAACTTCAAGCCTTGTACCGTCGCCAAGTAGGCTAGGCAGGCGAGATAGCACGAGACGCAATTCGGCGGGTCCGGTAACACTGGGCTCGCCATTTCTTTATATAAACTGCGCAACAACGAGTCTCCCCAATGAAATACGAGCGTGGTAATATTACCCTCTATGGGCTTTCTGAACTTTCTTAAATACCACAACGCGGTGCCGATAACGGTGTCTTTTCTCTTACTTGGTGCCGGGGGGGTTTTTGCGGCCACCAATCCAGAGGCGGTCTACTCAGCCAACCAAAAAGTAGTTTCCATAGATAATACCTATATAGCCATTCGAGATCTCAAGTCTTTTACTCCAAAAGTAGAGATAACCGCGGTTACCGAGGATGCAGACAATTACTACATAAACTATCGCTTCACGACTATCGATTTGGTGAACGCCGTCTGGCAGGACGCAATTAAAGAAAAGACCATGACGGTCGGCAAAACTCTACTCGGCCAGTATTTGGATTTGGGAGTTTATGCCACGGAACAGTTTAAGCAGATTATAGACCGCGAAATCGCCTACCTTGGCGAGGTGCAGGAAATTGAAAAAAGAAATGTAACCCAAAAAACCGTAGCCACAACTTACGGAGGGTTGGTCGGCAAACTTTTGGATGACACCACCGAAGTTCTCCCCGGTTACACCCCAGTCGTGGAACCGAAACCGGTTCCTGTGGTTGTGAATGATGTACTTCCGGAGCCGCCCTCACCGGATCTGGTCGCTGTCGCCCCGGTGCTGCCTCAAGTGAGTGCCCCCGCCCCGAGTTCTCCCTCAAGGGAGGAGGTAGAACGTCTGATAGAAGCTAGAGTGCGCGAACTTTTGGCCGCCAGCGTGGCGACTAGTCAAAACAGTTCCTCCAGCTCCTCAAGTACTTCAGGCGATACTTCAAGTACCGGCTCGACTTCCGACAGCAACTCGTCTTCTTCCAACGCTGACACCGTATCGCCGGTTATCACCCTTTCCGGCAACAATCCCTCCCGCATATATGTAGGAGACACCTACTCGGATCTTGGGGCTTCTGTTTCTGACAATGTGAACACCAACCTTGGCTACAAAATATCCGTTGATGGTGGCACAGAGGTGGATCCTAGCTCGTTATCACTAAATACTTCTTCCCCGATTGTCTATACCCTAAGCTTTTCTGCCACGGACCAAGCCGGGAATACGGGCACAGCCACAAGGACGGTCATAGTGGAAATTAATCCGAATGGGACTACCCAAACCGGTACCGCACCCGAAACGGAAACCAGCAGTGCTTCTACGACCCCAACCTCTACAGAAGAAGCCACCACTACCCCCACTTCTTAAAGCGGGTTGGCCTGTCCTAAAATTGGACATCGGATGTCCAATTTTACTTGGTTTTGAATCTTTAAAACCTACTTGTGTTTGGGAGGGGTACATAGTAATGTGCTTCGCATTGCGAGCAGGTCTCGCATTTTGTTTTAAAAAGTGTCTACTATAAACCAGCTAGTTAGGAAGAATCGCTACAAAGCCAACCGTCGTAGCCGGACGGGTGCTTTAACGCGTGGATTTAACGTCCTTAAAAATCGTCCGACTTTCTACCAGTCTCCTTTTAAGCGTGGCGTTTGCGTTAAGGTGACGACCAAGACTCCGAAAAAGCCGAACTCGGCTATTCGTAAAATTGCTCGCGTACGCCTCACCAACGGTATGGAAATTACCGCCTATATTCCGGGCGAGGGACACAATTTGCAGGAACACTCTGTCGTGCTGGTCCGCGGGGGACGCGTTAAAGATGTCGGACTATGGTACACGATAGTGCGTGGGGTTCTGGATACACAAGGAGTAGAGAAGCGCCGCCAGAGCCGTTCTAACTACGGAACCAAGAGACCTAAAGCGGAGAAAAAATAAAATAGTTTATGCGTCGCAAAGTTAAGAACCGAAATATCGCCAAACCGGATTTGAAGTATCAATCCGAAAGATTGGGTAAATTTATCAATAGCGTTATGCGTGAGGGTAAGAAGCGTACTGCAGAGAGAGTAGTTTATGATGCACTGGAAGCCATTAAAGAAAAAACTAAAGTTGCGGATCCCATTCAAGTTTTTGATACGGCCATAAGAAATATCTCGCCGGACATGGAAGTACGCTCCCGCCGGGTAGGGGGTGCCAATTATCAAGTTCCGAGAGAGGTGCGTCCGGAGAGAAAGCAGGCGCTGGCTTTCCGCTGGCTCTTGGATGCCGCTAAGGGTAAAAAAGGTAAACCTATGGCAGAAAAACTAGCGGATGAACTCATTGCCGCTTCCAAAAACGAAGGTGACGCTTTTAAGAAAAAAGAAAACACTCTGAAGATGGCGGAAGCCAACAAGGCTTTTGCACACTTTGCTTGGTAATTTGAGGAGTTGATATGCAACGCGATTACCCCCTGGAGAGAGTCCGAAATTTCGGCACCCCGCTACCACAGCGCCCCGCGCTGGCTACGGGGCGAGAAGTGCTAACTATTGAATAAACTTATTGTATGAACCGAGATTATCCTCTTGAGCGGGTTAGGAATTTTGGCATCATTGCGCACATTGATGCGGGCAAAACGACTACGTCTGAGCGCATTTTGTATTACACAGGGCAGACTCATAAAATCGGAGAAGTGCACGACGGGGAGACGGTTACCGACTGGATGGAGCAGGAGAGAGAGCGTGGCATTACTATTACCGCCGCGGCCATTACCTGTTTTTGGACAAAACTCGATGAAGACCAGAAGGATAAGGAGAAGAAATATCGTTTCAATATAATTGACACTCCTGGGCACATTGATTTTACGGTGGAGGTTAAGCGTTCGCTTCGGGTCTTGGACGGTGCGGTGGTTGTTTTTGATGGTGTGGCTGGGGTGGAACCACAATCGGAAACTAACTGGCGTTATGCGGACGAGGCATCCGTACCGCGTATTTGCTTTATAAATAAGTTAGACAGAACCGGCGCTTCTTTTGAGCGCTCCTACGCGTCTATATTGGAGAGATTGAACAAAAATGCGATACGCATGCAGATTCCTATTGGTCTGGAAGATAAATTTGAAGGCGTTATAGATCTTCTGACCATGAAGGCTTTTTATCAGGAAGGTGATATGGGTGAAAAGGTTGTGGAGAAAGAAATTCCTGCTGATCTTAAAGCGGAAGCGGAAAAATATCGCGCGGAATTGGTGGATAAAATCGCCGGGGAAGACGACGTTCTTTCGCAGGCATATTTGGAAGGCAAAGAAATTTCTCTACCAGATTTGAAGAGGGTTCTGCGTAAAGCGGTCATCAATAATAAAATTTTTCCGGTTTTTACCGGTTCCGCCTTGAAAAACAAAGGAGTTCAGCTGGTGCTGGACGCGGTGGTGGACTACTTGCCATCACCTCTCGATATGCCGCCCATAAGGGCGCTGGACGCCAATACCGGAGAGCCGGTGGAAAGACATGCTTCCGACGAGGAACCTTTCTCGGCTCTGGTTTTCAAACTTCAGAGTGATCCTTTCGTGGGGCAACTTTCTTTCTTTCGGGTTTATTCTGGTACGGTAGAAGCCGGTTCTTACATATACAACGCGACGACCGGGGACAAAGAGCGTCTAGGTCGTATAGTGCGTCTCCAGGCCAATGAACGGGAAGAGGTCAAGAAAGTTTTTGCCGGGGAGATCGCGGCTGCGGTCGGTCTCAAAACCACCCGCACTTCTCACACTCTCTCCGACGAAGCCCACCCGATAATCTTGGAGCAGATTAAATTTCCGGAGCCGGTCATATCGCTTCGTATTGAACCCAAAACCAAGGCGGACCAGGAAAAAATGGGTATGGCGCTTAAGAAACTCGCGGACGAGGACCCGACTTTCCGTATTACGACCGATGCCGAAACCGCAGAGACACTTATTTCCGGTGTCGGAGAACTCCAGCTGGAAATTATGGTGGATCGTATGAAGCGAGAATTCGGTGTGGAGGCCAATGTGGGCAAACCCCAAGTGGCTTACAAAGAAACCATTACCAAGGAAGCGGAAGCGGAATGTAAATACATTAAGCAAACCGGCGGACGCGGGCAATACGGACATGTCAGTCTGCGCATTCGGCCACTGGACAAGACCGTGGATCCGGAAGATTTACCCAAAAACACCAAGCGTGACGGCAACTTCGAGTTTATCAACAGCATTAAGGGGGGCGTAATTCCGCAGGAATTCATACCGGCGGTGGAGAAAGGCATCCGCGAAGGCATGGAAAGAGGGGTGCAGGCGCACTTTAAGTTGGTGGATGTGTCCGTGGAACTTTTTTACGGTTCTTATCACGATGTGGACTCTTCCGAAATCGCTTTCAAAATCGCCGGCTCCATGGCACTTCAGGAAGCGGCCAGGCGCGCTGGTCCGGTAATCCTCGAGCCTATTATGAAGATAGAAGTGGTAGCGCCGGATAAATTTATGGGAGACATAACCGGCAACCTCTCCGGTAAGCGAGGTGCTATTGAAAGTATTACCGAACGCTCTAATCTCAAAGTTATTAATGCCAAGGTGCCTCTGGCGGAGATGTTCGGTTACATCACTTCTCTCCGTTCTATGACTGAAGGCCGGGGCAATGTGTCTATGGAGTTTGATCACTACGAAGCGGTGCCCCAGAATGTTGCCCTGACTATTATTGAAAGCCGGAAGTAGGTGTGCAAAAGTCTGTGGAATAGCGGTGGATTGGTTGAGTATTGACTGACCGACCGACTCGGGGTAGCATCTCCAAACGCTCAAGTTCTGACTTATGCGTTTTTGTCTGTGTCGCCGATAAGGGCGACCGCCTGGCAAAAGGGCCGTCTCCAAGTCGGTAGGAGGCCAGCCCGGTTTTTCGTTTGCATTACTAATAGTTCCGGTCGGAGGTGGCTCCCGCTCGCGCGGCGACTACCCGTTCGGAACAAGAATAATTTAAAAATAAAATTATGGCAGAGTTCAATCGCTCTAAGCCCCACCTCAATGTCGGTACCATCGGTCACGTTGACCACGGTAAAACGACTTTGACGGCGGCCATCCTCCATGTCCTCAACATGGCTGGCAAGACGGTCAAGCTGAAGTCTATCGATCAGATCGACTCCGCACCGGAAGAGAAGGCGCGCGGTATTACTATCAACATCTCTCACCAAGAGTATGAGACGGATGCGCGTCACTACGCGCACATAGATGCCCCCGGTCACGCGGACTACATCAAGAACATGATTACTGGAGCCGCCCAAATGGACGGTGCCATTCTGGTGGTGGCGGCGACTGACGGCGTGATGCCTCAGACGCGCGAACACGTGCTTCTGGCTAAGCAGGTTGGTGTGCCAAAGATGATCGTTTTCCTTAACAAGGTGGATATGGTGCCGGATAAGGAACTTATCGATTTGGTGGAAGAGGAAGTGCGCGAGCTCCTTACCAAGCAAGGTTTTGACGGTAAGACGGCCCCGGTCATCCGTGGTTCTGGTCTTAAAGCTTTGGAAGCCAAGTCTGGGGATGATGAATATGCGAAAAAGGTTATGGAATTGGTTAACACTCTGGACACTTTCATTCCGGTACCGGTGCGCGAGCTGGACAAGCCCTTCCTTATGCCGGTTGAAGACATATTCTCCATTGAAGGTCGCGGCACGGTGGTGACTGGTCGTATAGAGCGCGGAGTGGTAAAAATCGGCGAGGAAATAGAGGTTATTGGTTTCCACGACACTCTGAAGACTACGGTTACCGGTATTGAAATGTTCAACAAGTCACTCCAGGAGGGTATGGCTGGAGACAACGCTGGAATTCTGGTGCGCGGTCTTAAAAAGGAAGAAATTCACCGCGGTCAGGTTTTGGCGAAGCCGGGTTCCGTGACTCCGCATACGGAGTTTGAATCTGAAGTCTACATCCTAGGTAAAGAAGAAGGAGGTCGTCACACCCCGTTCTTTACCGGTTACAAGCCTCAGTTCTATGTGCGCACTACGGATGTGACCGGAGAAGTTACTCTCAAAGAGGGAGTAGAGATGGTCATGCCGGGCGACACGGTCACCTTCAAAGTAAAGCTGGTGGCCCCGGTAGCTTTGGAAGAGAAACAGCGCTTTGCTATCCGCGAGGGTGGTAAGACTGTCGGCGCCGGAGTCGTTACTAAGATTGTTGCCTAAGCTTCCTTTAAAGTAGTCACTTAAATATCATGGCTACCAAAAGAAAGACCAAGGTTCCATCTGCCAATACTCCAGTTAAGGCGGTGAAGGAAAAAGCTCCTATTAAATCCAAAAAGTCGGCAGAAACAACTTCCAAATTGCGCATCCGCGTACGCGCGTATGAACACAAGATTCTGGATGCTTCCGTGAAGCAGATTATGGACACGGCCTTACGCTACGACGCCAAGGTAGAAGGTCCGGTACCTCTGCCGACGGAAATTAAAAAGTACACAGTCAACCGCGCCTCTTTTGTCTACAAAGATGCAAGGGAGCAGTTTGAGATGCGCATTCATAAGCGTTTGGTAGACATAATTAATCCGGAAGGCAGAGTGATTGAAGCTCTGACCAATCTTTCTCTCCCTTCCGGCGTGTCCATTGATGTAAAGATGTTGTAAATGAAAAACAAGAAGCGATAGCGACTATGTTTTTCTTTACCCCTCACCACTTTTATAGGAACAGAAGTCTGGTTGAGGAAAAATAGCTCTCGAAAATAGTAAATGTAAGTAGGTAAATGCCGCTGGTGAAAGTGGTGAGGGGTCATAATTTTCTAGACCTCTCCGAATCGGTAAGAAAATCTATGAAATTCATTCTAGGAACCAAAGACCATATGACTCAGGTGTTCGACGAAAAAGGTCGGGCTATTTCTGCGACCATACTCAAGATTCCTCTCTCTACTGTGGTGGCGATTAAGACTAAAGAGCGGGATGGCTATACTGCGGTTCAGCTCGGTCTTGGAGAGCAGAAGACTTCCCGCGTTTCCAAAGCGGTTCTTGGACACGGTAAAGGCAAGGCCTACAAGGCTCTTAAGGAATTTCCTCTTTCCGACACCAGCTCGTATTCGGAGGGGGCGACCTTGGCTGCAGATATTTTTTCCCCGGGGGATAAGGTTGGGGTCACGGCTATATCTAAAGGCAAGGGTTTTCAGGGTGTGGTCAGGCGCCACGGTTTCGCCGGTGGCCCACGTACTCATGGTCAAAAACATTCCGAGCGGGAACCCGGTTCTATCGGTGGAGGTTTGCGTACCCGGGTGCCGAAGGGAATGCGTATGGCCGGACGCATGGGAGGCGATACGGTGACGGTTAAGAATCTGAAAATCGTTCACGTTGATAAAGATGCTGGCGAACTTTACATATCAGGGGCGGTTCCCGGTCGTCGTGGCACTCTGGTCTCCGTCTTCACTATTTAAATAATATGGAAACCACTCTTTATACCCAAAAAGGAACTAAGGCCGGCTCCGTGAATCTTTCGGAGAAAGTCTTCGGTGTTAAATGGAATTCGGACCTGGTTCATCAGGTAGTAACTTCCATGATGAGTTCCCGCCGCGCCGGTACTGCGCATACTAAAAATCGCGGAGAAGTGCGCGGCGGCGGTAAAAAGCCCTGGCAACAGAAGGGCACCGGACGCGCTCGTCATGGTTCTATCCGTTCTCCCCTTTGGAAGGGTGGAGGAGTAACCCATGGCCCAAGAAATGATAAGAACTATTACCGCGCGGTTCCCTCCAGTATGAAAATCGCCGCTGTACGCTCGATTCTATCCAGGAAATTTAAGGACGGAGAATTGCTATGTCTGGATGCGCTCAAACTTTCTGAAGCTAAAACCAAAAATGCCCAAGGTGTATTTTCAGCGATCGGCTCCATTAAAGGTTACGAATCTATGGCCGACAAAAAGAATAACGCCGCCCTAATTCTAATGCCGGGCAAGGACCAGTCTATTACCCGGAGTTTCCGTAATTTGGGCAATGTCCGGGTTATGGAGGTGCGCAATATAAACCCGGTGGATCTCTTGACCTATAAATTCCTGGTACTGGTTGAGCCGGAATCCCTGAAGACGACCTCCATCTCCAAATAATTTTATGGCTATATTTAATTTTGGCAAAAAAAGCGGCAAAACTGTGGGGGGTGAAGTCAAAGCTCCTTCTAAGTCTGCGCCCAAAAGAGAAATCAAGCCGATTGGTCAGAAGGATAAAGAGACCCTTTCTCCAGCCAGAGCAAATCCTTTGTCCCTACTCTCTCCTCGTCTTACAGAAAAAGGCATGGGCAGAACAGAATCCTCCGTCTACTGCTTTAATGTGGCGCCAAGAGCTACCAAGAAGGACATAGCTTTGGCTTTCAAAGACCGCTACGGAGTCCTACCGGAGAAAGTCCGGGTAGTGCCAACCCGGGGTAAAAAAATATCTGTCAGAGGAATCCCAGGACAAGGAGCTTCCGGTAAAAAGGCCTACGTCTATACTCCGGAGGGCACCAAGATAGAATTCGTATAAATAAAATGAAACACCAAAAACCCGTAACCCCAGGCAGTCGCCAAAGAGTGTCCCTAAACTACCGGGAGCTCTTGACCGGCGACCGGCCGGAAAAATCTCTGGTCTCCGGAGGTAAGCGCCATGTGGGACGCAATTCCGCCGGACGCATTACCATCCGCCACAAGGGCGGGGGTCACAAGCGTCTTTTCCGGGATGTTGATTTTTATTTCCTGGATAAAGAAGGAGTCCCGGCCAGAGTTCAGTCCTTAGAATATGACCCTGCCCGTTCCGGCTTTATAGCCCTTCTCGTCTATCGTGACGGTGATAAAAGATACGCTCTGGCTCCTCACGGAGTGAAAGTCGGAGATGAGGTTGTTACGGCACCTAAGACTGTAGTCAAACCCGGTAATCGTCTGGAGCTGGGCAATACTCCGGTTGGTACTTTCGTCTACAATATTGAATTAAAACCAAGAGGCGGTGCCAAATTGGTCAGGAGTGCCGGGGTTTTTGCGGAAGTGGTGGCCCATGACGCTGGCTACACTCTTCTCAAATTACCTTCCACTGAAATTCGCAGAGTTTCCGATCACTGCTACGCCTCTGTCGGTTCTGTATCCAATCCGGAAAATCATCTGGTAGTAATTTCTAAAGCTGGGCGTTCCCGCTGGCTTGGCATCCGTCCGACGGTCCGCGGTTCCGCCATGAACCCGGTGGACCACCCTCATGGAGGAGGTGAGGGTCGGCAAGGCAGAGGTCTCAGGAGAGCCAAAAGTCTTTGGGGTAAGCCGACCGGTAAGGGTCAAAAGAGTCGCACTCCGAAAAAATATTCTAATAAATTCATTGTCACTCGCCGCATTGTCGGCAAAAAAGGGAAGGAGAAATAGACAATTTGTGGCCCTCTGATACTCTGCTATGCAGATACGCTTGTGTTTTGGAGGTGGGCTATGCCCGACACCGAGCCTGATACGCAGGTGCGTACCAACCAGTTTCGCTACAAAGTAGAACGCAAAAGGCGTCCTACCATTCTCTTCGAGTACCCGGAAAGACTTAGGAAGGAATCGGTATTCGTGCTACCCCACCAGGAGGGCCAGGCCGTCATGATATACGCGCACACTTTAGATGGCGGCATGAAGAACATCCTGGTTGAACAAAAATGGTAAATCCTTAAAGGGCCGGCTAATTCTATAGCCGGCCCCGTTCGTCGTTTGACACTCATAACTTTTCTGCTACTATGCGCCGACGCTTTGGAAGCGCCTTTTTATTTATGACACGCTCGCTCAGTAAGGGTCCATATGTAGACCCGCGCCTTCTTAAAAAGATCGCCGGCAAACGTCCCGAAAAAACCGGGGCTATTAAGACTTGGTCTAGAGCTTCCCAAATATCTCCTGAGATGATTGGGTTTATTTTCGGGGTACACAACGGCCGGGAGCACATAGAAGTCTCGGTGACGGAAGATATGGTCGGGCACCGGCTGGGGGAGTTTTCTCCGACTAAGAAGTTCCAGCGCCACGGAGGCAAAATGCAGAAAGAATTGGAGCAGAAGAAACGCGAGTCGGAAATCGCCGCCGCTTCCGCCGCCAAGGCACCCGCTCCGGAAGCTAAAGCCAAGCCCAAAGCTTAAATTTTATGAATCCCGTTAGAAATTTACATTTGAATAAGTACGCCACTTCCTGGGCTTATGGTCGAAACGGAATGATTGTGGTTTTTGGGTGTGTTCCTAATTTCTAACGGGATGAAGGCTCTACTTTCCAACTATCGTCAGTCCCCACGCAAAGTCCGTCTGGTGGCTACTTCCTTAGTCGGTAAGAAAGTAGATGTAGCCATGGCCAATTTGGATTTTTTAACCAAAAGAGCTTCCGAACCACTTAGAAAACTTTTAGCCTCCGCCGTCGCTAACGCTAAGGCGCAGGGCATTGATACAACCAATCTCATCATCAGCAAGGCAGTCGTTAATGCTGGCTACACTCTGAAACGCCGGATGCCTAGAGCGCGCGGTACGGCCTTTCCCATAAATAAAAGGACTAGTCACGTGCTTATTGAACTTGCTGTGGCTAAGCCTAAAGAGACCAAGAAGAAATAATTATGTCCCATACCGTACATCCATATTCTCATCGCCTAGGCATTATCCGCGACTGGAAGAGTCGTTGGTTTGCTGGCGGTAAAGATTACCCCGCTCTACTTAAAGCGGACATCATTCTCCGGGAATATCTGGCCATTCGGCTTCGGGGTATGTATCTCGCGGATGTGCAGATAGAGAGAGGGGAGAAGACTCTGCGCGTTATTCTGCGCACTTCCCGTCCAGGTCTCATCATAGGGCGTTCCGGTGAAGGTTCGGAGAAGCTTCGAAAAGATATAACCTCTCTTTTTGCCAAGAAAAAGCTCGATATGCCAAAAAGTTTCAAGTTGGATATTGAAGAAGTCCGCTCTCCGGAAAGCAACGCTGCTATTGTGGCCTCTATGATTGCGGAATCTCTGGAGAAGCGCATGCCGTTTCGCAGAGTCATGAAGCAGACCGTGGATAAGGTGATGGCCAACCGGGATGTGGAAGGAGTCAGAGTGGTTCTTTCTGGACGTCTCGGAGGTACGGACATAGCGCGTACGGAATACACCAAGAAAGGCCGGGTACCACTCCAGACTTTCCGAGCGGATATAGATTTTGCGCGTGAAAAGGCCCATCTTCCTTATGGTGATCTTGGTATTAAGGTCTGGATTTACCGTGGAGAGGTGTTCGCTAAAGACAAGGACAATAAATAATAAAATTTATGTTGTTCCCTAAAAAAGTAAAACACCGCAAGTGGTTTTCCATGAGAAGGAATCCGAAGAGGGGAGGTATGGAGACGCGTGGCGTTAAAGTGTCTTTCGGTAGCTATGGTTTGAAGGCGCTGTCTTCCGGTCGAGTGCGTTCCAACCAGATTGAATCCAGCCGTAAGGTTTTGACCAGGGGGGTTGGGAAAATCGGCAAGTTCTGGATTCGTATTTTTCCGGATTTCCCCTACACCCAAAAGGCAGCGGAAGTCGGCATGGGACAAGGCAAGGGAGAGCCACAGGGCTACCAGTTTGAGGTTTTCCCCGGCCGGATTCTTTTTGAGGTGGACGGCCTCTCCAAACTCGAAGCCTCCGAGACTCTGCGTAAAGCCGGAGCCAAATTGCCGGTTAAGACCAAGGTGGTCGGTAGAGAAGGCAAGTCTGATTGACTAGAGTTGTACTCCCGTCTAGTATCCCCATTCCAGTATTTATGGACTCTTACACTAAAACAGACACAGTCGAGCTAAAGAAGCTTGTTTCAGAGAGCCAGAAGAAACTCTCGGATTTTCGGTTTGCCATTTCCGGTTCTAAAACTAGAAATGTAAGAGAAGGGCGGGGGTTGAGAAAAAAGATAGCCAGAATCAAAACCGAACTTTCCAAGCGTCTGAAAGTGTCCAACCGGGATTAATTTATGGATAAAAAAACCGAGACAAATAAAGAAATAAAAAGACCTCGCCGTCTGGAAGGTGTGGTGGTTTCCGACCGTATGCAGAACACGATTGTCGTTGAGGTCTCCAGTTATTACAAACACGATAAGTACCAGAAATTTATTGGTAAGAGTAAGCGTTACAAAGCAGACAATCCCGGTAATACCAAGAAGGAAGGAGATAAGGTAACAATCGAAGAATGCCGGCCCATTTCTAAAGACAAGCATTTTCGGGTAGTTAGCGCATAGTTATGATTCAAGATCGCTCCATTGTCGTTGTGGCAGATAATTCCGGTGCCAAAATAGGCCGGGTGTTTAAGGTGCTTGGGGGTTCCAAACGCCGCTACGCGCGCATCGGGGATTTGGTAACTATTTCCATACAGGTAGCAGAGCCGAGAAAAGCGGTCAAGAAAAAAGAAGTCCACCGAGCGGTGGTGGTACGCCAAAGGGACGCTTTAAAGCGCAAAGACGGGTCTTCCATTCGTTTTGATGAAAACGCTGTGGTGATTTTGGAAACTTCCGGCAAAGACAAGAAGGAGCCGAAAGCTGGGCGCGTGTTTGGGCCGATTCCGAGAGAAATAGCGGAATTGGGCTACCAAAAAATAGCCTCGCTAGCTCCGGAAATCGTATAAATTTATGAAACTTAAAACTGGCGACAAGGTAGTAATAATTTCCGGTAAGGACCGGGGTAAGACAGGTAAGATTGTCCGGGTTTTTCCATTGGAAAACCGTCTTTTGGTAGAAGGGGTCAATATTGTGAAGCGTCATGAAAAGCCTCGCCAGGCCGGTAAGAAAGGCCAGATAGTGGATAAAACCATGCCCATAAGCGCCGCGAACGCTATGCTCATTGATGCTAAAACAGGCAAGCGTACCCGCATAGGTTATAAGGTGGAAGGCGATAAGAAGGTCCGTTTTGCAAAGAAGAGCGGCGCCACCCTATAAATCTTCCACGAACTTTATGAAACCTGCCTATATTTCTGATAAACAAAAAAGTGCCTACGAGGCTCTCAAGGAGAAGTTTTCTCTGAAAAATTCCCTTCAGACTCCGCGCCTATTGAAGGCCATTATTTCTGTCGGAGTTGGTTCTATGAAGGATAAAAAGAAGCTTGAAGTAGTCGCGGATCGTCTGTCTAAAATAACCGGTCAAAAAGCTTCTCCCCGTCCGGCCAAAAAATCCATCGCCTCTTTCAAAAGCCGGGAAGGCGAGGTAGTCGGTTTTCAGGTGACTATGCGCGGCAAAAGAATGCGTTCCTTCTTGGACCGTCTTTTGCTCACAGCTTTTCCGCGCACCAAAGACTTCCGGGGCGTTTTCAGAAGCTCGGTAGATAGTATGGGCAACGCCACTTTCGGTATTAAAGAACACGTAATTTTCCCGGAAACTGCGGACGAAGAACTCAAGGATATATTTGGTCTGGCAGTTACGGTGACCACCACGGCTAAGGACAGAAACCTGGCGGTAGCTTTCTTTGAGCATCTGGGATTTCCTTTTCGGACTGAAGACGTCGGAGAGGACACTAAAGAAAAGAAAAAGAGAAAGCGGGTTAGGAGGAAAAAGGCGGAATCTGCCGCCCCAGCTCC
>JBBTXX010000015.1:14744-16997 GCA_038062065.1 Patescibacteria group bacterium
GTTTGACACCCCCCACCCCTACTGATAGGATGCGCCGAAAGCTTTTCGGAGCTTTTTTGCTTAAATATGGCCAAATTATCCACTGTCGCCAGAAGTAAACGCACCCCGAAATTCTCATCTCGGACGGTTAACCGCTGTTTCCGTTGCGGGAGAAAAAGAGCCTTCATGCGCGACTTCGCCCTCTGTCGTATATGCTTCCGGGAATTGGCCAACGACGGCAAAATTCCGGGCATAAAGAAATCTTCCTGGTAAATTTGCCTTAGTAACTATTTTTATGATAACCGACCCTATCTCTGATTTTATAATCCGTATCAAGAACGCCGGAGCTGCCGGCCGGGAGAGTGTTTCCGTACCTTTTTCGTCTTTTGTGCACGAAATAGCCATCTTGCTTTCCAAAGAGGGTTATGTGGGTTCGGTAGAACGCCGAGGTAAGAAAATAAAAAAGTTTATAGACATTGGTCTTAAATATGACGCCAACAAGAAACCGGAGGTTATCGGAGCGGAGCGTATTTCTAAACTTGGCAAGAGAGTGTATGTGAAATCGCGCGAGATAAAACCGGTCCGTCAAGGTCATGGCCTTATGGTTATTTCTACGCCGGAAGGAGTCATGACGGATAAGAGCGCCAAGAAAGCTAAAGTCGGGGGCGAAGCACTTTTTAAAATTTGGTAATTTTATGTCCCGCCTCGCTAGAAAAAATCTGGTACTGCCTCAAGGAGTAAGCGTCTCCATGGCTTTGGGTAGGATCGCAGTTAAGGGTCCAAAAGGCGAACTTTCTAAGCCCGTTCCAGAAACCGTAACTATTTCGGAGAACGAAGATAAGACTATGTCTTTTTCCAATAATTCTTCCACTCTGGAATCCAGAGCAGTCCTTGGCACCACGGTTTCTCATGTTAAAAATATGGTTTCCGGCGTGGTTACCCCTTTCAAAGAACAGCTAATTTTGGAAGGCATTGGATTTAAGTCAGAACTTTCCGGCGACACCCTGAAGCTGGCCCTTGGTTTTTCTCACCCGGTTGTGGTTAAGGTGCCGAAGGGCTTGACTGTAACCGCGGAGAAAAATGTCATAACCATTTCCGGCATTGATGTGGAACAGGTCGGTTCTTTTGCCGCCAATCTGCGTTCGGAGAAAAGACCGGAACCGTACAAAGGTAAGGGTTTCCGTTATGCCGGGGAAGTTATAAGAAGGAAGGAGGGTAAGAAGACAGTATAAAATATTTATGGCTCTCAACCCGAAAATACTAAGCAGAGACAGAAGGCACAAAAGAGTGCGTTCTAAAATAAGCGGCACAGAAGCTCGTCCGCGCCTATCCGTCTATAAGAGTAATCGCGGTATTTACGCCCAGCTTATAGATGACGAAGCGGAGAAAACTATACTGGGCATATCCTCTCTGTCTCTCAAGGGGACTCCGGCTGCCAGAGCCAAAGCTTTAGGAGAAAAGATGGGAGAAGAGGCCAAGAAAAAAGGTATTAAAGATGTTGTCTTTGACCGTGGAGGTTTTCTTTACGCCGGTTCTGTACAGATATTCGCGGATAGCGCCAGAAGCTCGGGACTTAAATTTTAAACACCATGTCCGAACCAGATATAAATACAGAAAAGATTACAGAAACCACGGAGGTAGAGGTCACAGTTGTGCCTGAGGTCGCTACGCCGGCTCCGGCCAAAAGAGCAGAGAGAGGTGGTAGTCGTGAAAAAAGAGGCCGGAGGCCTTCTAACCGGACTGGCAGAGAGAGACCGAAACCGGAATTTGACCAGAAAACCGTGAGTGTCAGGAGAGTGGCCCGTGTGGTTGCCGGCGGACGGCGTTTTAGTCTTTCCGCGGCGGTAGTTGCCGGTAACAGAAAAGGCACGGTTGGGGTCGGTCTTGGTAAGGGGTTGGATACGGCTCTAGCTATGGATAAAGCTTTTCGCTCTGCCAGAAAAGAGATGATTTCCATCCCGCTTACCAAAGAGGGTAGTATTCCCCATGAAGTTTACGCCAAGTCTTCCAGCGCCCGGGTTCTCATCATGCCTGCGCCAGGAAGAGGTCTGATAGCTGGAGGCGCGGTGCGTATAGTTCTTGAATTGGCCGGTATCAGCGATGTTACCGCCAAGATCCTCTCGCCCTCTAAGAATGCTTTAAGTAATGCGAGGGCCGCGGTTAAGGCGCTCTCCACTCTTCGTCCGCGTAAATAATATTTGTAATTTATGCAGCTTCATCAACTAAAAAGAGTCCATAAGAATATAAAGAGCCGGCAGGTCGGGCGGGGAGGCA
>JBBTXX010000015.1:17097-20309 GCA_038062065.1 Patescibacteria group bacterium
CAACTAAAAAGAGTCCATAAGAATATAAAGAGCCGGCAGGTCGGGCGGGGAGGCAAGCGCGGTAAAACTTCCGGTCGTGGTACTAAGGGTCAGAAAGCCCGTGCCGGAAACAAGAAGCGTCCGGAAATGAGAGATATCATCAAAAAGATTCCCAAACTCCGCGGTCGCGGTATACACGTTCTAAAGCCGATTGGTAATAAGCCGGCGGTGGTCAATCTCGGCTCCATAGCCGAGGTCTATAAGGCTGGAGAGAAGGTTACCCCGATCTCCCTCATGGAGAAGGGGTTAGTGCGTCAAATTTCCGGTCGGGCACCTAAGGTTAAGATTCTCTCCGGTGGGGATTTGTCTTCCAAACTTTCTTTTGAGGGGGTTTTGTTTTCCATCTCCGCTAAAGAAAAAATAGAAAAGGCGGGCAGTTCTATTGCCTAAATAAATGCTTTCAAACTTCTTCTCCAAGATGAGACTTATGTGGAGCGATACAACCCTTCGCAAGCGGTTGTTCTTTGTCATCGCGGCTCTTATTGCCTCGCGCTTTCTCGCGGCCGTACCTATTCCAGGGATTGACGCTCTTCGTTTGGAACAATTTGTTTCCGGTAGTCAGCTTTTTGGGCTCCTAAATCTCTTTTCTGGTGGTGGGCTCTCCACACTTTCTATAGTCATGCTCGGAGTCGGCCCCTACATCACTTCTTCCATAGTCATGCAGCTTTTGACAGTCCTGATTCCGCGCCTGAAGCAGTTGTATCAGGAAGAGGGCGAAGCCGGCCGGGAGCGTTTTACCCAGTATTCCAGACTCCTTACTCTGCCTTTCGCCGCTATTCAGGGAGCCGCGCTTCTTATTGTCCTTGAAAAACAGGGAGTTCTACCGGCTTTGGACCCGTTCGCCTTCCTTACCAATCTCGCGGTAGTTATCGCCGGGTCGGTGCTCCTTATGTGGGTGGGGGAACTTATATCCGAGTTCGGTATCGGTAACGGAGTTTCTCTCCTGATTTTTGCCGGTATAGTGGCCAGCTTTCCTTCT
The DNA here is from genome assembly GCA_038062065.1 of Patescibacteria group bacterium. Lineage (GTDB taxonomy): Bacteria > Patescibacteriota > Minisyncoccia > Phycocordibacterales > JAKFXT01 > JBBTXX01. Next base: position 18,116 of record JBBTXX010000015.1, read on the forward strand.
ACTGTCGGTCAGTTGGTTTTCTCTTTTGACCAGACCCAAATCCCGGTTTACCTAGCTTTTATTGCTGTCGGTGCCGCCATTATCGCCGGAGTGGTGTTTATCACCGAAGCCGAACGGCCGATTCCCGTGACCTACGCCAAGCGTGTCCGAGGAAACCGTCTTTATGGTGGTATTTCCACTTATCTTCCGCTACGGTTGAACCAGGCTGGCGTCATCCCCATAATCTTTGCCATTTCTCTCCTACTATTTCCACAAATGATATTTGGTTTTCTGGCTCAACTTGGAGGAGGAACTCTTTCCAGTATCTCTTCTTATATAAACAGCATTCTTAGTAACCAGCTTTTTTACGGAGCTTTCTACTTCCTCTTGGTTTTTGTGTTCACTTACTTCTATACCGCCGTTACCTTTGACCCGAAATCCATTTCCGAAAATCTGCAAAAAAGCGGAGCTTTCATTCCGGGTGTGCGCCCTGGTGAAGCTACAGCTGAACACCTGACCAAGGTAATTCTACGCATCACTCTCTTCGGCGCGCTTTTCCTCGGAGCCATCGCAGTTCTTCCCATAATTATGCAAGCCGCAACCGGTATTATCGCGCTCTCTCTTGGCGGTACGGCGCTTCTCATAGTGGTTTCTGTAGTTTTGGACCTTATACGCAAAGTGGACGCTCAAGTAGCGATGAGAGAGTATTGAAAACAACTAACGACCTACGACCAACGACAAATAACCGGGGCGGGGATTCTTTACTTTGCGAGTTGTAAGTTGTAAGTTGTGGGTTAATGTCCCCCAAGACTTTCGTATTTATAGGCCGCTCCGGCTGTGGTAAGGGCACCCAGGTAAAACTTCTATCTGAAGTTTTACAAACCTCCGGGACTCTACCCATTTATTACATAGAGTCCGGTGCGACCTTCCGGGAATTTATCGCCAAAGAGGGCTACACCAACAAAATGGCGAGAGAGGTTCAAGAAGGGGGCTGGCTTCAGCCAGAATTCCTGTCTATTTGGGTCTGGACCAACCTTCTTATAAAGGAATACCAAGACCCAATGCGCCATTTGATTTTTGACGGTACGGTTAGAAAAGAGCACGAAGGTCCAGTATTTGACGCGGCCATGGATTTTTATGGCCGCAAGGAGCGTTACGTCATCCACATTGATGTTTCTGAAGAATGGTCCCGCGCCAGAATGTTGGAGCGCAAGCGTCCGGATGATACGGAAGAATATATAAATAGACGTTTGGCTTGGTTTAAAACGGATGTAGTCCCGGTTCTAAAATATTTTAGCGGCAGTCCCAAGTATAAGTTCATAGAAGTTAATGGCGGACAGTCGGTAGAAAAAGTGCATGCGGATATAATCTCAGCTTTGAAGCAAAATGGCTTTAATTAAAAATCCGGAAGATTTGCGAAAACTCCGCCAGTCGGGTAAACGCCTGTCCGCGGTTCTGCGCGCGGTTGTGAAAGAAGTTAAGCCGGGAGTTTCTGCTAAATATCTGGATGACTTGGCGGAAAGACTAATCCGGGAAGGAGGAGATGAACCGGCGTTTCTAAATTACCGACCGCGTGGAGCTTCGCGCCCGTATCCTGCGACTCTTAACGTTTCCATTAACGACGAAGTGGTGCACGGCATCCCGAACGAAAAGGAAAAAATTTTAAAAGACGGCGACATAGTTCTTTTGGACACCGGTCTTTACCACGAGGGTATATATACCGACATGGCAGTCACGGTGCCGGTTGGAAATGCAGATAAGGAAGCTCTCCGGCTCATAGAAATTACTAAAAACGCTCTTATGGCCGGTATTAAAGCCGCCGTTATGGGTGGACGCATCAACGATATTGGTTGCGCTATGGAGCCAGTAGTCAGGAAAGCAGGGTTTTCCATAGTGCCGGAACTTTGTGGTCACGGGGTCGGCTATGCCCAGCACGAAGCTCCGGAAGTGCCGAGTTTCTGCATGAAGGGTAAGAGCCCGGCCCTCAAAGATGGAATGGTTATCGCCATTGAACCTATAGTTAACGAAGGGGGTCCGCATATATATCTCATGGATGACGGCTACACCTACAAAACCGCGGACGGCAAAAGAAGCGCGGAGTTTGAGCACACTATTCTTATAACCGAGAACGGTCCGGAGATAATCACTGCCTAGTTTTAGTTGACCACCTTCCAAGTCGAACATAAAATCGGACATCGGATGTCCGATTTGGTAT
>JBBTXX010000016.1:0-3780 GCA_038062065.1 Patescibacteria group bacterium
GCATCAAAAACTCTAATAAAAAGAGCCCCGTTAGTAGAAGCTCCTTCCAAATTTTTCGGTGCAATACGCCCGCTGACCACTAGCGGTTGGAAGAAGCGACAAGTTGGACAACCAATCTCCACCTCCACTAGTTTGTAATCCGATGGAGCGGTGTCGTTTGGACTTCCGCCGATAGTTCCGTCAAATGGATCATCTATGGTTCTGACTGTGGTGGTCGCCAAAAAACTTATACCATCCCGTGAAATAGTTTGTGTGTGGGGTAATTTTCCGGAAGGTACTCCCTGTGGCACCCCGACATCTGCGTACGGCAGGTTGTGCGCGATTTCAAAAATTTCATTACTAAGCGCCGCGGCTATGGTCTTGGCTCGGGTCAGAGAGACCAGAGCTAAAAGCCCCTGATAGGTTTGATAGATAGCGACAGACATAAGAAGAAAAACCGCCGTCGCTACCAGCGTTTCCACGAAACTAAAGCCTCGAGAACGGGAAAGAGGAACAATCACCCCGCTATTGTAGCCAAAAAATTAACAATGTTCTTTAAATACTACCCATCAAAGAGTAGGTAGGAGTAATCATGGCAAGAGCGAAGAAACCAACTCCGGCACCGATAACCACCATGAGGACAGGTTCAATTATAGTAGAGAAGTCTTTGGTTTTCTGATCCACCTCTTCTTCGTAGAAAATCGCTAATTTTTCAAGCATGGAAGGAACTGAGCCTGTCTCCTCCCCGACCGCAATCATTTCTGAAACCAGAGGCGGATAATATTTTTCAGCTTTGCCAAAGACTTCCGACATGGGAGAGCCAATTTTAGTTGCCTCTTCGGCTTTCTCTAATACATCTTTGTAGTAACTGTTCTGAAGGACATCTCTGGTGATACCGATAGCAAAGAGTACCGGTACTCCAGCGGAAAGGAGTGAGGATAAAGTTCTGGCGGTACGGGCGGAGTTGGTTTCTTTGACAATATTGCCTATAGCCGGAATGCGCACCAGCGTGTAATCAAGCGCCCTCTTCCCTCTTGGCGTCCTCACTATGGCGATGAAGCCCACAACTAAGGCCAGCAATCCAAAGAGTGACAAAAACAGATGATTTTCCAAAAATTTGGAAATAGAAATTATTATTTGAGTCTGAAAAGGTAAGTCCACATGTAATTCCTCAAAAGTAGCAGTTAGAGACGGTACTACATATATGAGCATAAGAATGGCCACCCCCACCATGGCTGTCATAACAATGGCTGGATAAATGAGAGCGCCCCGAACTTTTTTGAGAAGTAGATAACTTTTCTCCATTTGATTACCGACAACCCGTAGCGATTCGGCAAGCGAACCGGATTCTTCTCCGGCCCGCACCATGGAAGAAAACAGGGAGGAAAAAACCTCCGGGTGGCGGGAAAGACCAGAAGACAGGGTGCCGCCAGTGCGTATTTCCTCAACCAAAGTTCCTATTATTTCTGCGAACCGCGGTTTGGCCTGACGCTTAGCTACAGAAAGAGCCCTGGAGAGAGGTAGGCCTGCAGAAAGCATAGCGGAGAGATTGCGTGCAAAAAGAATTTTCTCGTGAAGAGAAACGGAACTTAAAAAAGACGAAGCTTTGTGGTAGACGCCAGCAAGAGTCCCGGAATATCTCTCCTCCGCTAAAATCAACTTTTCTCCGGAGGCATGCATGCGTTCATATAGAGCTGGCCGATCGACGGCCTCCATCTCTTCCGTAAACCTATCCCCGTTAGCCCGTATGCCGGTAACGCTGAAAATAGCCATCCCGTTAGAGGCAGGTTGCGGTCAACCCGCACCCGTCCGTTGCCTTGCTTAATGAATCGACCTTAATTTTATACATGGAAAATTTATTATTGATAAACCGAGACCGCGGCCTCTAACGGGACCATCTTTAAGCTTCACTGGTTACAACCCGGAGAACTTCTTCAATCGTGGTCAGCCCTCTGGCCGCTTCAAATATGCCGTCCTCCAGCATGGTCATCATTCCTTCTTTCTTGGCCTGCTCTTCAATAGCGTCCGAGGTGCTGTTCCTTAGCACCAACTCCCTGATGGTCGGGGTTATTTTTAAGACCTCGTGTATAGCTACGCGTCCCTTGTAGCCATCTTCGCATTCCGGAGCGGGAACCGGCTTGTAGAAAGGCACATCTTTCCAGGTGGCCTTCGGAGAAATAATTTTCTCTTCTTTAAGAAAGTGTAAAACCCGGTCCAAATTGACGCTTTTGCTAAGGGTGTCTAGTTCGGGAGCGGACAGGCGATGTTCTTTGCGGGATTCACAAAGACGACGCACCAGGCGTTGCCCAACAACCACAGAAAGAGTGGACACCAGGAGAAACGGCTCCACTTTCATATCCATAAGACGCGGAATAGCGCCAGCGGAGGAATTGGTGTGTAAAGTAGACAGAACCAGATGTCCGGTCAAAGCGGCGTTGATACCAAGAGAGGCAGTTTCGTTATCCCGGATTTCGCCGACCATAATTATATCCGGATCCTGGCGGACCAGAGAGCGCAGTCCGTTAGCGAAAGTAAAACCGATATCCGGCCGGACTTGAGTCTGATTAACCCGCGGCATCTGGTACTCAATCGGGTCTTCAATAGTGGAAATGTTCACATCCGGCGTATTCAAAATATCCAACATGGTGTAGAGAGTGGTGGTCTTACCGCTTCCGGTAGGACCGGTAGTCAAAACCATCCCGTTTGCGAGTTTAAGCGCGGAGTGGATTCTCTCCAATGCTTCTCCGTGAAAGTTGTGGCCTTCCAGAGTGAAGGCTCCGGCACTTTCTTTTAAGAGACGCATGACTGTCTTTTCCCCGTAGTAAGTCGGCAGAATAGAAACACGGAAAGAAACTTTTTGCCCTTCGGTCTCCACCTTGAAGCGCCCGTCTTGTGGGAGACGCTTCTCGTCCAGTTTTAAGTTGGAGAGAACCTTGATGCGGGCGGTGATGCTGGAGTCCGCAGTCTTGGGTAAGGTCATAGCGTCCCGAAGCATGCCGTCTATGCGGTAACGCACCAAAACTTCTTTTTCCATGGGTTCAATGTGTATATCCGAAGCCCCCTGGATAATGGCGTGTTTGAGGAGCGAGTCCACAATGCGCACTACCGGCAAATCTTCCGCCAATTTGCGTAAATCTGTTGGAGAAAGGTTTTCCCCGGCCATAACTCCCATTTGCTTAAGAGCCGCCGCTTCTTCCTGAATAATATCCCCGAATTCCGCCTGCAAACTTTTTTGATACTGGAGCAAAACACTGCGCAAGGACTCCGTGTCCGTCAAACGGGGTAAAATTTTTAATCCGACTTTTTTCTTAATGAAATCAATGGCGGAAAGATCGTCCACATTCAACATGGCAACTTCCAAAGAGTCCTCGCTTTTCCGGAAAGCGACAATATTATGGTTTCTGGCTACCGGTTCCGGGATGAGGGTAAGAATCTCAAAGGGGATTTTTTGATTAAGGAGGGACACAAAAGGCACCCCGAGCACATAGGCCTGAATTTTGCGCAAGTCGTCCGGAGAAATGAGTCCGCGTTTCACTAGAACTGCGCCGATACTATCGTTGGTCGTAGCAGCCTCCTTTTCAGCCGCAACAACTTCCGCCACCGATACTAAATCGGAATCTTTAAGAAAAGCTTTGAGCTGGTGCTCGTCAATGTGCATAAAAGAAAGAACGCCCCTAAATTATAACAGAAACCCCGCACTTTCTTTACGACTAGAAAGTGCGGGGTTTGTATCTGGACAGACCGTCCCTCAGTGGGCGCGGGTAAAATGTCCATCTCCATATTTAGCCTCAAAGGCGGCCA
>JBBTXX010000016.1:3880-7535 GCA_038062065.1 Patescibacteria group bacterium
GCAATCCCGGCCTGACGAGCCCTTTCAAACTGCTCGTCAACTGGAGGAAGACTGGCTATGTCTTTGGCCATCTGAGCCATAGAAGAAGTGGTCATTTGTGCACCTCACTATTCTGTTTCTAAACCAAAATTAGCAGTTATTTCTATGGTTGACAACCATCGATTCCTAAGTTAAACTTCCCCAGTGTTAGTCCGCTGTCCGCGGACTTCTTTTTTTAAGTATAAACAAACCCCATATGTTTGATCTGAAAGTCATAAATTCGGTTTTGGAAGAATTGGAAGCGGAGAGAGGTATACCCAAAGAAAAAATAATTGAGGCCATCGCGGCATCTTTAGCCACCGCCTACAAAAAAGAGTACGGTAAGAAGGGCCAGATAATTCGGGCAACTTTTGATTTGAACGCCGGCGGAGTGGAATTTTTTCAGGTGAAATTGGTGGTAGATGAGACCCGGGTACGCATGGAAGACGAGCCGGAACCGGTTGAAGGCACGGAAGATATGCGTGTGCGTTTTAACCCGGAGCATCATATTTTGATTGCGGATGCACGACGCATTAAAAAAGGCGCGGAACTGGACGAAGAAATAATCTTTCCTTTGGAAGTAAAGTCTGACTTTGGACGCATCGCCGCTCAAACCGCCAAGCAAGTCATCATCCAGAAACTTCGGGAAGCAGAAAAAGTTTCTGTCCTCCAAGAGTTTGGAGGCCGCCAAGGAGAGGTGGTCATGGGAACAGTGCAAAGAATAGAGCGCGGCAATATTTATGTGGATCTCAAACGCGCCACTGGCATACTCCCCTACGAAGAGCAGATACCGGGCGAACGCTACGGTCAAGGCGAGAGAGTACGGGCATATCTTTACGCCGTGGAGGACTCTCCGCGCGGAGTGTTCCTGAAACTTTCCCGCTCACATCCTAAATTCCTGGCCAAGTTATTTGAATTTGAAACTCCGGAAATTAAAAACGGTATGGTAGAAATACGCGCTATTGCCCGCGAAGCCGGCTCCCGCTCTAAGGTGGCCGTTGTGTCTAAAGACCCCCATATAGACCCGGTTGGTTCTATGGTTGGCGCCCGCGGTGTACGCGTCTCTACTGTTACTTCGGAGTTGCGAGGAGAAAAGATAGATATAGTGGAGTGGTCGGAAGACCCTAAGATATTCCTTTCCGAAGCCATCCAACCAGCCAAAGTCTTAGAAATAGAGATGGATATAGAAAACCGCCACGCCATTCTGACTGTTTCTGAAGACCAGCAGTCCCTCGCCATAGGTCGTGGCGGACAAAATGTGCGTCTGGCCGGCAAATTGACTGGCTGGAGAATAGATATCCGCTCCGCTAAAGGCGAGGAGTTGGCTCATACGGAAGGCGGCGAGGAAGCCAATCTTGATAAACCAGGCCAATCAGCGAGCGACATAACTGGGGAAATACTGGCTAAGGGCGAAGATGTGGCCGAACAGCATAAGGATTTATAACTTTGCGAATTTTACCCTTCTTAACTAAAATCAATATATGAATCTTTGGCACGACATACCCGTTGGCGAAAAAGCTCCTAAAGAAATCAATGTAATTATTGAGATATCTAAGGGTTCTCATAATAAATATGAGATTGATAAGGAAACTGGTCTTATAAAACTGGACCGAGCTAATTATTCCGACGCTTCTTACCCGATTGAATACGGTTTTGTACCCCAAACACTTTGGGATGATGGTGACGCAGTGGATGTTCTTGTTTTAGCTACCTATCCAATAGAAACTGGTATCTTAGTTAGCGTGCGACCGGTCGCCATAATGAGTATGACCGACGATGGAGAATCCGATGATAAAATTATCTGCGTTCCTTCCGAAGATGTGCGATGGGAAGATGTTAAAGATCTCAAAGATTTGAACAAACACACTCTGAAAGAGATCCAACACTTCTTTGAAAATGTTAAAAAACTTAAAAAGAAACCGGTAGTAACTGTAGTACATGGCTTCAAGGGCCGGGCGGAAGCGGAAAAAGCCATCACCCGCTCGCAGTCTCTCTACAAGAAAAAGTTCCGAAATTAGGCCATTTTTACGGACATACCAAAAACCACCCCTGAAGGGGTGGTTTTTGGTATACTTACCCCTTGGGGTTCGGATACTAGCTAAAAAATAAAAAATGACTAAAAATAATTACTGGAAAGTTTTACTCGTTGGTCTAACACTGGGACTCTCCCTATCACTCTCTTCCGTCGCCTTGGCTGAAGATAATGATTCGAATAGACCAGGAGTCATGCCCATTAAAGCCTTGCGGGATAACATCAAAGAAGTGCGGGACAATATCCGCGCCACCACAACCGAGGTGCGCCAAAATATTAAGCAAGATATTAAAGACGAGATGAAAGACAGGAAGGATGAAGTGAAAGATGAGCGCAGAGAAAAATTAAAAGAGGCCGCCTGGAAACGGGTAACTGCGGAAGTAGAAAAAATAACCCGTCGTCTAAGCCAAGCCACAGAAAGACTGGAAAAAATATCCGCCCGTATTGCCTCGCGCATAGAAAAGATGGTCGCTGCCGGTAAAAGTATAGGTGACGCCAAAAATTTGCTCACGACCGCTAACGGCAAAATTACCGAGGCCAAAACTGCCGTCTCTAATATCTCCATCGCTCTAGAGAATGCCAAAACCTCTTCTTCTACTCCTAAAGCCGCCTTTGAAGCCGTAAAATCCTCCGTCCGGAGTGCCCAAGAAGCCATAAAAACCGCCAATCAAAGCCTGATTGCAGTTATTAGAGAACTCTCACAAGGGGAAGAAAACCGCGCTACGACAACGCCGAGTACCGTACAATAAAAAGTAACTAAAAAGACCATGCCACAAGAAGAAAAAAGCGGAATCGGGGCCACCATCGGAGCCATCATAGTAATCGTCATCATCGTCCTCGGTGGTCTTTATGTTTGGGGCGGTAAGTTGCTTCAAAACGGAGACTCTCCCGCGACAACCGAGGACAGCCAAATGACTGACCTATCCTCTCAAAACCCTTCGGACGAAGTCTCCGACATATCCAAAGACCTGGAAGCGGTGGATCTCAATAATCTGGACGCAGGTATAAACGAAGCCGGGAGTGGTTTGGATTCTATCTAACTCCGAGGTATCAACGGGTAAGAACTAACCCCAGTCCGCCTAAGGCGGACTGGGGTTCTGGTTGCGTTATAGGTGGCACCTCGCTAATATCCGGCCATGTCTGAAAATAGCAAAACTATTGTTTACCAAAATCTATCCGTAGAAAAACTTCCGCGTTCGGAAGTTAAAATTTCCGGAAAAATAACCACCGAAGCCCTGACCCGTTTCTATAAAGAGGCTTTCAGCTCCCTTCAAGCCAAGGCGGAATTGCCAGGATTCCGGAGAGGTAAGGTACCGGAAGCAGTAATTAAAGAACGCTTGGGAGAAGAAATGATTCTTAAAGACGCCGCCGACTTGGCTATCCAATCGGCTTATCCGGAAATGCTGGCGGAACTGAAATTGCGCCCCTTGGGGAATCCGGAGTTACGCTTTACCAAAATCGCCAAGAACGAAGCTATAGAATTTGAAATAACCCTGCCTGTGTTTCCGGAATTCTCTATGCCTGATTACCAAAAAATCTCCAAAGAAACTAAAAAACCGGAGATCCAGATGGTCACGGACGAGGAAGTGGAGAAGTCTATAGAAG
>JBBTXX010000017.1:0-11772 GCA_038062065.1 Patescibacteria group bacterium
CACCTCATTGCTATTCGGCCTCTCGTAGATGGAGTAATTTCCGATTTTGAAGTTACGGAAGAGATGCTAGCGTATTTTATAGGCAAGGCCGAAGCCAGAGCCAAAAAAGTTCTGGGTCCACGGGTTGTTGTCGGTGTGCCTTCCGGTATCACCAATGTGGAGATACGGGCGGTTAGGGACGCGGCTACTTCTGCCGGTGCTCGCGAAGTCTACATAATAGAGGAACCGATGGCGGCGGCTATCGGCGTGCGTCTGCCGGTTAAAAGTCCGGTCGGTTCTATGATTGTGGATATTGGGGGCGGGACCACGGATATAGCGGTGATTGCCCTTGAGGGTATTGTGCGAGCCAAAAACTTGCGGGTGGCCGGTGACCGGATGAATTCGGATATATCCGCTTACATCAGAAATGAATTTAAGATTCTTATAGGAGAAAAAACGGCGGAAGAACTGAAAATCGCCATCGGCGGAGTGTTGCCAGAAAGGGAACCTCTGGAAGCGGCTATTCGCGGGCGGGACCTGATTACCGGATTACCCCGGGAGGTTATTATTACGGACACGGATGTGCGTGAGGCCATAGCCCCGGCAGTTTCTGAAATACTGGATTCCACAAGGGAGGTCATAGAGATGACGCCTCCGGAAATACTGTCCGACATTGTTTCTCGCGGTGTGTACTTGGTCGGCGGGGGAGCTCTTTTGCGACATCTGCCCGAATTTATGTCGGAAGCGCTTAATTTGCCGGTGCATCTTGCGGAAGACCCGCTGACCGCGGTCGCCCGTGGTACCGGCATAATTTTGGAGAGACTGCCGGAATTTGAAAATGTCCTTATAAGGAATGAAGATGAAATCGCCTTTAAGCACGCGTAGTCGCATCTGGAACGCTCCGAGGATGGCACTGGCATCCGCCGTGTTTCTGGCTTTCTTTGGCATCGGAACTTTTGCAAGTTCTATTTTTCCGGTGGTTTCCAGGGTAATCGTGGCCGTGGCCTCACCCATGCTTTCTTTTGAAAAAGATTTTACGGATACGACTTTTTCGTTTTTCTCTCTATTTCGCACGGAAGCCTCGTTTTTACGGGAGAATTTAGGACTCAAAGAAAAAATAACTCAAATGGAACTGTCTGTTTTGGACAGGGATTTGCTATACGCGGAAAACGAAGAGCTGAAAGGTCTTTTGGATCGCCCGTTCAACAAAGGAGCGATTGTCGCCAGGGTGCTTTCGGCTCCGCCGGAGAGTCCTTATGACACTTTTCTTGTAGATCGCGGGTTTGGGGACGGGGTTTTGGAAAAGAGCTTTGTCACTTCTGGAGGCGGGCTCATAGGGGAGATAGTTTCTGTGTACCCGAGAAATTCTTTGGTGCGCCTCTTTTCCTCTCCTGGAAGCAGGGTGGCGGTCCGCATTGGTCCTTCCCACATACCGGCGGAGGCTATAGGTATGGGTGACGGCAATTTTGAAATTACTTTGCCTCGCGGTACCGGAGTAGCCGAAGGAGACTTCGTTTCTTTGTCCTTGGTGCCGGATAAAGTTTTGGGAGTAGTGGAATTTGTCGGGGTCGGCTCCTCGGACACCTTTGAAAAAATACTACTTCGTCTGCCGGTCAATCTAACCGAAATATTATGGGTATACATTGGGACCAAAGACTAATACGCGCTATTTTCGCGCTCCTGCTTTTCTTCTTTGCCTTATTGGCTCCTCTATATATTTCCGCCGGATTGGCTGTTCTCTTTGTTATTTTTTACCGGCATCCTTTGGAGGTATTTTTTGCGGCTTTAATCCGGGATTTACTTTTTGGCGCACCGGTTGTCGCTTACGGAGATTCCGGATATATCACGACCGCTATCTCCATAACTCTTATACTTTTGGCCTACGCTCTACGCTCATTTCTAAGGGGGCGTAATTTCCGTATACTCGGAGCATGAATCTAAGGAAAGGAGGGCGCCTAAAATTCGGATCACGCCCTATTGATCCGGACGAGATAATGATTGATGCGGAAAATTTGCCGCGCTTTGATACCTCCCAGTTTGAAGGCCGGCTGGCGAGACCTATAAGCAAAAGAGTTTTTCTGGCGGTCGGCGGTATCGGAGCCCTGCTTTTTTTCATTTTTTCCTGGCAGGTTTATGCTTTGCAAGTTAAGGAGGGAGAGGGGTATAAAGAAATTTCCGAAACCCATAGTTTAAGCCGGGAGGTGGTATTTGCAGAACGCGGCCTTATTACCGATAGAAACGGCGCGAGATTGGCCTGGAACGAGCCCGGAAAAGAACCGTACCCGGACAGGTTGTACATAAAAGTCTCCGGTTTGGCTCATTTACTCGGTCACATTTCTTACCCAAAGAGGGACAAGCGGGGAAATTATTATGAGACTTCTTTTTCCGGCCGCGATGGGGCGGAGCGCTCTTTTGACGGGATTCTGGCTGGCAAAAACGGCTTGAAATTGGAGGAAACAGACGCCAAGGGTAAGCAGGTTTCCGAAAGTGAAATAGTGCCTCCGGAGAACGGTAGAGAGGTGCGCTTATCGGTGGATTCCAGGGTGCAGGCCAAACTTTATGAGTTGATAAGGGCGCGCGCTTTGGCCGCGCCCTTTACCGGCGGCGCCGGTGTAATTATGGATGTGAGGACTGGCGAAATCCTGGCCCTGACTTCTTATCCGGAATATGACCCGGAGGTCATATCTTTCGGCAAAGACACGACCGCCATTCGCAAATATTTCTCTGATCCCGGTACGCCACTTTTGAATCGTGCTATTGCCGGTCTCTACACTCCCGGGTCTATAGTTAAGCCGTATGTAGCCATTGGCGCCTTGGAAGAAGGAGTTATTTCTCCGGAAAAACAAATTCTCTCCACCGGTTCTATTTCCATACCGAACCCCTACGACCCGAAAAAACCCTCAATTTTTAAAGACTGGCGGGAACAAGGCTGGATGAATATGCGCCTGGCTTTGGCTTATTCTTCCAATGTCTACTTCTTTGAAATCGGCGGCGGGTTTGAAACCCAGCCAGGACTCGGTATTGAGCGCCTCAATTCTTATGCCAATATGTTCGGTTTTGGAAAAGTGACCGGTATAGATTTGACTCCGGAGTCCGAAGAAGAAGGGCTGGTGCCAAACCCAAGGTGGAAAGCCGAAGTGTCCCCAGAAGACCCGTGGCGCATTGGCGACACTTACAATACTTCTATAGGTCAGTACGGATTTTTAGTGACTCCAGTTCAGGCGGCACGCGCGGTCTCAGCCATCGCCAACGGAGGTAAGTTGCTCCTGCCGACTATAAAAAAATGGGAACAGATTTTACCTCCGGAAGGAGAGAGGTTGCCAGTTTTGGAGGATAATCTCAAAATTATTCGGGAAGGCATGCGCGCGGTTGTGACTGAGCCCCGTGGTACCGGTGGCGGGTTGAATATTTCTGGAGTTAAAGTGGCGGCCAAATCCGGTACGGCGGAAATTGGTATCTCTAAGGCCAAAGTAAACTCTTGGATAACCGGCTTCTTTCCTTACGATAACCCTCGCTACGCCTTTGCGGTCGTGATGGAGAGAGGTTCCAGAGAAAATATAGTTGGCGCCACCTTCGTCACCAAAGGACTTTTGGAATGGATGGTTCTTAATACCCCGGAGTATCTTAAATAGTGCCTGCTATTTGAGCCTTTACTTAAGCTGATTTCCTGCTAGAATCTCTCGCCATATGGATAGCACTCAATATTTGACGGACGAGAAGCGGGTGGAATTGGAAAAGGAGCTGGATTATTTAAAAAAGACTCGCCGGAAAGAAATCGCGGATTCTCTGGAGTACGCCAAGTCGCTAGGCGATTTGTCTGAAAACGCTGAGTACCACCAGGCTAGAGAACAGCAGGCGGCGGTAGAAGACCGCATCAGTAAAGTAGAAACTATACTTATGTCGGCAGAGGCCGTACCGGAAAGGCATGCCGACACTGTCGGTGTTGGTTCTACAGTTGTGGTTAAAAAAGAGGGTGGGGTAGAGCAAACCTTTCGCATAGTGGGTAGTGAAGAGGCCAGCGCCGCTTCCGGAAAAATTTCCCATGCTTCGCCGCTTGGCTCTACCCTCATGGGCAAAAGGAAGGGAGATGACATAAAAGTTACTACTCCGAAGGGTCCTCAAAGCTACTCTGTAGTTTCGGTCGGCTAATTTTTAAGCTAAAAAAAGAAAAGCCACCCCTCCGTCGAAACGAAGGTTTGGCTCTTCGTTCGCCGGTTGGGGCGGTTATATCGATTGCGCGACCTTGAGCTCTGCGAGCAGTTTGTTCAGCTCGCGGTCGTTCTCTTTGAACTTGTCCTGAAGTTTGGAGAGCTCCTCAGCTCTTTCTTTCTGAAGCCTCAGGACCATTTCCGTGTCCACGTATCCGTGGTGTGCGTCCCTCTTGTGCAAGGACATCTCATGCATTGTGTCCATCTGGACCCGGAACGCCTCCTTGAAGGCGATTTGCGAGGCCAGTCCGATTTGTAGGTTGAACAGTTTCAGTATGCGTGCGAGGTTTTGCAACTCAGCCTCCAACTATTTGGCACCAAGGTGCCGGTTCAATTCGTCCGCAACTATATCACTATATAACTTATTTGTCAAATAGTTTAAGACAAGCCTTTTGCCTTGGAGAATTAAAAACGCTAGGATTGAGGCCATGTTCTGGGCAGATAGAAATGTGGCTGAAATAGAGGGAACTTTTGGCGATAAGATTCGCTCCGGGGGAAAGCTGATTATACGAGACGAGAAAACTGCCTCTGGGCGAGTGCATGTCGGCTCTATGCGCGGAGTAGCCATACACGGAGTGGTTTCCGAAATTTTGACGGAAAAAAATATCAAACATTCCTTTCTCTACGAGATAAACGATATGGATCCAATGGACGGACTGCCAGTTTATCTAGACCAAGAGAAATTTCGCCCGCATATGGGCAAACCACTTTGTAATGTGCCCTCGCCTGATAACGAGGCAAAAAATTTTGCGGAATACTTTGCTAGGGAGTTTGAACAGGTGATTACAGAGGCAGGATACAGACCAGAATTTTACAGAATCAGCGAATTGTATCTCTCCGGTAAAATGGACGGGGTTATTAAAGAAGCGCTAGAGCACGCCGCAGACATAAGAAGAATTTATTTGGAAGTCTCTGGTTCCAAGAAAGCGGAAGATTGGTATCCACTCTCTGTCATTTGCGAAAATTGTGGCAAGGTCGGGACTACCAAAGTTTACGCCTGGGATGGTAAAGAAGTTTCTTATCGCTGTGAGAAAGATGCGGTCAAATGGGCGGAAGGTTGTGGTCAGGAAGGCAAAGTTTCTCCTTTTGGCGGTAAGGCCAAACTGCCCTTCAAGGTGGAGTGGCCGGCCAAGTGGAAAGTGGTTGGAGTGGATGTTGAGGGGGGAGGCAAAGACCATACAACTAAGGGTGGCACGCGCGATGTGGCCAGCCATATCGCCCGAGAAGTTTTTGACATTGAGCCGCCCTTTGATATGCCTTACGAGTTTCTTCTGGTTGCTGGTAAAAAGATGTCTTCTTCCAAGGGTGCCGGCGCTTCCGCTAAAGAGATTTCGGATATTTTACCTCCGACAATTTTTCGCCTAGCTCTGATAGGTAAAGATATAAAACAGCAAATAAATTTTGATCCAGAGGGAGATACGGTACCGGTTCTCTTTGATACTTATGACAAGTTGGCAGAGGGTTATTTTAAGGGTGTAGAGGACGACTATTCTCGCTTGTTCTCTTTAATTCATTTAGAAGGAGACAGAAAAAGCTTAAAACAGAGTTTTCTACCGAGGTTTAGGGAAATTGCTTTTTTGGTACAAATGCCCCACATTAATTTGGAAAATGAAGTCGTCAAGATGAAGGGGGGAGAGCTGACGCAAGACGATAAGAAAGAATTAGAATTGCGTGTGCATTATGCCAAGCTCTGGCTCGAGAGGTATGCGTCGGAGGAATTCAAATACGAAATACAAAAGACTTTGCCAGAGGTCGCTAAAAATATATCCGAAGAGCAAAAAAAAGTTTTGCGTTCCGTCTTAGAATTTATTGAATCTAAAAATATTTTGGACGGCTTAGAATTACACACTAGTCTGCACGAATTGCGCAAAAACTCTGGATTAGAACCCAAGGACTTTTTTGGTCCTATTTACCTCTCCATTCTAGGTAAAGACCATGGCCCCAAGGCCGGCTGGTTCTTGTCCGTCTTGGACAGGGAGTTTTTAATTAAAAGGCTGAAAGAGGTCTCTAAATAAGCACTTTTGTAACGCCGTCCGCCCACTAGGGCGGACGGCGTTTTTACTTACCCGACCTTTATCCACAGGGGAAACTAGGTAAAGTGGGAGAAAGTGGAATAGACTAGCATCGAAGTGGGAAGAAGTGGGAAGAGAGCCCGCGGGTGTAATTTCGTTAGACAAAAGGATTCCAACACCCGCGGGCCCGAATTCCACAACCAACCCACAAATAAAATGTTGATAGGCGAATACACTCACACTCTGGACGATAAAAACCGGCTATCTCTGCCGTCTAAATTTAGAAAAGAACTGGGGAGTAAGGTGGTTATTACAAACGGGCTTGACGCCTGTCTTTTTGTTTTCCCAATGAAGGGCTGGGAAAGATTTTCTGGAAAACTTGGAGAACTATCCGTGGCACAGGCAGATAAAAGAAAGTTCAGCCGATTTATTTTAGGTGGAGCGGTGGAAGCAGAGGTGGACGGTATGGGTCGCGTCTTGGTACCGGAATTTTTGAAAGAGTACGCGGGTCTAAAAGGTAAGGCCATAGTTGCCGGAGTTTACGACCGGGTGGAAATTTGGAATGAAAAAGCTTGGAGCGATTACAAGAAGAATACGGAGAAAGACATTACTGTTCTGGCGGAGAAGCTCGGGGAACACGGGGCTCTATGAGTAGTTCCATACACAAAACAGTTCTTTTAGAAGAAACCATGCAGAACTTAAACCTTCGTCCGAATATGACTCTCTTAGACGCCACCATTAACGGCGGAGGTCATAGCGCGGAGGCTGTGGAGCGCTTAAGCGGAAAAATATCCGTAGTCGGATTGGACCAGGATTCTCTTGCGCTAGAGAGAGCTAAAAACAGAATCAATCCGTTTCAGCCACAAAAATTAAATCTGATAGAGGCCAATTTCCGGAACATGGGTAAGGTGGCGGGGGAGCTCTCTTTAAAAACTGCGGACGCCATAATTTTTGATCTGGGTTTGTCTTCTGACCAATTAGAGCAGTCCGGCAGAGGGTTCAGTTTTGAACGGGAAGAACCCCTGCTCATGACCTTCTCCGACCATCCGACTGATCCCGCTAAAACCGCGGACGCTATCGTCAACCGGGCTTCCGAAGAGGAGCTCGTTGGGATTTTCAAAGAATACGGGGAAGAACCAAGAGCCCGTCGGTATGCCTCCGCCATAGTTGTTGCTCGCGCCAGAAAAAGAATTGAAACAGCCAAAGAACTTGCAGAGATTATTTTAAACGCAGCAGGAGGAAAAGGCAGAAGGCATCCGGCTACAAAGGTTTTCCAAGCCTTGCGCATGGCGGCTAACCAGGAACTGGAATCTTTGGAAGAAGCTCTGCCCCAAGCATTTTCCCTACTTTCTCCCAACGGACGGCTTTTGGTCATTTCTTTCCATAGCGGGGAAGACCGGATAGTTAAAAATTTTATGCGGGGGAAGGCGGCGGGAGGCGAGGCTCTACTTATCAACAAAAAGCCCATTACTCCAGGTAGAGAGGAAGTATTGGCCAATCCGCGTTCAAGGAGCGCCAAGCTCCGGGTTCTGCAGAAGGCAAACTAAATATGTTACGGACTCTTACCATATATAGCTTGGGTCAGGATGTGAGATATAAGGCGTTTCTGGTCCTAGTTTCTTTAATTCTGTTTCTTGGTACCACCAACTTTTATTTTCTATCCGAAGCTGTGCATTCTGCGGCGGGGAAGGGTGGCGCGGAGGAAGAATTTTCCTCCCTTAGTTCCAAAGTTTCGGCCTTAGAATCGGAGTACCTAAAACTTTCTAAAATGCTGACTATGGAAGAAGCGGAAAATAGAGGGTTGGTAGCCTCTTCTCCTATTATTGTTTATACCGCAGGCAAGCTGACTTTGGACTCGCGCTAATCATGCACAAACCCGCTTTTGCCTGGCGGATACGCTTCGTCTCCGTTCTCTTCGTCTTGGTTTCCCTCATACTTTTGGGCAGGTTGTATCAGGTGCAGATAATCCGGCATGAATTTTATCTTTCTGACGCAGACAGGCAGTTCGTGCGTCCGGCCGGAGGCGTCTTTGACCGGGGTAACATTTTCTTTTCAGACAAGTCCGGAGCTCTCATATCCGCGGCTACGCTGGAGAAAGGATTTACTTTGGCTATTAAACCTAGAGAAATAAAAGGCGCGAGCGAGCCCGAAGAGTTATACGCTTCTCTTTCGGCTTTGATACCCACTCTCTCCAAAGAGGTATTTATGCTCAAGGTCGGGAAGACCAACGATCCGTATGAAGAACTTCAGAAAAGAGTAGAAGTTTCTACCGGCCAGAAAATAGCGGACGCAGAACTGCCCGGGGTTGTTGTCGAAAAGGAGCGTTGGCGATTTTACCCCGGGGGTAAAATCGCCTCCCACATTCTTGGCTTCGTGGGCTTTAAGGGCGATTTGCTGACCGGCCGTTATGGAGTGGAGCGCTATTACAATGATGTTTTATCCAGAGATAGCTCCGGGCTCTACTCCAACTTCTTTGCGGAACTTTTCGCTTCCATCGCTTCCTCTACCGCCAAGTCTTCTTTTGGCGGGGAAGGGGATGTGGTTCTCTCCATAGAGCCATCAGTACAGACTTTTCTGGAAGGCTCTCTCCGGAGTACTATGAAAACCTGGCAGGCTAAAGAGGGCGGGGCGGTAATCATAGACCCGAAAAACGGAGCCATATATGCTCTCGCGGCTTATCCAGACTTTGATCCTAATCATTTTAATCAAGAAGAAGATGTGGCGGTTTTTGTGAACCCTATGGTGGAGAGAGTTTACGAAATGGGGTCTACGGTTAAACCTCTGACTATGGCTGCCGGATTAGACGCTGGGGCCGTAACTTCTAGTACTACCTATGACGACCAGGGTTATGGAGAATTAAACGGGCGGCGGTTCAGCAATTACGATGGCAAGGGGCGAGGAGTAGTTTCCATGCAGGAAGTGCTAAATCAATCACTCAACACGGGGGTGGCCTTTGTAGCGGAGAAAATGGGCTACGATAATTTCGGTAGATATATGAAATCTTTTGGGCTTGGAGAAGAGACGGGTATAGATTTGCCAGGCGAAGCCGCTGGGCTAATTAAAAACTTGGACAGTCGAGAGTCCATAAATTACGCGACTGCCGCTTTCGGTCAGGGACTGGCGGTTACACCTATGGCTCTGGTTCGGGCGCTTTCCGCAATCGCTAACGGCGGGAAACTTATTACACCTCATGTTGGGGCGGAAATAGATTACACTTCTGGTATCAAACATACTCTTTCTTATGACGAAGGTAGAAGAGTTATAACTCCAGAGACTTCGGAAACCATTACTCGCATGCTGGTTCAAGTAGTAGATAAGGCGCTCATTGGGGGCGCGGCCAAAGACCCGCATCTCTCCGTCGCCGCTAAAACCGGTACTGCGCAGGTGCCAAAGCCGGGCGGTGGTTATTACGACGACAGGTTTCTGCATTCCTTCTTCGGCTATTTTCCGGCTTATGACCCGAAGTTTCTAGTTTTTTTCTATATTCTATATCCGGAAGGGGCTAGATATTCTTCCGAAACTTTGACTCAACCTTTTCTCAAAACCAAGAACTTTTTGGTAAGCTACTATGGCATCCTACCGGACAGGTAAGAAGAATAAGTAATGAATATTTTAAAAACAATCGTAGTTTATTTTTTGACGCTGGAGGCTAGAGCGGTTCTTTATGTTCGCCGGCCAAAAATTGTGGCAGTCACAGGCAGTGTGGGTAAGACCTCTACCAAAGACGCCCTAGCTTCGGTTCTGGCAATTCAATACAGAGTAGGCAAGAGCCGGAAGAGCATGAACGGTGATGTTGGGGTGCCCCTGACCATTCTTAATCTTAATAATGCTTGGCGGAACCCGTTTCTCTGGTTTTGGAATCTAGTTATTGGATTTTTGAAAATTTTTCCTATCGGGACCTATCCGGAGTGGCTAGTCTTAGAAGTAGGCGCCGATCAACCAGGGGATTTACAGAAGCTTTTTTCCTGGCTTTTCCCGGATGTGGTGGTGGCTACGCGGTTTCCGGCTATTTCTGTGCATGTGGCCAACTATGAATCGCCAGGGCATGTGATTGAAGAAGAAACCATTCCCATTCGCTTTTTACGCCCGGAAGGGCTTCTCATTGTAAACGGGGATGACGAGGTGGCTCGCAATTTGGCTAAAGACTTTCCGGGCAAAACCATAAGTTATGGTTTTGCCCCCGGACATGATATGGTCGGAGACAAAACAGAAATTGTTTATGAAAGTGAGAAGAAAGTTCCAACGGGAATGGCTTTAGAAATCTCTGTTTCCGACCAATCCGTTAAGTTTCAAGTCTCCGGCGTTCTTGGTATTCAGGCGCTGTATCCGGCACTTGCCTCCGTGGCCCTTGGTCGGCATCTGGGCATCTCTCTTTCTGATATGAGTACTGCATTTACCTTTCACCACTCTCCACCAGGGCGTATGCGCATACTTCCTGGTATAAAAGAAACTACTCTTATAGACGATTCTTATAATTCTTCCCCGGTTGCGGTGGAGGAGGCTCTTAAGACGCTCCTGCGTCTTAAAGAAGAAACTAGTCGACGGGTAATCGCGGCCCTTGGAGACATGCGAGAGCTTGGTCGCTTTAGTGACGAGGAGCACCGCAAGGCAGGGCTCATGGTCGGGAAAGTTGCCGATGTACTTATTACTGTCGGCATAGAGTCCAGAAATATTGCGGACGGAGCCCTAAGCGCGCATATGGATGAAAATAGAATTTATCAGTTTGATGACTCGCGTGAAGCCGGAAAATTTCTTGAAAGTGTAATGCAAGCCGGGGACATAATTCTTATTAAGGGCTCAGAAGCCACTATTCGCATGGAAAGAGCAGTTAAAGAAGTAATGGCGGAGCCGGACAGAGCGGAAGAGCTTTTGGTACGGCAGGAGAGTGCCTGGCAGAAAAGGTAGTAACTCCCCAACAGAACATTATAACATTATATATAATGTTATAATAAAAATATATTAGGTGTAATTATATTGGGATTGAAAATACTCGATTTTTGTGGGAAATTGGCGCCACGGCCTCATCGTCTAGCCTGGTCTAGGACATCGCCTTCTCAAGGCGGTAACCCGGGTTCAAATCCCGGTGAGGTCACAAAAATAAGGAAGAAAAGGCGCCAGCGTTTTGTGACTATATTTTTGTAGATCCTCACTGGGATTTGAAAGGCGGAGCCGCGCAGAGCGAGGCGAGCCCGGGGAGGAACCACACAATATTTTTAGAACGAAGTGAACAAAAATATTGATGTGAGTTGACCCCAAATCCCGGTGAGGTCACAGCTTATTAAAGTTCGTTCGGTCTCTCTATTAAACACTAAAACATTATATATAATGTTTTAGTGTTTAATTTGCGGCGGTATTGAGTTATCTGGGTATTGGGGAGGGATGGGTCAGAATTGTTCGGAGTGTTATAATCCTCGCATGCTTGGATTCTCCAGCCACAAACAATTCTTTTCCATCTTGATTATCTCGGTCGTTACCTTGGCTTTCCTATCCGCGGGGATTTTTGCCCTGCCGGCCATGGCTTTTACCGACCACGCTGGTATGGGTGAGCAGTGTCCTTTTATGGCGGGAGAGAC
>JBBTXX010000018.1:0-3457 GCA_038062065.1 Patescibacteria group bacterium
CCCCTTCTCCATCTCAAATATAAGTTCGTCGTGAATAGAGAGAAGCATAAAAACTTTATCTGATAATTTTTCTTTCTCTAACATTTTATCAATTCGAACCATGGCTATCTTCAGTATGTCAGCCGAGGTGCCTTGAATCGGAGCGTTGATAGCCATTCTTTCCGCCTGAGCGCGAATGTACGGAAGAGGCGAACGAAAACCGGAGAAGGGGCGGCGGCGCCCGAAAAGAGTGCTGGTGTATCCGTTCCTATCCGCTTCCGCTTTAACTTTGTCCAGATATTTAGCCAAAACCGGAAAGGTGGCGAAGTATTGATTGTAAAACTCCTGGGCTTCCTGCCTGGTACCACCCAAATTAGTACGTAAAGCATTCACACCCATTCCATACAGAACGCCAAAATTAATAACCTTGGCCTTGCGGCGCATGTCCTTAGTCACTTCGTCGGATTTAACCCCAAAGACTTTGGAAGCCACTTCGTTGTGCACATCCCGCCCGCTTTTGAAAATATTTATGAGCGTCGGATCTTTAGAGAGAATAGCGGCAATGCGCAGTTCAATTTGTGAATAGTCTAGAGACACGAGAGTAAATCCCTTCGGGGTGGTGAAGGCATCCCGGATTCTCTTACCCAAATCACTTTTAATCGGAATGTTGTGCAAACTAGGGTCCTTAGTCGCCATACGCCCCGTAGCGGCCCCAATCTGTAAGATTTTGGCATGCACCCGACCATCTGCTTGAACCAGAGGTGGGATGGCATCTATATAGGTGGAAAGAAGCTTTTGTAACTCCCTATACTCTAAAATGAGAGGAATTATGGGGTGGGTATCCCGTAGTTTTTCCAATTCGGACTCTTTGGTGGAGCGTACTCCGCCTTCGGTTTTTTTGTGATTTTTAATTACCAAAGCCAACCTCTCAAACAAAATATCGCCTAGCTGTTTGGGAGAATTAATATTAAATTCTTCGCCGGCTGATTTGTGTATATTTTTCTCCAGCTTGGACAGCTCTTTGTGGTATTCCTTGGATAATCCCGCTAAATATTTCACATCTACGGAAATACCCCTCTCCTCCATCTTCTTGACCACAGGAATTAATGGTTTCTCCATCTCTTCATACACATACTCTAAATTCTTCTTTTTTATTTCTTGAAGAATTATTTCCTTGGCTTTAGTAAAATCTTTTACCCTTGCGTAACTAAGTATTTCTTCTTGGGTCGGGCTAGAATTGGAAGGGTCCAGAAGTGAAAGCGCCACGGTCGTCTCCCGCAAGTCCTTCTCCGGAACCAGCTCCTCGGGCGTAAAAAGTGTTTCTGTGGTGACACCGTTCTTTTTTAACAATTTATCTACACGGGTTATGAGTGAGCGAAATTCCAATTCTCTGAAAAGCGTAGCTACACGCTCGTAGGAGACTTCTTCCTGCCAAAATTTTTCAGGTAATCCAAATTTAATAGGTGCATCCCGGCGAATAGTGGCTAGAGTTTTAGAAAATTCCGCTTCCTCTTCTCCATTTTTTAGAAGTTCTTGAACGCGCGCGGTAATACCGAGTTTTTCCAGTCTTTTTTTATCTTTTTTCAGAACTTTATATATTTCTTCAATACTGCCCAAATTTGAAATCAAAGTAGTGGCAGTTTTTTCGCCTATGCCTTGAATGCCGACTATGTTGTCGGAGGGATCTCCACGCAGGCCTTTATAGTCCGGCAGAAGTTCCGGAGGGAAACCAAAGCGCTCCTTTACCTGCCTTTCGTCATAGATAATTGTGTCGGATAGTCCTTTTTTCAAGGTATAAACCAGAACCCTGTCTCCCTCTACCAGCTGGAGGGTGTCCATATCGCCGGAAGCGATAACAACTTGTAGGTTTTTATTCTTCTTGGTCAACTCAACTATAGTCCCCAAAATATCGTCCGCCTCAAACCCGGGCATTTCGTAAATAGGCACGGAGAAGGCACTCCAAACATCGTAGGAGCGTTTCATTTGTTCTACCAGTTCCGAGTCCACCTCTTTACGACCGGCTTTGTAATCTTTGTAGGCCTCGTGACGGAAGGTGCCCCCAGGCAGGTCATAACAAGCGGCCATATAGTCTGGCTTCAACTCGTCTATAATCTTCATGACCATAGTAGACAGGCCATAGAGAGCGCCGGTTGGCTCGCCCCTAGAAGACGCGAACTGCGGGAGCGCGTGGTAGCCGCGGTGCAAAATCGCATGCGCGTCAAAAAGCACCAGCTTTTTCTTGCCACCAGTTGTATTTTTACTCGCCATGTCTACCAGCTTATCTCCCTCTCTCCTTCCGCGATAGTCTTGAAATTTATATAAAAAGCATCTTTAGGAAGTGCCTTAGCCACTCTCTCCGGCCATTCAATAGCGATTAAATTTCCACCATCTGAAATCAGGTCTCTAAACCCCAAGGCCAACAATTCGTGTTCATCTTCCAGCCGGTAAGCATCTATGTGAACAAGATGTGTAAAAACCAGGTGGTTTATTTTATATATTTTTTCTAAAACAAAAGTCGGGCTGGTAACTAGCTCCTCCACCCCAAGCTCTTTGGCCAAACCTTTTACGAAAGCAGTTTTGCCACTACCTAAATCTCCCCGAAGAGCTAACACGGTGGCTCCTTCTTTTTTTCCTACCGAAACTTTTTCTAAAACTTCGGCGGCAAATTTTGCAGTTTCTTCTAAACTCTTACTTATCATATTGGCGATATTAACACAGGAAAACGAAGCGCCCCGCCGCGACCTTCTGGTCTGCGACGGGGCGGGACTAACGACTCTTGAGGCGAAGCGCTGGCCAAGCCTGGCAGGCCAGTTTTTGGTTGTCCAGGTAACCCACTCTCTCCTCAGCGGTATACCCGTACCCGCCCCGAGTTAGATGTCGTGGCGAGAACTCCGCAATCCCACAGGAAATCGGCGATTGGTTCGCGAACTCTTGCACGAAACCGCAGGCGAGGTATTGAATCTCCTCGGCGCGGCGGCCTGGGCCCATAGCAATTTGGTCGAGAGCGACACCGCCCCTCGGTACGCCGAGAAAGCGTGCCCAGTCAACAGGAGTATGGTCTCGACCGGAAAGCATTCCCGGCAGACTACCTCCCACACGCCAGCGACCTTCTAGTGAGATGTATGTTTCCCACCCACCAGCAGAGTTACTTCCACCAATAAAACGCCGGAACAAAGCCACCTGACACCTGCCGTAGCGCGATTCATCCAGAGTATTCCAGATAGTCACCCGAAGTTGGGGGTTCGCAAATACGGACTCAAAGACACTAGTTTGTGCCTTCGCTGGGAAACTAAGACCGGCCAAAGCAAGACCGAGCCCCAGAAGCGTTGCCCTTAGATTTAAAATGTTCATGGGTGCCTCCCTTGGCAACCGTTTTGACTGCCTTTAATTATACCATACAAAGTATATAAAAGTCAATGCTTAGAGACTCCCCCTTCGTCCTATTCGGTGGCTTAATACCGCGCTACAATTGCCTCGA
>JBBTXX010000019.1:0-1900 GCA_038062065.1 Patescibacteria group bacterium
CCATACAGGTATTATTATATTTCGCTCAAGGTAGTAGCGTCTACCAATTATAAATACAGAAACCCCCAGCACTTTCTAAGAATCCGAAGAAGGTGGCGGGTTGAATTATGCCTCGGCTTCTACTTTGACCGGCTCCGGCTCTTTGGTTGCTCTTTGGCGCAAGATGACAGACTTCATGGTGCGACGGATTTCTCGGGCGGCTTTTTCGCGTACAAAGTATAGTTTGGCCCGGCGAGTCTGACCCTGGCGTAAAATCTTGACCGAATCAATCATCGGGGAATAAAGAGGAAATATTTTCTCTACTCCAACTCCACTAGCTACCCGGCGGACGGTAAAAGAGGAACCAGCTTCGTGTCCATGCTTAACCGAGAGAACCAGACCTTCAAAATCCTGTAGGCGAGTCTTGTCTCCCTCCACGATTTTCTGGCTGACAATAACTGTATCTCCCGGCCTTATGCCGAGCTTTTTTCTGGCTTCAATATCAACCGGAGTTATAATCTTATTCATAAGAGGCGCCAATCTAACATACCACCCCCGCCTATACAACCAAGACTACGGACGCCAAAACTATTCTCTAATTCGCGCGAATTAGAGAATAGTTTCCAAACCTGCCGATCAGGTAACCGAGACTCCGGGGAAAACCGATAAAGCCGCCTGAAAGTCGGATGGCGGAGGAGCTACCACCAAAACCGGAGTACCGGATAGATTACTGAACTCTATTTGGTGAGCATGCAGAGCCACTCTGGTAAAACCAAGAAGTAGTGGCATAGACTTTCCGTAGAGTCTGTCCCCAACCAGGGGGTGTCCGAAGGAAGCCATGTGCGCGCGTATCTGGTGCGTACGCCCGGTTTTAGGTATGACTTCAAGCAAGGTCGCCCCTCCGGCGCGACCTTTGACAGTGTAGTAGGTCAGGGCATCCCGCATTTCGCCCCGAGCCTTACGAGGTGTCGTATATTGCCGAAAATCTCCCTTACTTCTCCCGAGTGGAGCATCTATGGAACCAAAATCATCTTTCACATTACCGTAAGCGAAAGCTAGATATTTTTTGACCACGGTCCTGTTTTGAAATTGCTTCTTCAGATATTCATACCCTTCTTTGGTCTTGGCAAGCAAAATTACTCCGGAAGTTTCCCTGTCCAAACGGTGCACGATACCGGGACGCCCCACTATTTCATTGTTGGTTTTTAAAGATTCCCCTACACCCAGAGACTCCGGATACTTCTCCGCAAACCAATCGGAGAGATTTTCTTCTTTGTTTCTCCCTGTGCCGTGTACCAAAAGCCCAGCGGGCTTATTGACCGCGACTATATTTTCGTCTTCATAGAGAACTTGTATATCCATCCCTTTATTTACCGAAGCGGCGTTCTCTACCCGCGTACCATTCCAAAATTTTCAAAAATTCCTCTTTGGAAAAAGCCGGCCAGTAAGTAGGGGTAAAATATATTTCGCTATACGCCCCCTGCCAAGGTAAAAAATTAGACAATCTTTGTTCGCCACTAGTTCGAACAATCAAATCCGGGTCCGGCATACCCGCTGTGTCCAGTTCTTTAGAAAAACTTTCCTCCGAAACCGAGTCTGGAGAAACTCCATTTTTAAGCAGGCCCTTAACCACACGCAGTATTTCGTCCCGCCCGCCGTAAGACAGCGCCACAATGAGAGTATTTTTTTTATTTTCGGCGGTTTTTTGTTCCGCCTGCAAAAGTATCTTTTGCATATCTTCCTCAAAACGACTACGGTCACCTATAAACCGCAAACGCACACCTTCCTCGGCTAACTCATTTAATTTTTCTGTCAGAACTTCTCGCAATAAACTAAAAAGAAAAGAAATCTCTTCTTTGGGGCGATTCCAGTTTTCACTAGAAAAAGCGTAAACGATTAGGTTCTCCACGCCAACTTCCTG
>JBBTXX010000020.1:0-1070 GCA_038062065.1 Patescibacteria group bacterium
CAGCTTACAAAATCCAAGAGTGGCAAAGCCGAAGATGCGGAGATTAAGCTTGGCAAGAAGAAAGCTCTTTTGGTTTTCCCGACTGTATTTATGAACAATTCCGGCAAAGTTATAAGTTCTTACGTAAAAAGCGCTAAAGACCGGGAACGCTTGGCAGTGGTGTACGACGACTTGGATTTGCCACTTGGCAAAGTAAAACTTTCTTACGGTCGTAATTCCGGAGGGCACAGAGGTCTGGAATCTATAATCAAAAATCTGAAATCCAAAGATTTTTTGCGGGTGCGCATCGGCATTTCGCCGGCCAGCCCTTCCGGCAAACTGCGTAAACCTTCCGGCGAGAAAGAAGTGATTGATTTTATCTTGGCCAAATTCAAACCTTCGGAGAAAGATGTCCTAAAAAAGGAATTCAAAAGGATAGGAGAAGCATTGGAGGTTTTTGTGGAGAAGGGGAGAGAGGTGGCGATGAGTACTTTCTAAATCTGTAATCTTTTCAAGACAACTTACTTCAGGTAAGGTGGCGACCAGTCTTTGTTCTATGGAGGAAAGTAGTGGTTACTTTGTCTCGGTTCTCCTTGATTGTCCTTGGACTCCAAAATGCTCGGGGGAATTGGTATGCGGGAGGGCTCCTGGTAGGAATTCTTCTTCCCGTACTCCTCATCCTTCTTTCTTTTGGTGTTGCCGTAAGTTTTGATGGAGTGCATGGGCAGTTGGGATTGGATGACTACTTCCACTTCTCCGCCGGAATGTTTGTGGCAGTAGGCGCGTCTATGATCATTCGTCGGATTTACCTGGCGGCCAATTTTCCGAGGCTCTTTCACGGAGCAGAATCCTTCTTTTTTATCCTCGTAGTAGTTGCGCTTCTTGGCGCGGGATGGGAAGTCTTTGAGTACTTTCTGCCCCCGCCGTTCGCGCCTTTTGAACCACTCGACACCTTCAAAGACATGGTCTTTGATCTGGCGGGAGGCGCTCTGGGCTTTCTCCTGTACTCCGAGAGGCACAGAAAGAGGGACACCTTATACGAACTTAGTAATCCCTAGGGGCAAAACAACCCGCCGCCGGCCTGTATCAGG
>JBBTXX010000021.1:0-1264 GCA_038062065.1 Patescibacteria group bacterium
GAGTAGGCCTTGCCGTAAACTTCCGCGACCAAGGAATCCCGCATGGGGATAGCTACCAGGTATCCTCCCGGTTTAAGTAGGGAGATAAGTGCTGGTAGAGCCTTACCTAAATCCGCGTATTCCAGTACCCCGCTCGCGGTAATTACATCAAAGGATTCTCCCCGAAGTTCCTCTCTACTACCATCCGGAAGAGTAATAGCTTCCGGTTTGTTTACATTAGCCATAGCAAAACGTAAACTCCCGATCGGAATCCCCTTCTCTATAGATATCTCCTTGGCTTCCCGGAGCATGTGTGGTTCTAAATCTGTGGCCAAAACCGAAGCGTCTCTAAACCGCTCCAGAAGTGCAAAAGCCAAAACCCCGGTACCCGTACCCACATCCAAACACTTAGGAGCTTCTCCAACTTCCATAGGCAGTCGCGCCAAGTAATGCGAAAGGCCCCGCTTAAAACCGTAGGCGGTCATAAAGAAGTCCCAAACCGGAGCTAGGTGCGCATAAGCGCGGGTGGCCATTAGTATTTAGCCAAAAGTCCCGCCAATTTTCCAAGCACAAACCCGATTACGTAACCGACAAGAGAAGCGGCGATAACCAGAATAACCGCTCCACTAAGAGAAATGTCTAGAATCCGAAATGGCGATTCCACAAAATGAAGATGCTCCACAAAAACCACAAAAGCTTCCGCCAATCCCAAATACACTAGAACAGACCAGAGAAGATGCGCAATCCCCGCAAAAGCTCCCAACACCAAACCCAGATTATGTGGCTTCATATATAAAAGTTAGTTTTAATGCTTTCAGTATACACCCATAGAATGCAAAGCTTCCATAAACTCTTAGGGATATTTACATGCTGCCTATCAACCAATTATTGAAGGCTAGGAGCGGAACCCTTGGGAATATCGCATCCTCCACGGAAATACGACCACTCCTCGCACTCGCGCCCGTCTTTGGTCAGACACATACCATATTGTCCGCCATTAGCGTCCGTCCGGATTTGAAGAGTCCCGCCCTCCTGCGCACAGTAAGTGGAAGCTGGATTAGCTATGCCTACTCTTTGAGTAGAGACCGGAGCCGGAGAAATCTGTGGCGCAATAACTATGGCAAATATTGCCACCAGAGCTACCCCGATAATTATGAGAAATATGGCTGTGTCTTTTGGATTCATGTTTAAAAAATTAAATTCTTAATTATGGATTCTTGCGATTAACTATTTTCTTCATCGCTCTAAACTGCGTAAACTTCGGCTTCTTGTCTATAAAACGCCC
>JBBTXX010000022.1:0-27756 GCA_038062065.1 Patescibacteria group bacterium
TTTTGCTTACGGGGGACTGAGTAAGCCCCGTTAGAGAACTCGCACGAGGTATTGACCCCCGTGTTCGTGGGGAGAAAATAGACGGGTGTAGAAATCCACACAAAGGAGTCTTGCGTCTATTTTTGGTTATGCTACAAAATATGCCTAAGCAAAAATATGGTAGACGACAGAGATGATCTAAGCGAAAACGAAAAAAAGCTTTACAGCGACGAAGCTATAAAGCCGGCTACTACCGAGGACGTACTGGCCGAACCCATCTTGGAAGAAGAATTCCTGCCTGGAGAGGTATCGGAAGAAGATGAGGAGTCGCCCCCCCTTGGACTTGAAACTGACGGCAGCGGTCTTTAAAAACCGCACAGGCTTCAAAGTAGGCGGATTTTTACAAAATGCTTCTTGCCAAACCGGAAGATGGCTCCTTTTTCTTGGCTAGAGATTTTCATGTGTGCGTCGGATATTTTAGTATCCGGTAGTCTGGTAACAGCACCCTCCTCTATTAGTCGGTGGGCAGCGGACATGGAAGAGGCTGCGCCACTCATAACTATCAAATCTTTGAGTGTGTCGCCCTCCTTAACTACCACCTCTTTGGCTAGAGACGAAGGATCCCCGCCGCCAGAAAAAACACTTTCAAAATTTTTCTTTGCGTTCTCCGCGGCAGTTGCCCCGTGATATAGCCGGACCAACTCAAAAGCAAGCCGGATTTTAGAATCTCTGGGGCGGTCCTTCAAAATAACTTCTATCTCAGAAACGGACAGTAAGGTTGTATCTATAAACATTTGTTTAATGACTCCGTCCGGCAAAGCCATTGTCTTACCAAACATTTCAGCTGGGCCGTCATTAAGAGCTATATAGGAACCCTCGCTCTTACTCATTAATTTCTTACCAGTCGACGGATCCTCTAAAAGAGTAGTCGTGATAATGAATTTTTCCTTGTTGTTGTATTTTTTTTGTAAGGTCCGGCCGGTGAGCATGTTGAAGGTTTGGTCTGTGCCACCCATCTCTACGTCCACGTTCATGGCGACACTGTCATACCCTTGCATAAGGGGGTAAAAAAACTCGTGTAAATACACAGGTTTGTTTTCTCTTACTCGTCTTTCAAACATATCTCTCTCCAACATCTGCTGGACGGTAAATGTTGACGCTATATCTATAAGATCGGAAAAGCTGAGTTTGGATAGCCATTCGCTATTGCACAGTATCCTCGCTGGATTGCCAGTGTCTTCAAAATCTACTATTTTCTCCACTTGAGATTTCCAGTCACGAATGTGCCCGGCTATTTGGGCCGGGGTTTGCTGTTTGCGTACCGCTTCCTTATCACTTGGGTCCCCAATCAGAGCAGTATAATCACCAAAAAGAATTACGATCTCGTGTCCAAGCTTTCTAAATTTCTCCAATATCAAATAGTTAGTGGAGTGGCCTAAATGGAGTTGGGGACCAGTCGCATCCGTGCCTATATAAAATTTCAGACGCTTACCGCTCAACAAAAGCTTTTTAAGTGCGTCCTTAGACGGAAGCACATTGGCCACACTGCGGGATAGCAGCTCATCAATTTTAGTCTCGTCGGTCGAGACCTTGTCACCACTGCCTGTAAACCAAGAAAACATAGTGGGTATGGGGATACTTTAGCGCATCAAAGGATGGCGTGCATCTCTCGAGTGTCTGTACCCAAAGCCACGACCCCTGTAAACCCCGTTAGAAAGCCGCCGCAAGTATTGAATAAAACATCATCTTGATTTACAAGGCACAAAAACCTTGGCCACCTCGCTGGATACTTTCTAACGGGGTAAACTGGTGTTCCATGCGCAAAAGAACGCACACCGCCCTTAAGGAAATAATTTTATGGTCACTCGGGTTTGGGCTTTTTTTGGGCGGAATAATATTACTGTGGGCAACCACATTGGAGATGCCGAGTTTGGAATCTCTCTCCGAAAGAAGGGTTAACGAGTCCGCCAAGATATATGACCGTACCGGCCAGGTGCTCCTGGATGATTTGTCCGACGCTACGGTGCGCACTTCCGTACCACTTGGAAATATCTCCAGACATATCAAAAACGCCACTATAGCCATAGAAGATTCCGAATTTTATTCCCACCTCGGAATAAAACCGACCGCCATAGTAAGAGCTGTGTTGTCCAATTTACTGATAGCTCTGCATTTATCCGATGGTTATACCCAAGGAGGTTCTACCATCACCCAACAAGTAGTTAAGAACTCTCTTTTGACCACTGAAAAACTTCTGTCCAGAAAATTAAAGGAGTGGGTGCTGTCCTTACGTCTAGAGAAAGTGCTGACTAAGGACCAGATTTTAGAACTCTACCTTAACAGTGCGCCTTATGGAGGCAGAATATACGGTTCCGAGGAGGCTACCGAGGCTTTTTTCGGCAAAAAAGCCTCGCAAGTCAGCTTGGCAGAAGCCGCATATTTGGCGGCTCTACCCCAGGCTCCTACTTACTACTCGCCTTACGGGAACCACAGAGAGTCCTTGGAATCCCGAAAGAATCTGGTGTTGGAGAAAATGTTGGAAAACGAATTTATTACGGAAGTGGAATACGCGGAGGCTAAGTCGGAAGAAGTAACTTTCCGAGAAAAATCCCTATCTTCTATTAAAGCTCCACATTTTGTTTTCTTTGTAGAAGAATATCTGGCTAATAAGTACGGCGAAGAGTTTCTTACCAGGGGCGGAATAAAAATAATTACCTCGCTGGACGCCGAGCTCCAGGCTAAGGGTGAGGACATAGTAAAGCGCTACGCGCTTCAAAACGAAACCAAATTCAATGCCAAAAATGCGGCTTTGGTTGCTATAGATGAAAAAACGGGAGGCATACTGACTATGGTCGGATCCAGAGACTATTTTGACGAAGATATCCAGGGAGCTTTTAATGCAGCCCTCGGCAAACGCCAGCCTGGCTCCGCTTTTAAACCTTTCGTTTACGCGACCGCACTCAACAGAGGTTACACCCCGGAAACTGTGGTCTTTGATGTGTCCACTGAATTTTCCGCGCGTTGCACCAGCGACAGTAAAACTATAAACGAAAACGGCGACCCGGAAAAAGATTGCTATCGTCCGGTAAACTACGACGGAGTTTTCCATGGCCCGGTAACTTTCCGGAGCGCTCTGGCCCAATCTCTGAACATACCCTCAGTCAAAGTTCTCTACCTTGCAGGGATTCCTGAATCTCTAGAAACCGCGAGAGATATGGGTATAAGCACCCTGGTTGATCCCAACCTTTACGGACTGACTCTTGTCCTCGGGGGTGGCGAGGTGACGCTACTCGATATAACTTCTGCTTATGGAACTTTTGGGAATGATGGAGTTCGGGTAGTTCCAAACCCAATAATCCGAATTGAAAACAGTAAAGGTGAGGTGTTGTTAGAAGGCCGCCCGGAAACCAAACAAACCATATCGCCTCAAATAGCCAGGACTGTTTCCGACATGCTCTCCGATGAAACAGCTCGTTCGCCTTCGTTTGGAGAGCGTTCATATCTATACTTCCCAGGACGGGAGGTGGCGGTAAAAACAGGCACCACCAACGATTACAGAGACGCTTGGATAGTCGGGTACACTCCGTCTGTTTCGATTGGAGCTTGGGCGGGTAATAACGATAATACGCCTATGGAAAAGAAGGTGGCCGGTTTTATAGTTGCCCCCCTATGGAATGCCTTTGTACAAGAAGTACTTAGAGCGACCCCGGCCGAGGCTTTTGTCAGACCTGAGGCCATAGACGGATATGACAATTTGAAGCCGGTACTGCGTGGCATATGGCAGGGAAACACCGTCTTCCGCATAGACACAAGGACTGGGAGCCCGGCTACAGTAGGCACTCCCAAACAATTCACCGAGGAAAGGGTGGCAACGGAAGTACACTCCATTTTGCACTGGGTAAGCCGTACGGACCCAAGGGGAGCCATACCGGATAACCCCACCGAGGATTCTCAGTACGAAAACTGGGAAGCGGGTGTCCAAAAATGGTTATCTTCCAATGCCCCGGCACAAGTCGTGATACCAACACTCCCGGAAGAAACCCGAACTGAATTTTCTCCTCTTAAGCTGACGCTTAGTGGTTTTGATCCGGGCATTCTGTACAACCAAAGCTCTTCTATACCTATTTCTGTATCCGGATCCGGCCCGTTCCCACTAAAAAAAGTCAGCTTATTTCTAAACGGTCTCCTGGTGGAAAGCGACGAGACCAAACCTTTTTCAATTATTTTTCTACCTACTAGATTCCAGGAACTAAAAAACAAAAATATTTTGGATATAGTTGGTGAAGATAGCGACGGAAATACAAGCTCGATATCCTCGACGCTTCTTCTTAACCTTGGTAACTAAATTATTCTTTGTATACGGAACCCAGCCTTAGACAAACAATCTTTTATACCCGCCTCCCGCATTAAAATACTTTGTTTGAGAGCCGGATGAGCAAAAACCACCACCACATCCCCGCTTCTTTTAAAATCCACACCCTCCAAGTCCAAACCGCTTTCTTTAGAACAAGCCACGAGCGTCCTCCGGAAACGGATGCCGGCGGGAAGAAACTTTTGGTACCTTTCTATTAGTTCCTTTAGAAACATCGGTGGTGAACAAGAATTACCTGCTCATCGGCATTACAATGTAGGCAAAAGAAGAGTCTCCGGCGCCGGATATTTTGAGAGGCTTTTCGGGCCCGTTAAAAGATAAAACGACACTGTCGGAGGATATGGATGATAGACAGTCGGCTATGTAGCGCTGACTGAATTTTGCGTCCACATCCTCCCCGCCGACAGTTCCCTTTACTTCTTCTGCGGTTTCCCCGTCTTGTAAGTTTCCAGCCCTGACGGATAGTCTTTTTTTCTTGGGTTCTACAATAAATTCCAGTTGGTTGGCTTTGTCGGAAAATATCTGGGTTATCCTTAAGACATTAATTAAATCCTGCTTCAAAAGAAGAGCTTCCGTTAGGGATTCTTTAGGTATGAGGCGTTTATAGTCTGGGAAGTTGCCGTCTATATTTCGGGAAACAACATATATATTCCCGGCTATAAAAGAAATCTGGTTTTTAGAAACAAAAACTTTTATTTTATCCTCTACTCCCTCAAATATCCTGATTATATCCAGAGTATTACCGGATGGAATAAGAAAGGATTGTATACCAGACTTAATCTTCATAGAGATGGTTTTTTCAGCTAAGCGGAAGGAGTCTGTAGCCGCAAAACAAACTCCACCAGGCGGAAAATGTACAAAAACACTATTTAGTTCGGGTTTGATACTGGTGTTGGATGAACTCCAAACTGTGGATTTTAATCCTGAAAGTAAGTCTTTGGAGTCTATCTCAAAACCATTATCTTTTTCGGTGGGTGGAAGTAACGGAAAATCTTCGTATGGTAAGGTTTTTATAGAGCTAGACCCTTTACTAGTTAAAACTTTCATGACTCCCCCATCTAACTCACAAATAACACTTTTTTCAGAAGAAATAGCTGAAATATAAGAAGTAAGTAATTGAGCCGGAACTGCTGCTACCCCCTCTTTAATTACTTTAGCTGGTACTACCATCTCAAAACCAAGATTAAGGTTAGTACTTTTTATATTAATAGAGTTATCTTTGGCGGTTATTAAAAAACACTGTAATACCGGGAGAGTTAAATTTTTAGAAGCTATTTTATATCCCTTATTTAAAGCGTTTAATAACCTCTCAGATAAACATTCAAATTTCATATTTTTAATATAAAAGAGTTATTAATATAAATATATGTTGATTGGTGGATTATTTTATTAAATATATTTTTTCCAAATACATTTATATAATCCATAACAAATACACCATCTTTCAAGTTGTTGAAAAGTTTAAAATTATCCACATATAATATTTTTACGAATATTCTTTTACCCACACTAAACACACTTTTTAAACAGTTAAATAACATATTGTTTTAATATATTTCTTATCTGCTCTATCTCCTGCACTAAATTTATATCTGATTTCAGATCCTCTTTTATTTTTTCGCAGGAGTGTATGACGGTGGTGTGGTCCCTACCTCCAAGTTTTTCCCCTATGGTCGGGTAAGAAATTTTAAAATCCTCTCTCAGAATATACATAATTATCTGACGGGGCTTAACCACCACCTTCTTTCTGGTTTTTTCGTAAATACTACTTTCGTCCGTATTGTAAAACTCGGCTATGAGTCTAACTACATCTTTTATAGAGACTATTTTTTTAGGTTTTATAGTTTCCCGAATGAGGGACTTAACCTCCAACAAAGAAGGTTCTTTTTTCTTCAACTGCACCTGTAGGAGTATGGCATTTAGAGCCCCCTCCAGTTCTCGGATATTACTGTTTACAGCTTCCGAGAGGTATTGGACTATATCCTCACTCAGGTGGGCTTTATATATGGCTAACTTACTTCTTAGTATGGCCGCCCTAGTTTCCTGATCCGGTGGCTGTATATCCACGGTCATACCGGCGCTAAAGCGTGATTTTAGCCGGTCTTCCAGGTGAGGTATGTAATTAGGGTGTTTGTCCGAAGAAAAAATTATCTGTTTCTGGTTATTGACCAGATGGTCGTAAAGGTGGAAAAGCTCTTCCTGCGTTTTCTCCTTCTTACCCAGAAATTGAATATCATCCACTATTAACACATCGTATTTACGGTAGCTGTCTTTAAAGGCTGCTACATTTTGCCCCCCAGAAAGGACGGCGTTTACATAGTCGTTGGAGAACTTATCCACCGTTGTGTAAAGAATTTTCTTGCTGGAATCTTCCTTTCTGATTTGGTTGCCTATGGCGTAGAGAAGGTGGGTTTTGCCGTGACCAGTGTTGCCGTAGATGAAAAACGGATTATAAATACTCCCCGGCCTTTTAATCACCGCTTGGGCCGCTGCGTGGGCCAGCTCGTTAAACGGACCGACTACGAAGTTTTCAAAAGTGTACCGCGAGTTCAGGTTGTTTTCTTGGTTAACAGTCACTTCTCCAAGAGGTAGCTCCCTATCCTCGGAGACTATAGAAAGAGACATTTCCTCCCTTCTTTCTGGTTCTTTGGTTACTATATACTCTACCCCTCTAACCCTTTCTGCTTTGGTGCGCAGAAGACGCAAAATATTCTTATGGTAGTGGTTAACTAACCATTCTTTGGTGAACTGGGTGGGCACGGAAACAAAAACCATACCCTCCTCTTCCTTTAGGATGCCTGTATTTTTGAACCAAGTAGTGAAATTGGCCGGCGATAGAGAAAGTTCAAACTCTACAAGAACGCTATCCCAAAGTTTCCGCGTGTCATCCATATAAGTTCAGGCATTATTGCCCACCAGGCTGTTTTTAAGAACTCTACAAAACAGGATAAGTATGGTGATAAGTTGTGGGTGAATTGTGGATAGTTAAATCACATTTAAAAAACAAAAAACTTGTTTTAGGTTCCGTCAAATGTTATAAAGGGTGGTATGTCAGTTACCTACCAACCCAAAAAAAGAAAGAGAGCCAGAACCCACGGGTTTATAAAAAGATCCAAGAGTACTGCCGGCCGGAATGTCCTCTCAAGAAGACGAAGGAAGGGCAGAGCCAAACTTTCTGTTTAATGCTCCCCTCCTCCTCGCGCTTACCCAAACGACTTTTTAGTTCTTTTGTCAGGGGTAATGTTAAAGATAACCAGTATTTTTCCGTTGTGTTCAGTAGAGACAAAACAGATAACCCCAGAGTTGCCTGTGTAGTCTCTAAAAAAGTTTCTCCTCTGGCTACCAAACGGAATTTGTTCCGAAGAAGAATGTACGAAGCTGTTAGGGAGGTCGGGGTTTTTAAATTTAAATCCCACGTAATTATTTATCTTAAAAAACCTGGGGCCGTTCTCAAAAAAAAAGACATGGCCGAGCTCCTCCTTCCCGTTCTATCCAGTTAGTGCCCGGTCTTTCTTAGTAAGGTAGAATATTCCAGTGATTCATTTATTTAATATTCTCATATATGAGCCCTTGTACAACGGACTCATTTTTCTTATAGGTGTTTTACCTTATCAGGATGTGGGTCTTGCAGTTATAACTTTAACCGCTGCGGTAAAAATAATTCTCTATCCTCTGGCTAAGAAAGGTATTCTGGCCCAGAAGGCGGTGGCAGAAATTGAACCCGAAGCCGCTAAAATAAGAGACGCACACAAAGATGACAAACAGGAGCAGGCCCGGCGTTTGATGGCTCTTTATAAAGAAAAAGGGGTCAGCCCCTTTTCCGGGTTTCTGACCATACTGGTTCAAATACCTATTATTATCGCTCTGTATTTAGTGTTTGCGCGTGCCGGATTACCGGAAGTTATGGACGATCTCCTGTATTCTTTCGTTCCCTCCCCAGAGAACATAAATATGATTTTCTTTGGTTTGGTGGATATGGCGGCAAAAAGTTGGCCCCTAGCCATTTTGGCTGGCGCCACTCAGTTTTTCCAGGCCAAGGTTTCCTCCCCTCCCCTCCCACCCAAAAGTGATAAACCTAATTTCAAGGATGATTTCGGAAGAAGTATGCAGATCCAAATCCGCTACATTTTACCGGTTGCGGTCGTATTTATATCCCACACCCTTTCTTCCGCGGTAGCTCTATATTGGGCAGCCGGCAATGTTTTCGGTATTGCCCAAGAGTTTCTTATAAGAAGGCACCAAAAAGCTAACGGCTTGGCAAAGAAAGTGTAAACAGCCGGCTACTACTTTTATCTATAAACCCCAAGACTTTACCGTCCGGGGATATAGACAGGTTTGTGGCGTCAAAAACAACCCCCTCTACTGAGTCGGGCGCAGCGAGAGACGACACTACCCCGTCTTTGAGAGATATTTCAAACACCTCATCATCCAGAGATACTTCCCCTCTATACCAGGCGTCCGGGTAAACAGTTCTCGGTAAGGATTTTGGCACGGCACAAATTAAAGACTCCAGGGATACCCCCTTTTCGTTTTTTGTCTTTCTGAAGACGCATTTTTCCGGGAAGGTAGATACGGCAAGAGGAGTCTCCACTCCATCCGCTAGGTTTTTAAGAGATAGGGATAGCCCTCCACCGGAATAGCCGGCAACAAGCACTTTTGTACTAAGTTGATTGGAAGAGGTTGTGAGCCCAGGAGTTGGGCCGGAAACACGGGAAATGACCCCGCCGGAGAGGGAGTAGAGGTAACCGAAGACATAAGCAGAGGATTTACTGAGAAGAAGGGTGGTATCCCCGGCAGTTATAGGAACCCATTCTCTTAGAGGCGAGGAGTATATGGATGTTTTTTTGGAACCATCTGCCGCGGCGGTATAGAGGGAACTGCCAGATTCTCCAGGCAGGAGATATAAAATTCCGTTCTTGTATGGAGATATGGAAGATATGTTTTCCGGCAGGAAGCTTCCGGTGATTTTTCCCTCTGTGGAAGTGGCTTCTTTTATTTCTCCAAGAAAACTGATTATTTTATCTTCGTTTCCTAGATACCGGAGAACCACTCTATTTTTATTAAGCCAGATAGCTTCTCTTACTTTCGGTATGGTGGTGTTGGTTATTCTCTCTGTGGTTCCTCCTTTAGTAGGTAAGTCGTAAGTGTGTCCGGTTTCTCTTTCGGTATACCGGACCACCACTTCTTTGGAGGAGTTTTCGTATAAAAAGAAGCCAGCTACGGGTCTATTCGTCGCGGCGGAAGGAGAGGAGGTTTCTCCGGTGCTTCCTGTGCCTTCTTGGTTTGTGTTATTTCCGGAAGAATTCGCGGGAGTTCCGAAAGGGAATAATTCATCCGAGGGAATAACGTCCGGCACGTTGATGGAGAAATTTTCTTGCAGACTCTGATACCAGAAATATAGAGAACCAGCTCCAATAAGAACCAGGGCAGATATTAATAATAAAGTTTTTTGGTTCATATTTTGTTACTTCAGGCGGTATTCGCAGCAAACAGAGGTCTGCTCGTTAAAAGTACTCCCACATTGGAAAGCCCCCCCGCCAGAACCGGCGTATATGTAGTCCGGATCACTACTCTGTGGGCATTGTCCAGAGCTGCGATCTATAGTCTTATAGGTAACTCTTTCCTGCCGACCCTTTGCTGTCTCTGTGGTTCCTCCACCAACCACCGGAGCCGAAGTTCCTGCCGGTGGGGGAATTATTGGGGAGGCTTGGTTTACTGACGGTAAGCTTTGTACCTCTTTTATTTTGAAATCAAACTTCAATAATTGTGGGTTTATAGTATAGAGCCCTAAATAAGCCGCCATAACCAGAAGCAGGCCGTAAATAGCATTTTGCATACGACTACTGCCGTCGGATTTCATACCGATACTATCCCCGGTCATATATTGGAACCCGCCGACGATAAACATTATGACCGCCAAAGCCGCTGCCGCGCCGATAGCCAGGTTAAATATTTTTTGTAAGTAACTGCTGAATCCATCTACTTTTACCACACCGCTTTCAAAACCGGGCAGATCACTGGTTAAGAGGTTGTAATCTGTCTTTATGGAACTGAGTTTGGAGGCGCTTGGGGGTGTATAAACGGAATTTGGATTTATACCGGTTCCTTCACCCTCATACCCCTGTGAGTAGACAAGTCCGGCCGGTATCAGACAGGTAGAAACTAAAATTAAACTTAATATGTGTTTTTTAGTCATGATTTTAAAATCCTCCCTGACTATTGCCTACAAAATAAATGCCGGTAGAAATATTCGCGACCTCCAATATTTTTGAAGGGTTACTAATTGATAATGACAAACCAATACTTCCGCCTTCACTTCCGCGCCTCAGGATTATCTCACTCGGGTAGTTCGGTCTGGAATTGGCCTTTATCCCACCAAGAAACCAGTCGTAAGAAATTGTTGGTGAGTTTCTGTCTGCGACTTCGAAAAAGTATGGGTAGGCCACGATTGTAACCTCACTCTCCTGCAGAGAGAGGTTCGCTCCCACAGATTTCTCTAGCTTTATACCTAGGACCGGGTCGTTTAAATATAAAGAGGGGGAGGGAGAAAAACCTTGGATGGCCGTAGTACTTTCTGCGCTAGCTCCATCTTCGGCGGACACGATTACTTCCACTATATCGCTATCTCCTGGCAGGCGTCCGGTTTTTAAGAGTAGGGTATTTTTACCCAGTCCGGAGCTCTCTCCGAGGACTTTGGAATTTTTTTTCCAGGTGAAGTTTAGATTTTCTACTCGGCCCACGTTCCCATTCTTTAAAATTAGGTTTGGTATGGCTACGATTTTAATTTGGGACTCACTTCCGGGTAGAGCCCGGCCTTTATAAAAGGGCGGCGTGTAGGTTTTGCTCTCGTACACCAAATCCACAGAATTTATGGATGCAGCTAAAACGCCAACAGGAATGGTGGTGAAAGTCAGGCTAAAAATTAGTGTCGGTAGTTGTAGAAGTATCCAGCTGCGCATGTACCTCTAATTTTATCACTACCCAAGACCCCTCTCCAGCAGGTCTTCTTATAAGCTCTAGGCGGCTTGTTTTGTTTTTCCTTGCTTGTAGTTGTCGTTCGCGGACTCTCTTTGTTGTGCACCTCCTGATTTTTTAGATTCTTCTTCTTTTCTCTCCTTTTCTGCCTTCTCTCTGTCCTCATCCCAGGAGGCGCTTATGGACAAATATATACTTGGTGTCCACATAGGAAAGGCTTCTATGCCAGGGACGGCTTCCAAGAGGCGGAAGGATATTCCAAATATTTTTTTCTTAGCACTTTTACCGGAAAATCCGAAAGTGGAAACTCCTAAAGCTAAGAACCACATCCAAAAACCAAAAAAAGCGGCCCAAGATATGGCCGCGGAAGCCAAAAACCCCACCGCCAATATTCCCAGAACTAAATCTATGAGGATTTGAAGTAAATCTATGGTCGCGGCTGCGGCCAGCATGAAAATGGCGCCCACTGAACCTATACGGTATTTAACCGGCTTCATGCTGTGCTCTTAAGATCTTGCTTGGCTTTTTTAATAGCCAAAACCTGCGATGGGTCGGAAGTAATTATCTGGTCTTCCGTATAGGAGGCAATTATTTTTATAGCCACATGTTTGAGTCCTGCAAAAAATATTCCCTCCCCCACATCGGACTCCAACAATAGGTATTTTTCTTCGTCAGTTAAGTTAAAAGTTTTTTGTACTGCATCTATAGAAGAGGGTGATTGTTTTAGAAGCATCTGTATAGAGGAGTTGGTTATAAGAGGTAGTCCATAAGGAGAGCGTAGAAAATCTTCCACATCCTGGGTAATAGTGGCTAACCCAAGATAATATTTACGCCCACGCTTGGCCAGAGAATAGACGAAAGATGCTGTGTCTTCGGACTTCATCATCCACCAAGCCTCGTCTATAACCAGAAGTCGCTTCTTCAATTCTTTGCGGACCGCGTTCCAAATGAAGTGAGTCACAATATACATAGCAACCGGTTTCAGTTCGTCCTCCATATCCCGTACGGAGAAAACTACGAATTTTTTGTTGATATCTACATTAGTCGGCCGGTTGATGAAACCCGCCCAGGTACCCCTCGTATATTTAGAAAGTCTTTGAGCCAGCGATTCCCCTCCTTCCATACCGGAGAGGACCAATTCAAAGTCCGACATAAGAGGCGGTTCGATAGAGGCAAAATTGGAATCCGGGGTGATGTCTTTAAGCGCGTAAGTTTCGGTGATGGCCCGGTCTACAATAGCGTCTTCTTCTGGAGACAGACCACCGAGCATGATACGGAATAAGCCGACCAAGTTAACTATATTGGAGCGCAAGATATCCCCTGGGGATTCGTCGTCTCTCGGGGCGGCCAGATCAAAAGGGTTTATGTGGTGCTCGGAATTGAGAGCAATATTAAAATAGCGTCCACCCACAGCTTCTGCCAGATACTCGTATTCCTTTTCTGGGTCAATAACAATAACTTCCGCCCCGAACATAAGAGAGCGGAGGATTTCCAATTTGGTGGCGTAGGATTTACCTGCTCCGGCTTTAGCGAAGGTAACCGAGTTATAATTTTCCAGAGAAAAGCGGTCAAACAAAACCAAAGAGCTGTTGTGGCGGTTGACCCCGTAGAGAATGCCTCTATCCGAAGTTAGGTCGAAGGAAATGAAGGGAAAAATTGAAGAGAGAGGAGAAGAGTTAAGTTTGGAGTGTACGGAAAGCTCATCTTCCCCTATCGGGACGACTGAACGGAAGGCTTGTTCTTGCTGGAAAAGTGCTGGTTTTACATAAACCAGTTTAGATTCCAAGATAGACTTAAGTTCAGTTTCCACCTTGTCCACTTCTTGGGCGGAGTCGCCGTAAATGGTTATGTACACCCCAACATCAAATATTTTTTCCTGCGCCTGTTGTAGTGAATCTCGGAGAGTCTCCAAGTCTTGGTAGGCGGTATCTAAGACCGGATCCCGGACCAGACCCTTCTCTTCTCTCCCGGCAATCTGACTCTCCACCTCCGCCACCTTCTTTTGGAATTGGCGTAGAATTTTGGCGGTCTCTATGGGGTGGATGAATATGGAGACATCAAAAACCTTATCCAAGTTGATAATCGGCGAAAACCAAGAATCAGACAGGAAGCGCGGGTAGGAAATTACAAAGAAAGAGCGGGCTATTTTTTCACCCAGGTTTAGCTCTTTTGGGGAGACCTTAAGAGCGGAAGGGGCGATGACATCTTTTAGTTCCAAAACTCCGGCTTCGTAGATGCGCTCCGGCAGGATAGAAGTTAGTTCTACATTCTTATCCTTCCTTGTCCGTTTTAGAAAATCAAATATAGCCATAAATTAGCGCAGAGCTACCGGCTTATCCAATTCTCCCGGGTTGAACATCTTATACAAGAGCTCAATAACTTCTTCCGTGCCGAGTTCCACCACCCGGACTCCCATACGCA
Organism: Patescibacteria group bacterium; assembly: GCA_038062065.1. Classification (GTDB taxonomy): domain Bacteria; phylum Patescibacteriota; class Minisyncoccia; order Phycocordibacterales; family JAKFXT01; genus JBBTXX01. The sequence goes on from JBBTXX010000022.1 coordinate 13,748, forward strand.
CTAACCCCTGTTCTACAACCGCTATTCTTTGTTCCAGTTGAGTACGACTCTCTTCAAAGTCTGCGGTTGGTAAGGTCTCTTCCTTTCTTTTACCAAGAATATTAGTTATAGGGTTGCCACCGGATTTGATAAGAGCGGGCACATAGGACACCACTACAAAAAAGTTTTTACTCATAATGTTAGTGGTTTCCGTAAAGCGGCGGATGAATTCCACATACTCTCTGGTTTGGATGCGTAGAAGATCGTTAGTTTGCTCTTTGTATTTTTCTTCAAGAAGCGCGATATATGGGCGTATGTCCAGTTTTCTGGATTGGATAAATATCTGTACGGAGAAATCCAAGGAATTGAGAAAATTCTGGAACTGGAACAGGAGAGACTGCTGTTCATCCGGAGACTTGAGGGCGAAGTTTACGGAGGAGGTGAGTAGGACGGACCGTAACGACCCATCTTTAAGCACAAGTATGCCGTCCCGCACTTCTCTAACGGGTACGAAGTCCTGGGAAGCCGGAGCGCTAATAGAGGCCATAGCGCTTAGGCCGTAGGCCTTAGTTTTTTTGATAAAGACATGAGCATTTTTTGGATATTTTGTATCTCGGTAAGTTCGTCCTCAATATATATATTCGGATACAGGCTTTTAATGAGTAGTAGCTGAGTCTCAACCTCCGACGCTGAACCACTAGCTATTCCAAGGAATTGTTTATATTCACCAAGAGTACCCCTTCTATAGCCCTCTGCTATATTGGAGGGTACAGAAATACAAGCACGTCGCACCTGGCTAGTTAGATTATACAACTCTTCGGCCGGCAATTTTTTAGTAATTGTGTATATACCCTTAAGCAATTCCATAGACTTTTGCCACACCAATAGATCCTTGTGGGAATTAATCTTCATATTCTATGGCCTAAACCCTACGGCCTAAGGTCTTTTCTTATAGTCTTTAGCTAGCTTTTCGTTGATGTCCAGGCTCCAGGATAAATCCTTTAGTTTACTGTCGGACAGTCTCGGAGCGAGAACCGAAAGAGCATCCACCTCTTCTTTCTGTTCCTTTCTTTTATCAACCGTTTTTCGTTTTTGCCATAAATAAAGGCGCTGCCCGGTGTAGTAACGGAAGGCCGCCTCCATTACGAAAATAAATGGTTTATTGTTAATTTCATAAAAAGCCAAAGCTAGAGCCAGAGCCCCAGTTGGTAAAATTAAAAACCAAGCTAAGTACCAAGGCAGGAGGCGGTAAAGAATAAAACAAAGACCCGCCCCGCCAGCCAGGTACAGGAATTGTTTGAAAGTAAGCGGGCCGAATATTTTATCTTCAACTTCTATAAATTGTGGAACTTGAAATTGCATGTCCTTAACTTTACAACTAACAACAAACAATTCACACCCCACCTTTTCCCCTCAGCGACTTTTTGAGACCTCCTAATTGACTGGTTATGGAAGATAGATCGCCAGTTAATTTCTGAAGTGTATCTGAATCTAGAAGCTTGTTTTTATTGAGTGTATCCAGAATAGCCAAAACTTCATAAGCAGAACCAAGAGCAATGTCTAAGAAACGCGATAAATCACGGTCAGTTTTCTTACCACTTCCTTCTGCGATATTTAAAATAATTGAAAGACCTGCTCTTGTGAGTTGACCGCCAAAAGAAAAGCGTACCTCTTTAGGTAAATTAGCAACTATTTTTAAGGAGAGAGTGAAAAGGTTCTGAGCGTCTTTGTAAACTTGCCATTCTAGAAATCTAAATTTTTGCATCCCTTTGTATGTTGCTGGTTGTAAGTTGTTGGTTACTCCACTGGTTCCCGGTAAGGGTCGTTTCTTGGGGGAACTTTACTAGCCACCCTCAGACCTTCCGGCGGGACACTTACTTCTTCGGTGTGGTTGGTGGTAGGACGGATCAATTTAGTCTCCGGGGAGGCGAACATGGAAGCCGAGGGGGCTGGAGTTTTTGTTTGTTCCACAACTTGTGTTGGTGCTGCCGGTGTGGCGGTTCTTTCAATCTTCATATCTACCTCACCCTCCGATTTCATGGGACTAGGTGGGGGTATTTTGGCCGGTAGGCCCGATCGGAATCCGACTGGTATAGGATTTTCTATTTCTGAAAGTAAGTTGTCGCGGGTTATGTGGGCTAACCCGTCTTCTTCTGCCAAGGTGCTATTAATAACGTTTACTTCCTTACTTACTGACCCCCTCTCCTCATATACTTTTTCTATGTCCTTTCTAACGGGATCCAAAATCTGGTTGTTTATGTCCGTGGTTATTTTAGCAGCCGTATCTATACTTATACCGAGAGATTTCGCTAACTTACCGGAGAAGTCTCGGGGGTGTGTAAATCCCATAAACACTTGGCCCATTTCTGCGAACAGAGTTTCTAAACTATCTACATGTAGATAATGTTTTTCCCCTATAGATTGCAGTTTATGTCCCACATCCGCCGAAAGCAGTAGCTCTTTTATAGGTTCAGGGAGTCCGCTGGCGTATTCAATTATCGGGTTCGTTTCTTGCATATTTTTATTTTTTGTCGTCCTTTTTATCTTCCAGAACTCCCTTGCTCTTTCTAATAGTTTCTTTTTCGTTTTCTATTCTACCAGCTAACACTTCGCGTTCGCGCATCCAACCTGCTATAGCCGCTTTCTGTGCAGGATTCATAGCCCCCGTCTTTTTAGCGTCTTTCTCAAAATCTCTGATATTTTTATTAAGCTCTTTTACTTCTTCCTCAAACTCCTTGACACGGTCTTCGGAAACCGCAATGGAAGCCTTGGCGGAGAGGGCGGTTATAGCGGCCCCCCCTATAACGGGTATGGAGGAAATAACCCCCCCCGGCTGCTTAAACAAACGAGATAAAAAGCCTTCCGGTAGCTTATTAGCCGCCGCAAATTTTTCCTTTTCAAGGTTTTTGATATTTTTGACTTCTGTTTCAGCGTCTTCAACAGCCTTCTTTCTAATTTTAATTTCAGAGTCGGGCAGGTTGGTATCGTAGGCGTCTAACAACATATTTTTGGCTGCAGCTAGGGCCGTCTTCTTGGTTGCCAAAGCATCCTTATCAAGATCGTCAACGCCGTATAGTTTTTTCAACCCCTCCGCTTTGGCGTCCGTGCGCTTCTTTCTTTCGTCCCGTCCTGCGATAAAGCCACCCGCGCCACCAGCCGTGCCCAAATCTAACCCTGTGTCTCTTGCTACGGAAGAAACTCCTGGAGCGGCTCTCGGGTCGTAAGAAGCGCGTCTACCAACATCCGCTCCCCCTAAAACGGCGCGCGCTAGGTAATTGCCGCCTTTGGCGGCATCTTTCAGGCGTTGTACTTGGGCTAGTTTGTTGAATCCACGACCAAGAGTATTTCTACCTAATAATCCAGCTGCACTGGAGCCATATTTACCTATATAGCTAACCGCCTTGCCACCCCAGTCGTCACTCATTTTTTTGGCTACCGCCAGAGCCGCCATGAAGAAAGCAATAATGACTATGAAGTTGAGCAAAATAGTTATACTTCCCCCTTCTATCAAAACCGAAGACCAACTGCTGTTATCTGTAGCAAAGAGCCCCTTGCCGTCATTGGTGGCGACGCGCAGAGCCAGCCACAGAAGGGCCATGAATACCGGGCCATACATGAGTTGGGAAGTGAATTTTTTCCACCACTCGTCGTAGAAGTTTTTGGTTTCCGGTAAAATCATAGAGAGGAACATAATGGGCGAACCGACCATAACTATAGTTAAGGTGACAAAGCGGATAACTAGCATGATAGAAGCCACCAGAAATACGAAGGCGGTTATCAGGATTAGAATAGTGCCAAAAACGCTTACGGTTATTACTGAGGTAAACGCCAGCCCCCTAGTTGCCTCCGGTTTTGACGCATCGTCTTTGGTTGGTTTGCTATATAGACTAGTCAGTTTTAAAGCGCTCATGACATTATCGGATATGCATCCGTCCCAAGTTGCCAAGGAACTGGTTAGTGCTGTACTACCGCATTTTTCACTGACCATGCCTTTATAAAACTGGATAGCGACGATGTTGGAGACATCAATACCAGCTTTAACGAAGAAAAGACTGAAATTAATCAGCAGCCCGGCGATAATGGTGTTGACGATTATGGTTTTTAGTCCGCTCTCTAGTCCGAGGATAGTGCGAATTCCTGCATATATAAGTACAAAGATGAAAGCGATGTTGGCCAAGTCTCGGAAAGCGGCCCAGCCGGTGTTTATGGCCGGCATGGCTTTGATGGTGTCCGCCATTTGCACCACGGTGTATTGGACAGTGTAGTTGAACAGAACCCCGGAGGCCCAAAGGAACCAAGAAGCCAACTGCATCATGATTGTGCCGACACTAGCGAAAAGGTTTCGAACTCCCAGAATATCCAGCACAAAAGAGCCTACGGCGGAACCTACGGCAGAAACCACATCACCCACCCCAGCCCTGGCTGTTTCTACCCCAACACTAAGTGTTACGGTAACTATAAGTAAGAATAGAAGGTATTTAAAATACTTTCTGTTCATGGCGTTGAAGAGGAACTCCTGCAGGTGCTGATTCTTTGGTTGGTGTCGGTGTCCAAGGAGTTGAGAGTAGTAACGGTACTGTTTAGGTCTCTCTCTGCGTTGAAGACGCTACTTTCTGTGTGTAGGGTTCCGCGGAAGGAGAGGTAGTCATTTATCAGGCCGTTTAGCTCAGTCAAACCGGCTACCCCAGTCTGGTCTTTAAATCCTTTGAGGCGGGTCAAGTTACTATTGGAACTGGCAATATCCCGGTTGGCATTGGTTTTTACCGGGTTCACCTGGTTACTTATAGTGGAAGAGGCGTTGCTTATATCATTTTGGACATTAGAGAGAGCGGTGCCTGTTAAACTACCTCTTCTTATCTTATCGTTAAGGCAGGAGATTAAATCTTTAAGTAATTGTTCCGACTGATTGGCGCGTCCCAACATCTGCTGTTTGGTCGCTAAGTATTGATTTTCAATAGAAGCATCTTTGTCTATTTGGTTAGCGATGGTTGCGCGCGCGCTACCCCCTTGGTTGCCTATGTCTTGATAAAGTTGCTCCTCGAAACTTGGTTCCCCGGAACCAGAACTCTGGCTCAGACCGGAGAGGCCGGTGGTAATAATCTGATAAGAAAGCTGGGTGAAGAGGGCGGAGAGGACCTCGTTGATTTCGTCTGCGATCAAAAGTCGGTCCTTCGGTAGGTTGAGAGCGCTTTCCAGCTCTGTCTGCACTACTGCGCCCGGATTGGTTATTTCACAGAATTTTTCTGTTTGTGTAGATGCAACAGATTCCGAGTCATACCCAGCTGTGTACGGCACCTCAACATTTTTGCATTTTTGAAAAGATAGAAACCCTCTACCCCAGTCCTGCTTCTTCTGTTCGTTGTAATAACGTCGGGCGATTCTGGCATCCAGTTCGGCGTTGGCGAGAAGGTATGCGCCATAAGGATTGTTTTGTTCTTGGGTAGTTAGAGCAAACCAACCATTCCACCCACCACCACGGGAAAATGAACCAGGGGAACCAGATACAAAATCATCAAAATTTTTAACTACTTTAGTCAGAGTACAAGCCGCTTTGTATTTGTAGGAGCGGTTCAAGAGTAGGGCTAAGCGTACTTGGGCCTGGAAAGGCGAGCACAAAAATCCCAGACCAGAACCCTCAAAAAATGCTCCAATTTCGTTATCTACCAAGTCCGCAAAGAAAGCTTCCGGGTTGGTCACATAAGCTGGACCTCCTTCAAACCCGCTGTTTATCCACCTGATTGTGGATTGAGAAATTTGCTGGATGGCTATATTAGCCAAATCCCAGGCTAGCTGATCCAAAACATACTCTTTTACTTCTAGGGCTTTGTCAGAAATAGCACTAATGGTTGACTGAAAAACGTTCGCAGTCTCTACTGCAATAGAAGCAGTATCGATTACCGGCAGTTGTGCTTTGGCTGTTTTTAGACCAAAAATTGGAGAGGCAGACAGAACACAAATAAACAACACAGAGAGGGTTTTATTCACCAGTTTTTTGTAGGAGTCTGTCATGGTAATAAATTCACGAACAAACGCCCGCTTTCCTTTTCAGAGAAATATACTTTTTTATCTTTGAACCAGTCCGTGGCATCACGGAACGCGTTGGCTAATTTGCCGGCATTGCCGAGATAATTATTGGCGGAAACTAGAGCGGGAATTGGGTCTGTGAAAGCCCCCCGGAAATCCTTTACGCTCTGAAGTACGACACTTGTGGCGTTGAGTATTTCTAGATGGGTAGATAATGCGGAAGTCGGTACGATAATTTTTAACATATCACCCAAAGTTCCTTCATAGGCGGATATAGTCGGGTCCAGTTTTTCCAATTCTTTGGCGCGTTTGGTCGAGAGGGCTCTCTGGAGTATGACAAGCTCATTTTCGTTTTTGACCGCATGTAGGTAGATGGCTTCACCCATGGAGTTGCCGTAAGCGCGCAAGGCTGTGTCGCTGTTGTCCGCGCTCATTACCAGGTCGCCCTCGGTGTAGATTCTGGTTTTAAAAGACCCGGCTTTGGAAATGACTTTGGAAACTATCTCGTCCCTTTTAGTCGCGTCTATTTCTCCACCTTGTCTGGCCGAGAAGTATTCGTTCAGAAATACTTGTCCGAATTCTTCCGTGCCGGTTTTAGGGGTTCCTGCGACGATCTTCAATGTGCCTATATCAAGAGTGTCTTTTGGTCCTGGTATTTTAGGGTTCCTTCCGCTTTCTACCTCTTTCCCGTCACTGGTGCCGTCCCCGTCGGAGTCTGCTTTTAGAGAATCTGTTCCCCATAGCGATTCCTCCCAGTCTTTTAGCCCGTCCTTATCGGTATCTATATCTGCGATGGAAGCAACCACTCCCCGGGTGTCGTTTACGACTCCAGTTGTTATGGAAACCGGCGTTTTTTGAGGTTGATATATAAGAGCAGACACGACAATTGATACGGCCAAAAAGACCGCGATTAGAACCGCGCCCATGCCGCTTGTAAGTTTCATTAAGTGCGTTGCCGCAGGGCTAAGTATAGCAGAGCAGGCCACTAACTAAGTCATTTTTCCCCGTTAGAAAATGCTTTGCGACTCGTTCTCGCGACTCCAGCTCGGTTATATATACCGTTATATATAGGGATACAAGGTAAATACTACAGCAGGTTCTCTAACGGAGTTTTTACCCTTCTGTGGATTCAGATTTTAGGTTCTTGGCCAAAGATAGCCATTCTTTGAGGCCCATATTCTCCGCCCGGGCTTTTCTATCTATTTTAAGCTCGGTAAAGGCTGTTTCTACTGGCTTTTTTCCGAATACACCGCTTAGATTTGGAAGAAGCATTTTCCTCTTGTGGGCAAAACCAGTTTTTAATACCTTAAAAAACCTCCCTTCCTCATCCCTGTTCTTAAAAAACGCCCGGGATATATTTTCTATAGCAATAATGGCGGAGTCTACTTTGGGTGTGGGTCTGAAATTTCCTCTCCCGACCGTAGCTATTTTTCTGGGGGTTCCGTAGCAGGAAACAGACATGGACAGGACACTTCCCTTTCCATCTGTGCCTAGTACTCTGTTGGCCACCTCTTTTTGGACCATAAGGAAGGCCCGGACTGGTTGCTGCTCTCCACCAAGAAATAGTCTTAGGATTTCCCCGGTAATGTTGTATGGGATATTGGCTATGAGAGCGTAAGCTGTCCCGGGCAAATTAGCTTTGCGCACATCCTGGTTAATAATCCGGAGGGACCCATTTTTGAGGTCTTTCTGAAACTTGTTTTCCAGCTTACTCAATAAATCTGTATCCTTCTCTATCCCGATAACTTTCCCGCCGGCCCGCAGTATTTCTTCCGTCAGGATGCCGGTCCCCGGTCCTATTTCGAGAACTGTTTCTCCCGGGGTAATCTTGGCTGCTTCCACCATAACTTTCGCATAGTGGGGCGAAGACAAAAAATTCTGCCCCAGATATTTTTTGGGACGCACTTTTTGTATATTGGTTTTTGATTCTTGTTTACCCATTTCTTATTCATCCAGGTATATCACTCGTTCTTTTTCTTCGCCACCCTCCTCTATCAGCTCCTCATCTATATCCATAAGAAACTGGGATGGGATATTAACCTGGCGACTGCCGTAAATACTACGACTGGAGGCGTGCGACAGGTACAGGCGTTTTTTGGCTCTGGTTAAAGCTACATAAAATAGCCGCCTCTCTTCTTCCAGGGCCTGGTCTCCGTCCACTCTTTTGTCCGACTCTGGTTTTTTATGCGGGAATAAATCTTCTTCCAGCCCCGCGACGAATACATGCTCAAACTCCAATCCTTTGGCCGCGTGCACGGTCATCAGTTTAACCCCGGCCTTTTCTTCTTTGAGCTCATCCTGGTCGGTTGCTAGGGCCGCGTCTTCCAGAAGCTTTATGGCTCCGTCTTCGGGTGAGAGATTTTTGTATTTACCGGCCAAACTTACCAGTTCCATGGCGTTTTCCAGTCTTTCCGGTCCGTCTCCACCTTTTTCAAAACTGTCTTTTAACCCGCTTTTTTCCAGGATGTACATAAGTGTTTCTGAAACTGGTTTGGAACGGGCCATAACCCCAATTTTGGAAAGCAGGCTAAAGAAATTATCCGCACTCGCCCTCGCGGAGGGGGAAAGTTGGCTTTTTTGTCCGGAAAAGATTTTGGCAATAGCTACCTTACCAAGACCTCTCGGCGGGTTATTGATGACTCTTTTTAAGTTACCCAAACCTTCCGGTTCAAGGGAAGCCGCAAGATAGGAGAGCATATCTTTGACCTCCTTTCTTTCAAAAAACCTCACACCGAGCACTTGGTGTGGAATACCTTCTCTTAAAAAAGCTTCTTCTAGGATTCTGGACTGGAAATTGGCCCGGTATAGAACCGCCATATTTTCTAGTTTTTCTCCCTGACTTCTTATATTTTCCACCGTGTCGGTTATAAAACGGGCCTCGTCTTCTTCTGTCCAAGAGCTATGCAGAATTATCTTCTCCCCCCTCTCTTTATTAGTGAATAGATTTTTTTCTTTGCGCAAAACATTTTTTCGTATTACCGAGTTAGCCGCTTCCAGAATTATTTTGGTAGAGCGATAATTTTCTTCTAGAATTACAACCTTTGTTCCCGCATAATCTTCTTCAAAACGGAACAAGTTTTGCACATCCGCCCCCCGCCAGCTGTAGATGGACTGGTCCATATCTCCGACTACGCAAACATTTTTATGACTTTCCGAAAGCAGGCGTAAAATTTCGTATTGTACTTTATTGGTGTCCTGGTATTCGTCCACATGTATGTAGTGCCAGATGTTTGCGTAGTGTTTTCTTACCTCTAGATATTTTTGAAGAAGCTCCTTGCCTCTCAGTAGTAAATCGTCGAAGTCCAAAGCTTTGGAATCTGCCAATTCTTTTTCATACCTTTCCCACACCCGAATCAAGTTGTCTGCGAAGTAACCCTCCGCATTTTCTTTATATCTCTCTACCGTCAGCCCTGCGTTCTTTTCCCTCCCTATAGCCGAGAGCATGGTTCCGGGTTCAAACCTTTTAGGATCCAACCCGGCATCTACAATGGATCTTCGGACCGCAGAGCGGGAGTCGTCGCGGTCAAATATGGAAAAGTTTCTGGATATGCCGAGCAGGCGGGAGTTCTCTCTTAAAATGTGTACACACAAAGCGTGAAAAGTAGAAATAAAAGGCCTCTCTTTGAAAGATATGGGTCGCGCAGATTCCGCTGCGGATAGGCGTCTCTCTACCCGGTCTCGCATTTCCTTGGCGGATTTGTTGGTGAAGGTTATAGCCAGAATAGATTCCGGGGCGACTCCGCTTTTGATTATTTCCGCAATACGCTCGGTTATGACTTTGGTTTTACCAGCGCCCGCGCCGGCAATAATCATTAAAGGGCCTTTATGGTACAAAGACGCCTCTTTTTGTTTCTGGTTCAATCCGTCCAAGGCGTTTGGCATGAGCCCCATGCTAACATCAGGTGGGTATTAACCAAGGATATTTATTCTGTTAGAGGCGAGAATAGTGCGATATATCGCACTATTCTATTTACCTGCAGTTCTCATGGCGGCTACGGCCGCACGGCTATCGCGTATGAAAAATTCTGTTTCTTCGGCCACAAAATCTTTGAACTCCGGTACTTTTTGAGCCACCACCCTGCTTATTAATTCCAATTCATCCCCATTTTTTTCCTCTAAGAATTTTTCTATAGTTTCTTTCTCGTTTTCCGAGAGGTACGGCAAGGCTCTGCCTAAAGAAGCCCGGAAGACTAGCTCACCAGCTTTGGCCAAAATTTCCTCTTGGATTTCCACAGGAAAATTCTGTATATCCAATTTTTTAGCTGCGTCTAAAATTAAATCAGGCATATTAGTTTTTCAATGTGAACTTGTTTAGCTCCCGTAGTCGTAACTGATGATAACCACGTAGCGCGGATTCGAAAGATTCATTGCCGACGGGCTTAAAGCTCACTCTTTTACCAAGATCTCCCTCCACCATCTTTTTGAGAAATTCTGCTGCCCTTAATCTCGCTGAATCTATAGCTCCGTTTGCTCGGAATATTTCCGGATCCGAAGAGGATAAGTCTGACAACAATTTGGAAGCGGGTATGTTTTTTATCCTGGCCCAATCGGCAGAGTCTACTCCGGACTCCCTACCCAAACCGAACAGTCCGGTTTTACCGAAAAGATGGTCGACATCTTCTATGGAGCTGTTGTTTATAGCCGCCTGCATTACTTTAGCTGCCTCTGGGCCAAACGAAGATATATCCACTCTCGGCGGCACTTCCACCGATATGGGGGGCATAAAGTCACCTCTTCCGGAAACTGGAAGCTCGCTCGGTCTAATTCCAGAACCTTCTCCTCTTTCCCATTTAAAGCCGAGTTTAACCCCTTTGTAACTACCATCCGCGTTTTTCTCTATGGTGGCGCTAATCTTATCTCCTTCGTGTACCAGATTATTTTTAAGTAGATCCGGATGGTCTCTGAAAATTCTGGAGGTTTGCTGTTCTGCCCACTTATTCAAATCTGGGTTTTTAATCGGATCGTAGCCGAATTTCCCAGGGTTCTTCTTGATTATCCCATCCCGGAGTGATTCCCAGGTATTCCCGCCTTTTTTTATAGAGCTGTCGTAGGCCTCAATTACGCTTGGTCCGGAGGATTTTTCTGGAGAGGGCGGCACCAAAGCAGGTCTTTGTGGGGGTGTTTCCATAGTTTCCGGGGCGAGTATTTTAAACGCGGGTGGAGCGTCTTGTATCGGCGGGCTGTCTTGTGTCGGAGGAGGGGCTACCACCGCTTTTGTTTTAGCTTCTGTCGGGAGAGAAACTCCTTCTCCTAGGTAGTTAAATATAGCTTCTCTGGCGGCGCTTACTCCCCCGCCTACGGCTATACCAGTAGCCGCTCCAGCTACCACCTTAGCCACAGAAGTGATATTTTCTCTGATTTCCTTACGTCTGAAATCATCTTCGTAATTCTTGTCTAGTTGCCATAGATCCGCGAAGTCTCTTACATTGCCCGCCTCTATGTCGCTTACCCCATATGCTTTAGTCTCTCCCGTATCTTTTTCAAATACTCTGTTGTTCAGTTTATTCAACCATCCACCAAGTGCTTGGGAAGCCGCGGCGGCCGAAGAAATACTAGCAACTCCTGTGCCAAATTTTCCAGCCCAAGCAAGGGCTAAAAGGTATCCGCTAAGTGCCGGAATGCCGACTAGAGCCGCGGCGCCACTCCCGATGGCAGCTCCAAACACCGTCGCCCCAATAGCCGACTTCACATATTTATTTTGTCTCGCGTAGGTCTGCCAAATTTTGGTCAGGACACCTTTTTCCCTAGGAGGGTCCATGTTTTCTCCAAGCGCTAACATCTTATCTCTTTCGTCCATCACGAATTCTTTATAGACGCCGAAGAATTGAACATTCTTTTCTTCTTCTGTACCGCCGAACCCGTAAAGTTGAGCTTCTGCCAAACGGGCTTTATACCAGTTTTCTTTTCTGCCGTAGTACTCACCCCGTATATAGTGAAATTCGTTATCTCGGGGCAATTTCGGAATGTTGATTGAGTTTCCGATGAGTTTATTTTTGATTCTCCACAATCTAGACCCCTTCCTCGCTTCTTCCAAGACTCTTTTTCTAGCTAAAGCATATTCATCTCTTGCTACCCCCATCTCCTTTAGGGATTCTTCATAATCCGTGAGGGGGCCTCTTGGTCCTCTCTCTTCCTCAAATTTTCTTAGATTTTCCAAACTTTTCTTACCCTCATATTCATCCAAAAGCGCCATCTCGGCGGTTTCCTCCTTGGATTCTTTATTAAACGCCGATTCCCCGGTGGTTTTCTTGTAGGCCTCAGGAGAAAGTTTTTCTTTTTCGGTTACACCGGCATTCGACATAGCGCTGTACCACTCGTGGTACTTATCTGTATATTTTTCTCTGGCTGTGGCTATATCAGCTTCCTTTTTAGACTTGTCTAAAAATTCATTCAATCCAATTTCTCCAGTTTGGCCTGAGGCGGGTTTGGGCGTTGGAATTGGTCGGGAAGCTGGAGGGGTTGCCGATGTATTTTTGTTCTGCTCACCAGTTCCGAGAGCTTTGTCTCCTTCTCGTGCGAAGCGATTGAGCTTTATGGCTAGACTCCGGAGTTCGGTTTGTTCTTCCGACGTAAGACTTCTCCCGTCCACCTCCCGAAAGCGCAAAAGATCGGCCCGCCTGGCCGCCCAAGCATCGGCTTCCTTAAAATTGAATCTTTGGTCATCTTTCAGTTTCGGGTATAAAACCTTTTCTATATGTTCGTCTACTTTGCGGAAGCTTCGGACTATAGGAGTTTTAGTTTCCGCGAATTTTTTGGCGGCTTCGTAGTCTATTTTTTCTGAGCCAGGCGGCGGAATAGGAGAAGCTGGTAGGGGTTTAGGGATTGGGGTTGGCTGTGGTGGCTGTGGCGTGGTTTGGGGCGTTGGGATTGGTTCTGGAGCCACAGGGTTTTTGCCAACCAACCCGGGGTTTCCCTGCATTTTATATAAAAATTGACTCAGTTCGTGGCCTAATTTAGTGGCTTCCTGCCACTTATCTACCGGAAAGTTTTTAGGGCCGACATTTTTTCTTTCTATTAGTAACCCTCCAAGAATTTCCAAATCCTCTTGAATTTTTATCCAATCTTTTTTATTAATCTTGCCCTCAATTTTTTTGAAGTTCTCCTGTATATATTTAAAGTTATGGTCAATGGCATCACCCTCCGGGACAACGAGACCTTCGGGGACATTTTTTTTACCGATCGCATCTTTATTGTCAGTATTTTTCTTTAAACTTCCGTCCAGCAGTTCTTTTTCTGTTTCCAAAACAAATTTCCACAACTTAGATTTTATAGACCCGGCTTTTTTTGATTCCTCATCCGATACCCTCCCTTCTGATTGTTTTTGCAAAAATTCTCCAAGTTCCAAAGCGTCCTGCCAAGCGTCTCCCATGTATTTCTTAGAAACCTTTTTGGATATTACCCCTAAGCGGTCATGCAGGTCTTTATAAATTTTTGTCTCCCGGGGGTGTTCGGTGTCCGTGGTCGGCTTTGTTTCTTGGTGTTCCAGCCTTTGGTTATTCTGGGCTGGCGCTGCCTCTTCTTCTATACCAATCTCTTTGTCTATTTCTTTTGCCACAGCACCCAGTTTCTCCACGGTCTCTTCGAGTAGTTTTTCGTCAGCTGGAGAGAGGATTCCGTTTGCCGTTTCAGCTTTGGCTAGAAGTTCTATAGCCTGGGTATTGGCCTCGTCCAGGCGTGATTTCAAGGCAGATCTTTTTGATAAGTCTTCTATAAGAGCGAGATTGGATAGCGCACTTTCTTCCATGCGTCCCAAATCCTCTCCCATCTCTTCGTAATTTATAGTGTCGACCACTAATGAACCTGCTATGGTTTCAGGCTGTTTGCCGTTGCTCATAAGTATTCAGGGAATTATACCAGTCTCTTAAGTTTAAACCCTGTCTCTACTCACCTTTTTCTCTAGTGCACATCCCGTTTGACTGCTTTTTTCTCCAAGCTATAGTTAGCCTTGCCCGCACGATTGATTGGAATTATATGGCTCTAGTTAGGCATATAGTTCAAAGATACCG
>JBBTXX010000023.1:0-1109 GCA_038062065.1 Patescibacteria group bacterium
TTGCGATACCTAACAGCACATGCTAACCTCTAGCCCTAATGTCAGAGCATAACGAAACAGCCGACAAGCAGGGCCTTTACGAGGTCGGTTTTCATATAGCTTCTTCCATTTCTGCCGAAGAGGTTCCGGGTATAGCCACCAAAGTTACGGACTCTGTAGTAAAAAATGGCGGCACTTTTGTGTCATCCGAAGAGCCGAAACTGCGCGGTTTGGCTTACCCGCTTGGCAAAGCCAAGAAGGGAGGTAAAGATTTTTTTGATACCGCTTACTTCGGGCACGTATATTTTAGGGCCGAAAAAGAGACAATTCAGACAATAATTTCTGCTATAGGTTCTCTCGGAGAAGTGCTCAGATTTCTTGTTGTGGAAATCCCGGAAGAGGCTTTGACCCCGCGTCGCTCCGAGCGCCGAGTCCGTCCCGAAGGCGAATCCGAAGGTGCCGGGGTAGAGGAAGGCAAGGTTAAGAAACAGCTCACTCCGGAAGAGCTGGATAAAACCATAGACCAGCTGGTGGTAGAATAAACCCATGTATCTAAACAAGGTTCTTCTTGTGGGTAATTTGACCAGAGATCCGGAACTCCGGGCTCTACCTTCTGGCGCTCAAGTAGCTTCTTTTGGAATGGCTACCAACCGTGTTTGGAAGAATAAAGAAGGAGCCAAGCAGGAAGCGGTGGATTTCCACAACATCGTTGTGTTCGGTCGGCAGGCAGAAATTGCTGCTCAATACCTAAAGAAAGGGCAGAATGTTCTCATTGAAGGCAGAATCCAAACCCGTTCTTGGGAAAAAGATGGGGTGAAGCAATACCGCACGGAAATTGTGGCGGACCGTGTGCAATTTGGAGCCAAAGCTGGAGGAGGTGGCGCGCCGCGCGCCGCAGACGACGCGGAAGTGAAAGGAGCCAAAGGGCCAACAAAGACAGGCGAAGATTTGGACACCATAGAGTATCCGCAGGAAGATATTAATCCGGAAGACATCCCATTTTAGAGAATATACCTAAAGAAAATATATGAAAAAACAGTGCTATTTCTCGCAGAACAATATTAAATATATAGATTACAAAGACACAGAACTTCTCAAGAAGTTCTTGACTCCGCATGGCCGACTGATGG
>JBBTXX010000024.1:0-6792 GCA_038062065.1 Patescibacteria group bacterium
TTGAACTGGGTTCTAAAACGACAATAGAATATTTTTTAAAAAAGGCAAGAGGAGCTAAAACCACCATGTTATATTGTCTTGGTAACTGTTTATGCCCTCAACCCCTGCTTACCCTCCGCAAAAAGATATTTTCACAAAATTACGCAAAACTGCTCTTTTCTGGGGATATGAGACCCACGAGAAAAACCTTTCCGATTGGAAGCAAGTCCCACGAATAGGAAAGAAGGAATTGCGACTGCGTGCTCTAGCTCATTCTGTAAACGCGCGATATCTCTATCTCCCATCCGATTTCTTACCTGGAGAAGATACCTTTCTAATGCCAGTAGCCCGAAAAGAGCTTCGATCAGTTAAAGAAACTCTTCGCAGTTTCGCACCTAAGGTTGCGATATTTATGTTGCCATTCCACCGTCTTTCTCTTGGACCTCAGTGTTATCTAGCTGCACGGGTATGCGATATACCTATGACCTACGCACCCGCGATTAACCTACCAGTAGCGGCAGAAATGACCCGGCAATTAAAACCAGAAGGCTTAATAGTGATGTCCGCAGACGCCAAACGGATCGATAGTTTTTTTTACGAAAATGGAGTGGGAGAGTCCATACTCTTCTGGCATGTGATTGTCCCTCTTGGCGACAGCTTCCTGTTCAAACCGGAGCGAGGAGTAATATGTCGTGACCTCCAGGCCTTCCCGGGTGTGTCTTTGGGTCTCCAGTGTCCGGAACTTGGTAAGAAAATCAACGAGTACCATCCTTCGGAGGACTACTACTGGGAAGAGGACGGTGGAATGGTTCTTGCTACCGGTATAAAGCCAGGACCCATACCTCTTCTTCGTTTTGAAGTAGGTCCGGGAAAATTAAAGAAAGATATATGTTCGTGCGGTAAGAATTTTAGGATAGTGCTGTAAAAAAATAATTCGAGAATGTAAATACATGAACGATCATATACCTGCGCTACGCAAAACTTTTAGAGAGGCCTACGAAAATGAGCTGTCGTCTTTTTATAAAGACTTGTATGTAAGTAAAGGATTTCTTCCTCAAAAGTCTTTCCCTAAAGACTTGGAGGCATGGAAAAAATTACCCTTCTTAGAAAACAACGATATTAGGAAATATCCTCTTTTTCAAAGAGTCTTTACTCCTTGGGAAAAAGTCATAAGTATCCGCTATTCGTCAGGAACCAGCGGACGTGGGCTGACCCTTACCCCTCGCACTGAAGCCGAAGATGTCCGCCCTGCCATAATCCCCTATTACTGGACTTCTGGGCACATGAATCGCCTGTTAAATTTTTTTCACTCCACTGCGGGCCGTATTCACTTACTCTTTCCCGAAGTCGCGCACCTCGAAGCGGATTTTGAAGATCTCCCGAGTACGGCCAGATTGGCGACTATATTCAAACCAGACTGTCTATATGCCACCCCTTCCGCTCTAGAGAAGTTCTCGCCGCTTTTTTTAAAGAACTCAGATCCTTTAAGCATTTCTCTTATAGTTATTTGTGGCGAATTATTACACCCCAAACAATTTTCTTATCTGCGTAATACATTTCCCAAGGCCCTTATCACCGGGGACTTGAGTATGACTCAGGTGGGAAGATTTGGTTATCCTTGCGAACAGCTCTGGAAGCATGGCCTCAATTTGTATCATCCTGCGAAAGATATCCTTTGGGAGCTGGAAAGTACTGACAAAAATGTTGAGTCAAATAATACTCACATAGGAGAGATAGTTCTTACAAAATTAACGGAAGGGGCAGCTATGCCGCTTCTACGCTACAAAACTGGAGATTGTGCGCGTAAAGTTAAAACGCCCTGCAGTTGTCGGACCGAAACATATGAATTACTCGGACGAGTGGAGATTGATTATGTAGACATAAAAGGAGGCGGGCGCCTTTGGCTTGGCGAGCTAGAACGCGCACTCCTAATACACGCCAAGGAAGTAGAAGACTATCAACTAAGAGTCAAAGGAAAATTAGATAGTGAGGTTCTAAAAATGGAATTGGCTGTTCTGCCCCGTCGGAAAGTAAACCTTGCGAATTTAGTTAGGAATATAGAAGAAGACATAAAAATATCTCCAGAAATGTCTCTTGGGGAAGCGGTCAGAGCGAGGTTGTGTAGCCCGCTAACTTGTGTTTTGATGGGACCAGAGAGAATCGTAGAGAACGATCGCAAGAAATTACGAATCGTTCGCACTGAAATCTGAGGAGGCCATCGATGGGAAAAAGAGGCCAGTGGCGCCGAAAAATGGATGCCAGTGGTCTTAACCTCTGGCTCAAAAAATACAAGTTCTTCCAAACCCCCGCGATACCCTACCGGCTCGAGAAAATGGAGCCTTGGGAGGCGCTAGTCTACAATTTAGTTTTCTACGCTGCGCTTCTCATGTTTTGGCAACTCCTAGCGACAGACAAAAGGTTCGGCCGGCAGTCCGTGCCTACCCCAGTCGAAATATTTACACTAGGATTGCCTTCCCTATTTCTGGCCAAAGCAGAGAACGTGCTCAACACAATCAGAAACGGCGTCTACGATAGTGTCTGGGAACACATCCTGGAATCCACATTCCGCATCCATATCAGTGGTATACCGGGGTGTATTGTCGGAGTCGCTACTGGAGCATGGATGGCGTCATCCAATCGCTTCCGAGCCGTGTTCGGACAGGTTAGTTTCTGGTACATCTCTACTCCAGGATTACTCCTCATCATGCTAGCCATCTTCTTTTGGCCGGTTGAAGACAGGAATATGAACTGGACTCCGTACTTTTTTGGGTTCATCGCGGCCGTAATGTACGCAGGAAGAATCACTATGGCCGCCTTGCTCGATGAACACAATGAGGAGTTGAAAAACTGCATCGAACACGCTCATACCAGCGGAGCCAAACTCAAGAAACTACTTTGGATGGGCGTCCTTATCAAGAAGACGGAGGTCGCGGAAGCAATCAAGCTTGGGTTTCGGGCCTCCATTATTGGGGTCTACTCAAGCGAGTTCCTGCTCGCTAATCGTGGACTCGGCAAACTCTTCCAGGAGGCCACCACTTATTTGGTGTTGCCTACCGAGGCCATGGCCGTGTTTCTCATCATGACTGGAATCACCTTCGGAAGTATGGTGCTCATACGACTGGCCCTGATTAAAGTAAGGTAACCCCGCGCCGATGGCGCGGGGTTCTTGTTCCCCGCCAGGACTAGAAATACAAGAACTTTGTTTATATGATTGAGGCGTATGCAAGCTATCTCGGCGATCAGACGGTTAGTTGTGGAAAATATATTTTTCAGGGTCTTTTTTAGCATCCTGTTGGGATTTATTTTACTGGCTCTGATAATTAGATGGTCTGCAATCTCGCTAACTCTTAGCGAATATAAATTTGGAGGAATTTCCATCATAGGCCCCAACCCCTCTACCCTTGGGAATCAGTGCTCAGACAACGATAAGACAGTGGGTAAATTCGAAGCAAATTCAGAACAAGTCTTCTTTGCATCTTGTGCCGGGTTTTTCTAGATACGAGCAAAAAAAATATTTTGATGCATTATAGGCAGGTGTTCACCCGTCCGTCGTTTGTATTCTGGGAGTGCGCCACGTCGGCGCTTTTCGTGTTGCTCTTAGGCTGGGTTTTCGTAGACGGCGGCCAGGCGGCGCGATTTTGGGCCGAAACTCTAAACTCCAGCGATTCAACGGAAAGTGTTTGGGCTCTCGGAAGAGAGTATAAAGTCCTCAGCGGAGAGGTTTTTCTAGGTAAGAGAAAAATAACTGGTCTAGGCGCTCGCCTGCCTCTGAAACTAGCTTACGCCGCAACTCTTCTCCGCCGAAACCCCTTGTTCGCTCTGGCCGGCACCGACCCAGACCTGCTCCTGGCGGAGACGCGAAAACTGGCAAAAATTGAGCGGGATTATCTTATGGAAGCAAGAAAATGGGATTCGGAAGAAGCTTCTTTTACGCCAAGCTTCCTTTACCCCATACGTCTACTCGCCGCGACGGCTAAATTGGAAAAAGCCAGGCAAAAATTTCTGGACAAACCGTCCGTAGCAGGCTATAGCGCTTATGGACGGCAGTTGCGCGCGCTAGCTGGAGAATTTCAGCAAGATACGGAACGATTCCGCCGTCTTCTTCGATCCTCTCCTTTTCTGGAACAGACATATTTGGACACCCTGGCTAGCCGAGTAACTCCGGAAGGTTGGGACGATGGCATGGAAGCCGCAAAGACAGGGTTCCACGAGACCTACGCCAAGGCCCTGGAAAGGGAAAAGTGCCTGGCTGGAAGTGCCGCTTATTGCCAGCCGAAAGATGTGTCCCTGCGAGAATTACCAGCCCCGCTTCCGGAAGAACCCCCCCGGGGGGGGCTCCCCACCACGGTCAAAGAGATCATGTCTTTGTACGCGGAGTTGGGGAATCCCGCGATGTCAAAGCCGGTGGTAGCTCTGGAAAAGAGCTTCTGTGCCGGCAGTTTAGCCTCCCCTTATTACTTCGCCCTCTATCAAAAAACTCCCGACCAGTGTCGTAGACCATATCAGCTTATCTCCGCGACTTCGGAGGAACTGGAAACCTACTTGGTCTTCCTCGGAGATATTTTTTTTCAAAAGATTCCTCTTCATCTGGATAACCTGTGGCTGTCGTCCTTGAGGTTCCTGGGGGCCGAGTACCAACCGCATTCTCCGAGCGAATTTTACTCCTGTCTGGACGCGGCGGCAGACAGAAGCCGGGTGCTCTCCGTGTGGGCGATACGGGACTTCGCGTTGGCTAACCCAAGATTGGCCCCGAAAGAATCGTCCCTGCTGTCAAACAAAGAATTGATAACCGAGGTTGCCGCCATTGAATTCCTCCGCGAAGCGATGAAAAATCTTGTTAAGACCTCGCCGGGAAGTCCGGAAATGAAAACCCTGACCGAGATTTCCTTGGGCCTAGCGAACAACAGCCGAGGCCTAGAGCAATTCGTCGCGAATATAAGCGGTAACACTGCGCGTGCGGAGTTGATGCGTAGCCACGGACTGCCAGTCACCAGGCCCGTCTTTCTCCTTCTTGGCCGCAGTAGTTTCGCCTCCTTGCACATGTTCCGCAACGAGTCATTTTTCGGGAAAGTTCTTCCATCTCTTGGAACCAAGCGGATATCTTCTGAACCAAACGGCCTCTCCGGCCTTCTCTCCTACCAAACGGAAAAATACTCTAGACCACGCTCCTTCTTCCGAACCAACCTCGAAGCCTCCATGATTCTGCATCGGGTCCCGAGCATATCCGCAGCCGCGAGAAAGTACCAACCGGCGCCTTCTGACTCCCGAAGCGTAACCAACTACTAAGCGTGGTGTCGGGTAATCCAAAGTCCGACCGTGACAACAACCGCAAAAAGTCCCCGATACTAATAGGAATAGGACTTATTTATCTCTTTCATTCTTCACAAAGCCCCCCTTATCCAAAATCGCTACTCCTGGAAGTTAAACTTGGCGAAGATGTCTGGCCAGATACCCAGACCCCACCCCAACCATGAGGAGCAAAGAATAGAGAAGGAGGGGCTCACGCCCTTCATTTGTCCCATCTAAAACTACGCTTATGGGGAAGGATGTTTTCACCAATTCTCCTCCCGATTGACTGCGAAAACTGGCTTCCAGAGAGTAAGCACCAGGATTTTGAAATGTGAAAAGGAGTGTCGGTTTGCCCAAATCCGGCACATTGACTCCCGTAGCTAAATAAGTTTTTTCACCCCAAAGTATTCTGGTCCAAATTGAAGCGACCTCCACCGCTTGGCCGTTTTTCTTGAGACTAAAATCAAAAACTTGAGTAGCGCCCGTAACCAGAGCTTCTGGGTCATACCCAATATCCACCAAATACGCTCCGACCTTCTGTTCAAAAGAGACTCCGCTACTGTGAGCAAAAACACCTACCGGTAGGGTAAACGACATTAAAAACGCGCCGGTTGAAAGAATCAGCCCGCCAAGTATCAAATCATAGGCATGACTCATAAAAACATTATTGCCCGAGAAGAGATTTTTTAAAAGTCAGAGCCTCCGTGTAATCCGGCTTCCGGCGCAAAGCTTCTTCAATAGCCGCTCTGGCCCCACCCGCGTCCCCTTCTGCTCTTAAAATCACCGCCTTCAAATAGGCCGCTTCCGGACGGTGCAAGGAAAAAGTTTCCGCGTCATTAAGAAAGTCTTTGGCTTTCGGAAGTGCCTCCCCGACACCGGAAGAAGCGAGGGAAACAAACACCACCGCCCGATTCAACTGGGACAAATAGTCCTTAGGGTTTAGGTCCACCGCGGAATTTGCCCTGTCCACGGAGTTTCGGACATACTTTCCGAAAGCCTCTGTGTTCTCCGCCAAGGAAAAAGCGTAAGACAAAAACGCTCTGGAAGATTCCCGCTGATAATAGGGGGTGGGCCAGAAATTCGCCGCCGAAGCGAGTAGCTCCGCCGCGCGTCCGGAATCTTTGTTGAGAACGAGGGACCCATAGGCGGCGTAGGAGACGGCCACATATTGGCGCAGAGCCACCACAAAAACAGCCCCGGCTACAGTCAGCATGAGGATACCGATAAAAATCCTCAAAAAACCGCCCCCGCGTCGGTGTTCGGTTTCCTCACGCGCCGTCCCCGAAAGCAACCCGAGCCCCGCCCCGATAAGAACCAGGGAGTAGACTCCGGGAGAAAAGAAGACTATGCCAAGAAGAGCAAAAAACACCAGGGAAATAGGCAGGACCGTCAAATCAAAAAACTCCTGCTTGCGGAATACGAGGGTCCCCAAGGCCACACCTATCCCTAAAAGAGAGACGGACCCCAAAATCCCATTGCTGACCAAAAGGGTCAGGAGGTCGCTGTATCCCTTGTTGATTGGGA
>JBBTXX010000025.1:0-8873 GCA_038062065.1 Patescibacteria group bacterium
ACAAAAGTCTTCTTTTTCTTGGGGTCTTCAGTCGTCTGATAGAGATTTGAATCCATCCACTTCTTCCGCCACTTTTTTTCTATCTTTTTATGATCGTAATTCATACAAAACTTGCCTGCCCGTCCGAAGCTTTAGCGTAGGAGGGCCACTTCTTCTCAATTTTTTTGTGGTCGTAAGCGGACATTACGAAAGTATCAATTAAAAAGAGTAAAAATAAAAGGGTTTAGTTAAATATATTTAACTGGAAGATATTTGACATATAATTTTTATTATTGTAGCAAGGTCATTAGAAGACTCAGTTTGGTCGAATATATGGAGGTAAGACATGTCCGGTACTAAGCCTAGCGGTTACTTCTACCAAGGAGAGGTCGTGGAGAGCTACGAATCCAGCGGCGGCATTGGATTCACAAAAATTGAATCTCAAGTCCGAAGGCTGGTCATTCCCCCCATGGAGGGATTCGACAAGCCCCTATGTATAGTTCTAAGAGGTGGAAGTTGGGAAAATGGTAATTTTACTGGCTCACACACGCAAGGCAGGCTTGAGATTGAGACGTTCCTGCGCGAACGCATGATAGATTGTAAAACCATAAAAAAAGTCAATGTGGAAGGCTCAGTTGTGCAAGAAGCTTGGGAAATATTTCGGCTTACTCTGAACCTCCAAAATCGAACTCACTCCATGGTCAAGTTGATGACTGCCTGAAGGTAGCTAAAGAAGCCGGTACGCCTACAGCGTACCGGCTTCTTATAATTTAATTACTATTTTTTAACTAAGAATCCTTACCGAATTTTTTGATACCGAGCCAGATGAGGGCTATTAGAGCCACGCCAAGAATTGCTACTTGTAGCCAAGTTTGTGCGTAAGACCAGTAGCGTACCGAAGCAATTATGAAGGAAAGCACACCTCCAAATGAAAGGGCAGTAGAGACAGCGCCGGCTTGCGAAGCAAGGAATACGCCAGCACCAAGAGAAATCACGCCAAGCACAACCAGGGCCACGAACACATTTCTCTGATAAGTCTGACTAGCCGCGTCGTAATCTTTCCTGCAAGTGAAGTCGGTATCACAGTAGCCAGCGGCTTCCGGCACATAGCCAGGCGGCAGAGGCTGAACTTGTTTGCCATAGTTAACATTGGCATTCCACTGACCTCCGGCCGCCACGCAGGCATCTTTTTTCTCTATCGGCTCCCGGACTTGTTCTTGCTTACAGTAGGTCTCGTATTTCGGTTCCGGATACACCAGGTAAATCGCGTAGTTAAAGAACAGGTTCAAAACTACAACTATCCCGGCTATTAAAGCCCATTTCTGGAGCCGCGAATTCTTGGGTAACGCGTCGTTCATAAATATGATTAAGGGTTAATTGCTGGAATTGTATACCAATGCTAGGGTAGCGCAAGAACACCGAAAGACCAGGAAATTGGGAGGTTTTATATGATCTCGGCAGGCTACGCCGTACACCTTGAAATGGAGCGGGCGCTTAACCGACGTATACGTCTGGTATGGCTCTCGGCCGTGCTTATCGCTGCGCTGGCCGGAATTGCCGGCCGTCATATCTTCTAGAAGAAGGAGGGTTCAATGTCCGCGAACGCGCCAGCCAAACCGGCTTCCGAATTCGGCAACAAACGAATTCTGGAGCTAGGTCAGGAAGACTACTCCCTCTGGCTACAAACCAGGAGGAAGCGAAAAAGAATGCAGTACCTTTTTCAATTTCTTGTAGTTTTCTTCGCCGTATTCGTGCTCATGGGGTTCCACATGTACCAAACGCGCATAGAACGACTCGATGGTATGTCGGACCCAACTGCATGGGTCGTACTCTTACTGATTACGATTGCTTATTCTCCGGTTTTCTTCCTTATGCGCTATGTGTATGTGCGCAACAAGAAAGAAGTAAGACCGATTCGGGATAAGATACTTTCCCAATTCGAGAATCCGCCACAGTGGCACGAGACGGGCACCAGGAAAGATGTTTCCAACGATTTTTGGCAAAACAAGTTCACTGCGGTAGTGGTTCCAAGAAGCCATCCGTTCGAGAACATGGCAACAATCGGAATCTAAAAATCAGCCAGAACTTAAAAGGGCGGCGAGGAGTTACCCTCGCCGCCCATTGACATAAATAAAAAGGTATATTAATATCCCAAGTGGACGGATAAGGGCAGCGGCCTTAGAAGGCCGAGGGTCATTCCGTAAACCGCACGCGCCAGGAAAGGTGCGTGCGGTTGTTTTTTTGTATTAAATTTTAAATTCCACTTACCCGTTCAGCCGCTTCAGGGTCATAGAATTAAATCAGATCTTGAATTCTATGACATCTCCGTCTTTGACTATGTATTCCTTGCCCTCTGTGCGGACCAATCCTTTATCGCGTGCTACCGCGTAAGAGCCGGAGTCCAATAAATCTCTCCAGAAAATTATTTCCGCCCGGATAAACTTATCCCGAAAATCCGTGTGTATAGCCGCCCCCGCTTCCCGCGCATTAGAACCTTTTTTAATAGTCCAAGCCCGGGTTTCATCTTCTCCGGTCGTAAAGTAGGTTTCCAAGCCCAAAAGCTCATAACTTTTCTTAATCATTAAATCTATACTGTCCGCCGCTCCCATATCCTTGAGCAAAGTTTTTCTATCCTCTACTTCCATATCCTTCACTTCTTCGTTGGTCTTGGCATCCACCACCACATACGAACTCCCCAATAGTGCGATATATCGCACTATTTCATCAAAACGGGAATCTTTTTCGCTCGGAGTATTGTCCAGGTTTTTACCCCCAGATTTTTTGTTCAAAGCGTAAAGAATAGGTTTTTTGGTCAGCAAATTCAAACCTTTAACCAGAGGTTCTTCTTCAAAAGTTAGCTTGGCTGTGGAGGCCAGTTGTCCGTCTTTCAAAACTTGATGAATTTTCCTGATAGCAATTTCCTCCGCCACGGCTACTTTGTCTCCCCTCTTGGCGTCTCTAGAAACGCTATCCAGTCTTTTTTCTACCGTAGCTAAATCCGCCAGTACCAATTCTAAATTTATAACCTCAATATCTTTTTTGGGATTGATTTCGTTATGCACATGAATAATGTCTCCATCTTCAAATATTCTCACTACTTCCAAAATAGCATCGCACTCCCTTATATTAGACAAAAATTTGTTGCCCAACCCCTGCCCCTCCGCGGCGCCCTTAACGAGCCCGGCTATGTCCACAAACTCTACCGCCGCCGGAATAGTTTTTTGTGATTTGGAAAAATCAGAAAGTAGCCCCAACCTCTCGTCCGGCACGGCTACAACACCGACCGAAGGATCAATGGTCGCAAAGGGATAATTGGCTGCCAAAACAGATTTTTTGGTCAAACCATTAAAAAGCGTGGATTTGCCCACGTTTGGAAGTCCGACAATGCCTATAGATAGATTCATAAGTAAATGGAAACGCGGCGCCTTGTGGGGCGCCGCGTGAGTATATATATGGAATTATGATTGGGCTAGACCAATAAGAGTTTTCCCCGCTCGGGAATTTATCGTCGCCAAATCCCTTTTGTTTAACTGACCGGCTTTCACAATCCTGGCTAGCTGTTCCTCGTAGTATTTTCTAACTTCAGCTCTTTTTTGTTCAGCAGTGATTTTCTCGTCTTTGAACTTCCTATAGCTATGCTCATATTTTTTGCTTATCAGACTAGCGATCAAATATTCCTCATAAGCCCAATGAGCCTCCCGCTTTGAAAGCCATAAGGATTTCTTTGTCCTAGCAATACGAGCCATGATTGCTCCTTCAAACTTATTGACTATAGGGCAAGTTACTACCTATTTACCCTTCCTAGCAAGCCTACAAACTTCGTCCCCCCAAGCCGAGAGTTCTTCTGGAGACATTTTTTCTATGGGACCTATTGTGGTAAGACGCACCGGAGAAATACCGGCAAACCACAAAATCCCACGACGGATTTCATTGGAATAATCCCCCACTGCGAGGCGTTCCAACCACGGATGGGCGTTCAAAGTAATAATCACCCGCGCCGAGCGTCCTTTGAGTAACTTCTCCCACAAACCTAATTTTTTCCTCCAGCCGTCTTTGTAGTAGCGAAAAGCAAAGCCCGGCAGGAACATGCGGTCAAAAATACCTTTGAGTACCGCTGGCATAGTGCACCACCAGTTCGGGTAGATGATGACTATGTGTTCCGCCCACTTAAATTTCTCCTGTAGGTTCACCAGGTCTGGCTCTAGCTGCTGGATTTCTTTGTAGCCTTTGTGCAGTATGGGGTCAAACTTGATTTCCCCGGCGTTAACTCTCTCTACTTCGTGCCCAGCAGCTTTGGCGGCTTCCTCATACCTACACGCCAAATAACCGCAAAAAGTTCCGGAATCGGAATCCGGATGTCCCAGAAGGACTAATATTTTTTTCTTTTTCATTTACTTGTTTCCCCGAGAACTTTCATGAGTTCATCCTTGCTCTCCAGCATAACAGCTTGTACGGCTGCCATTTTATCTTCGCCTTTCTTAACTCGTTCTTCCACCGCTTTGCCTATACCGATAAACAGTTCCGGATTTTCCTTGATAATAGAGAGAATGCGAGATCTTTCCTCTTCCGGAACATTAGCGAAGGCTTGCCCCAGCATTCCGCGCATCAAAACATCATTCAGCATAAAGACAATTGTAACAAATAAAATCTAGGGCTTGGAAGTACGGAGTGATTTGGTCGCAAAATAAAAAGCAAAAAGAAAAATTAGCGCCAGCGCTTGGCGGATAACGGATTCCGGTATGGAGGATGTGTCTGTTCCAGTTGCTGCTGCGTATTCAAAAAGAAGAAATCCCACGGCAGACAAAGCCAGGTCCACCTTGATAAATTTATGCTCCAGAGGATTCACCAACCCAGCAAACAAGGCGAGAAGTAAAACTCCTCCCATTACGAACACCTGACTGGCGAACGGCAATAAATCCTGGTAGAAAAGCACTCCTAACAAAATCCCGACCGAGGCCAGTAGGAACAGACGCCGGACATCATCCCCATAGTAGTGCGAGAAGGGATGTTTCTTAGGTATCTGAGACCCTCCATCCGAGTAATCCATCATACTTAGGAGCATATCAGTAAGACCCTCCTTATCAACAGCCCCTGTTTATAGGGTGTTTTACAAGGCAACGCAGAATGGGATAATACCCTAGCGCACAATCATAAAGGTCGGGCGTTAACCATATAAAGAAAAACAATTATGGCTAAAAATCTTGGTGTGGTACTTGGTGTGGTGTTCCTGGTTGTCGGAGCTCTTGGTATGTTCGTCTCTAACCCTCTAGTGGGTCCGAGTGGCATATTCGTGACCGACACCTTGCATGACATCGTTCACCTGGCTACCGGCCTTCTATTCCTTGCTGTCGCTTTCTTTGCGGAAGCTTCCATGGCTATGTTCATGAAAGTCTTCGGTGTCGTCTACCTGCTTGTCGCAGTACTCGGCTTCCTCGGTGGGGATATGATTCTCGGGCTCATTACGGCTAATATGGCCGATCACCTCCTCCATGTAGTCCTTGGCGTGGTTATCCTCGCCCTCGGCTTCAAAGTGGGTGGAAACGGCGGTTCAGGTATGGGCGGAATGACTTCCTAGGTCACGCTCTTAGTCCTGACGCCTTTTGGGCGGAAGGACAGTTAGATCCTGATGCCTTTGGGCGGAAGGATTCTCACTTCAACAAAAAATCCCCTATCCAGGGGATTTTTTGTTTTTAGTATGCAAAAATCTAGCCCAGCCGTTGTTGCAACGGCTGGGCTTTAACCACTAGTCTTTGTAGCTTGGTTGAGGTTCCTGATCAGTAACCCCCTCACCCGCCCTACCTTTTCTCCTCGTCTCAGCCGCTAGGCGCAACTTCCTCTGTCGCTCCTTTTCTTTTTCTTGTCTGTACCGATGAGCCATGTCTTTGGCTTCATCTACAGAATCCAAAGCCGAGCAAAGAAACTTCTGCCCATTTTTGATACCGAACCACCGGCAAATTATGCGCAGGACCAGCCAATCTTCTTCGCACAGAACCTCCTGTACGAGAATGGGATGCTTTTCACTATCCCTCACAAACACCGGCGGAAATGACATGCCGTAGCCCTGGCAACTCTTGCTACAAGAATGAAGAATGCCGGGAACTTGTGACCCGCATTGGCCCCTCGGAGCTAGACGGAAACTTGGACGCTTCAGTAGTGCGTCCAAAACTCCGTGCCACTCCAGGTCTCCCCAAAGCCAGTCTCGAGCGTCCAAGCCAAAACTCAACCCCTCATCCGTACCAAGCCACTCCATAAAGGCCCGGATGACAAAGTCAGAGCGTGGAAAGTCAGACAAAGAACCCTCCGGCACTTCTTTCTCAATAAAGCGCGAGTAGGCCATCTTGTTTTCTAGAGACAATTCCTGCAGCATTACCCCGATATCTCCACGAAAACGCGTGGATACGGCATAATCCGGTTTCCTCGCGTAGACAGCGTGGTGCCGAGCCACATACTCGGCCCACTTGGCAGAAATGAGTCGCATCGGCCAATTTCTCGGCTCCAAAACTAGGGTGCCTGCATTCGGTCCCATACCTCGGAAAATTTCAGCTCCGGAGCGGATTAGGTGGCTCGGCACTAGGCCGGGTAGACCTTTTCTCTTAGCGCTTCTATTTCTCATCTTGCCCTCACTGGTTCAAATATCTTTTGGCAAACTACCACTAGAATTTGGTGCAAGCAAACTGCTGGCCATGCTAGACTCCCGCCATGTATGGAGAGTATTAAAAACAACCTGTATGATTTTCGGACCCGCGCCGCAATTACCCAAGAGGAATTGGCCGAAGCCTTGGGGGTAACGAGACAAACCATTATTGCCATAGAGAGAGGTAATTACGCCCCTTCCGTGGCCTTGGCTCTGAAAATCGCTTCCTATTTCAAATCTCCAGTGGAACAAATATTTAAAATTCATCATGGAAAAAGATAGTCTCATCCAGGAAATAGTTTTGGTCGTGACACTTTTGGTTCTCGCGAGCGCCCTTCTTGGGCCTTTCGGGTTATTTATGACGGATATGCAAACCCTGTCCGTTTCCGCAGGACTACTCGTTGTTCTTGGTCTTTTTGTGGCTCTTATGTGGAGAGAGAAAGCTAAGGACGAAAGAGAAGAGCTACACCGAATGAAATCCGACCGCTTCGCCTTTCTCCTTGGTTCCGCCGGCCTAGTCGCCCTTATTGGCTGGATGGCCTTCAAACATGAACACTCTCCCGAACTTATATCTATCCTTCTTTTGATGCTGACCGCGAAAATCGTGGCTCGTATCTGGAATCGCTACCAAAATTAATTATCCCCAACTGCATGTAAAGCTAACTTTACATTGAGAGTATCTGGTGCATACTTAAAGACATAAAATTAATTATCATAAATATGCACCCAAAAACAGGTTTTTCCTTACCTATAACTCTCATCGTCTTGGCTGTTATAGCCATTATCGGTGGAGTAACCTACTACTCAAATTCGGACCGCAAAGCCATGGCAGACAAGGAAATGACGGAAAAAGAAGCGATGGAACAGAAAGCCATGGAGGAGAAAAAAATGTCTGAAGAAAAGACAATTGGCATGATGGAAAAAGTCTCCTACACTGGGAAAACTCTGGCTGGAACCTCTGCCCCACTTCTGGATTTCAATAAGTCAGATTACGAATCCGCCAAAAAAACCGACAAACTCATAGTCTTGTATTTCTACGCCACCTGGTGCCCCATCTGCAAAGTGGAAGTGGCCAGTTCACTGTACCCAGCGTTTAACGACCTTAAAACCGACAAAGTAATTGGCTTCCGGGTAAATTACAATGATTCCGACACCGACAAAGACGAGGTGGCACTAGCCAAGGAATTCGGAGTCGCCTACCAGCACACCAAAGTCTTTGTAAAAAACGACGAAAGAATTCTCAAATCACCGGAAAGTTGGGACAAGGCGCGCTATATCTCCGAAATTGAGAAAGTTATAAAATAACTCACCATGTTGGAAACCCAAATCGCCCTATCCGCCGCTTTTCTCGCCGGCATTGTCTCTTTCTTGGCCCCCTGCGTACTACCAATTATTCCAGGATTTCTGGCCTACTTAGCTGGCGTAGGTACAGATGCCAAAGGGAGCGATAGGCGCGAAGTTTTCATTAACAGCGCTTTCTTCGTACTAGGGTTCTCCTTAGTCTTTGCCTTACTTGGAGTTCTACTCAACACCCTCCTCGAGAGTATCGCTTACGATGTCCAGCAATGGCTCTCCCGAATTGGCGGTGTACTCATAATAATTTTTGGTCTGTACCTGGTTGGTCTAGTAAAAATCCCGTTTCTGGAACGCGACCACAAATTCGCAGTTAAAACTGGTGGTCGCTACCCACGCTATCTGACCTCTTTTCTTTTCGGCCTGGCTTTTGCCGCCGGCTGGACTCCTTGCGTTGGCCCCGCGCTTGGAGTAATTCTCGGCATAGCCGCCACGCAACCCGGATCGGCCTTTTTACTCCTTCTTGTTTACGCTTTAGGACTTGGAATTCCTTTTCTTATCGTCGGACTTTTCACCGCACAGGCTACTACGCTCATTAGCAGATATGGAGACGCTCTCCGCTACTTGAATATTCTTTTTGGCATTATTCTGGTCGCTCTTGGCGTCCTTATATTTACCCAGCAACTCTCTCTCATAGCCAACTTTGAATTTCTTAATAACTATCTACTTTCCAAATGACTGAACAGGCTCGTTATTGGATATTGGCCATTGCAATTTTACTTATAGGCGGCGGTATCTGGTGGCTTTCCGGCTATCAAAAAGTCGGTGGCTCCGGAACAGTCAGCAAAACCGAAGTGGCTTCGGCAAGCAGTGAAGCTAAAGCAAAAAAATATCCTCCAGCCATAGAAATTGTACCAGGGGGAGAATTTATAAACTCCGAACCTTTCGCTCTTAAGGACTTAATAGG
>JBBTXX010000026.1:0-6732 GCA_038062065.1 Patescibacteria group bacterium
CGGGCTTGGAGCTCTGGATGAAACTGGGTGCCAAGAAAAAATGGATGAACTTTTTGGGGCAACTCGGCAATTTCCATAAGTACCCGATCCGGCGAAACGCCGGAGAATATGAGTCCTGCCTTTTCCAATCTTTCTACATACTCCGGATTAACTTCGTAACGATGCCGGTGGCGTTCTTCCACAATTTCTTTACCGTAAGCCGCGCGCGCAATAGTCCCCTTCTTTAGATACGCCGGATAAACCCCGAGACGCATACTGCCCCCATAATTTTTCTTTTCTAACTTTTGTTTCTGGTCCGGCATAACATCAATAACCGGGTGCAAGGATTTCGGGTCGATTTCTACCGTGTGCGCAATTTTAAGACCGAGAACATTTCTGGCATATTCCACGACCGAAAGCTGCATACCGTAGCAAAGGCCAAAATATGGAACTTTATTTTCTCTGGCGTAACGAATAACCTTGAGCTTGCCTTCTATGCCGGTCTCCCCGAAGCCCCCGGGGACGATAACTCCGTCGTATTTCTTAAGGGAAGAAACCCGCGCCCGGCCGTCCTCAAACTCCTTGGAATTGAGCCAGTGGATGCGAACTTTGGCTCCTATTTTAGCCGCGGAAAACTTGATAGCTTCAATGACGGAAAGGTAGGCGTCCGATAGTACGAAATCTCCGGTATCAAAATATTTACCGATGATGGCAACGTCTAATTCTCTGCCTCCATTCAAAATTTTAGTGACAAAATTTCTCCAAGCCCGCAAATCGGGACGCTGACGGCTTTTCAACTTAAGAATATCCAAAATAATTTCTCCCAATTTGTCTTTCTCGAAATTCAGAGGCACTTCGTAAATACTTTCAATATCCGGAGCGGAAACCACATGTTCGGAGCGCACATTACACCAGACCGCCAGTTTTTCTTTACGTTTTTTATCCAGCGCCACCGAACTTCTGGCAATAATAATGTCTGGTTGTACCCCGTAAGAATTAAGTTGGCGAACCGCATTCTGGGTCGGCTTGGTTTTCATCTCCCCTATCGTGCCCGGTACCGGCAGGTAAGAAACCATAACGAACAGTACATCTTCCGGGTGTCGCATTTTCAAAATGCGCGCCGCCTCTATGTACAAAGCATTTTGAAAATCACCAACTGTGCCACCTATTTCAATAATGGATATGTCGGAGCTATTAAGTGTGGCGGCTCTTTCTATCCTATCTATAATCTCATCCCGCACATGCGGCACCGCTTCCACGAATTTGCCGTGGTAACCCAGGTTGCGCTCTCTCTCAATCACGGTTTTGTAAACCATACCCGAAGTCATATAGTCTTCTGGTCGCAAATCCACCCCGAGAAAGCGTTCGTAATTGCCCATATCCTGATCTGTCTCCAACCCGGAACGCAAGACAAACACCTCACCGTGTTCAGTCGGGTTCATGGTACCCGCATCCACATTCAAATACGGGTCAATTTTTATGGGATTTATTTTGAATCCTCTGGCCTGCAACAATTTGGCGATAGAAGAAGTGGCCACGCCCTTACCCACTCCCGACATCACGCCACCAATGACAAAAATATACTTGTGTTCCTTTTTACGGGTACTGGTTCTGCTGGCTTTCATGATAAGGCCGCCGGAAACCGGGTTTCCGAGCGGCTAAGTAATTGTAGCTATGAAAGCAGTGGGACGGCAACCAAAAAAGGTCTTGACGGCAAGGTGAAAAAAGGTCGGAAGAAGTTTGAAACTCCTCTAGGAAAATTTATACCCGCTAAATAGACTTGGGACCGGAGAAATCCACATAAAAACGACCTATACCTTGAGGAACTTCTTGACCGCCAAAAACGCCGAGGAGGCCCCGAGAAATACCCCGGACCCGAGAATGATAAAGAATACCTCCAAAAAATTGCTCCGATAATAATCTACTAGTCTGACTCCGGTACCAAAAGCATCCGTCATGGGAGACAGCCACCAAACAAAAGGTACGAGAAGAAGAAGAGTCAGGAGTCCGGCGGCGGCCCCGTACATCATACCGGCGACTACAAAGGGGCCCCGAATATACATAGGAGAAGCACCAACCAGACGCATAAGAGATATTTCATCCCTAGCGGTGTAAATAACTATTTGTATGGTATTGAAGGTGATTAGTACGGAAATAAAGGCGAAAAGAAGTACTATGGCTATACCAACCGCGCGCGCGGAATCAATAACTTTGGATAATTTATCTATGGCTGTCTTATTTTCCGCGTAATTCACTTTATCAATGATGGTGTGGCCGGCCCCCCCAAGCGCGTCTTGTCCAGAGAGAAATTTGGCTATACCTTCATATTCGGAAGTAGCGCGCGCCAAAACATTTAAAGAGGCGCCGAGAGGATTCTCACCGAGCTCATCCAGTGCCTGAAGGGTCAACTCGTCTCCCTGATGCCGGACTTTGAAATCTTCCAGAGCCTTTTCACGCGAAGTGTAAGAAACACTCCCGACCTCAGACATGGCTTCCAAAGATTTTTTAAGAGAAAGTACTTCTGACTCCGGTGCGTCTGTGTTGAAATACACTGTTACATCCACCTTGCCACGCAGTTTTTCCAAAGAGGCGCTCAATATGGCGCTACCAAAAATAAGTACGGCAATAAGTACAAGAGTTACCACCATAATAACAACGGACGCCAGAGATACGAAGGAATTGCGCCAAAAACCGACAAACCCGGAACGCATCATTCTTTTCAATTTAGTCCAAATCATAAATCAATTACAACCAGTATAACTCTTTCGTCTAGAGCTTGTATCTGCCTTTAGCATCGTCTCGCAACACCTTACCCTTCTCCATAGTTATGACTCTTCTTTCCAAATTATCAATTACGCCCTTGTTGTGGGTCGTCAAAATGACGGTGGTACCGAGGTCATTGATTTTTTTTAGAATTTGGACGACATCCTGAGTATTCATGGGGTCCAAGTTTCCAGTCGGCTCGTCTGCCACCAGAACATCCGGCTGGTTAATAATGGCTCTGGCGATGGCTACGCGCTGTTTCTCGCCCCCAGAAAGCTGGCTTGGGAAATGCGTCATTTTGTCTTCCAAATCCACCAACTGGAGAACATGGGGTACATCTGCGGCTATCTCTTCGTCCGTGCGTCCGGCCGCTTCCATGGCAAAAGCTACATTTTCATAAGCTGTTTTGTCTGGTAGCAGACGAAAATCCTGGAAAACCACGCCTATACGACGGCGCAGGTTGGTGATTTCGCTCTTTTTAAGCTTATGAACGCTGACTTCTTCAAATAAAACTTGGCCTTCGGAAGGGTGCTCTTCGGCAATAAGAAGTTTGAGAAGAGTAGTCTTTCCTGCCCCGGACTGGCCGACGATAGATACAAATTCTTTGGGTTCTATGCCAATAGACACATCATCTAAAACCCGGACTCCGTCCTCGTAAGACTTGGATACTTTGTCAAAACGAATCATTGGTTGAAAATACCGGCGGATTACCGCTTCAGTGCCATTATTATAACAGAACCTGAATCTCTACTCATCTGACTCATCATCCGTTTTACCGGAAATTAGATTCTCTCCTGCTTGTATTTCTGCATCCAGAAAATCCTGAATATCCCCTCCCAGTACGGCTTCCGGGTTACGCATCTCTACTCCGGTACGGTGATCCTTAACCAGCTTATATGGGTGAAGAACATAGGAGCGAATCTGATTACCCCAGGCGGCATCGGTTGTTTTGGATATATACATACCCTTCTCTTTGGACAGCCTCTCTTCTTCCCGCAATTTATAGATTTTGCCGGAAAGAAGTTGTAGAGCTTTTTCTCGGTTCTGGGCTTGAGACCGTTCACTCTCCACGTGTACGGCGAGCTTAGTCGGTAGGTGCACCATGCGCACAGAAGTTTCCCGTTTATTTACATTTTGCCCGCCAGGGCCGGAAGAACGGGCAAAATCCACCGACAATTCTTCCGGAGGAATATCTATAATGCCGGATTTCTCGAATTTCGGGATTATTTCCACCATAGCAAAAGAGGTATGCCTTAGCTGATTAGCGTTAAAAGGCGAAAGGCGTACAAGCCGGTGCACGCCGGACTCACCCTTCAATATGCCGTAAGAACTCTTGCCGGATATCTCTGCTGTAAAATTACGGAATCCTCCGCGGCTATTTTGATTTTGGTGAAGGATTTTGAAACCCCAATTTCGCCCCCCCACATACCTCTCGTACATACCGACAAGCATGCGAGCAAAATCCTCGGCATCGTCTCCGCCGGCACCGGCAAAAATTGTAAGGACGGCATCTCCTCCGTCATATGGACCCCCGCCGGCATTTTCAGTTTTAAGACTCTGTAGCTCCTTAATTAAGGCCTGGGCTTCTTTCGGACGCGCCCAAAAACCTGGCGCAGCTATGGCCTCTTCAATTTCTTGGATACGGGATTCTCTGGTTTTTTTGTCCACCAAGAGAGTATAACAACGGGAAGGGAGCAACGGGAGCCGACCTTGCGAAACCGGATTTTAAGCGTATAATCCTGAACTCATAGCGGGGTGGAGTAACAGTAACTCACAAGGCTCATAACCTTGGGACCCGGGTGCAAATCCCGGCCCCGCAACAAGCCAAAACCAAAACGCCCTCTACGGGGCGTTTTGGTTTTGTGCTTTTGCGCGGGAAGCCATGTGTCTGCACACATGGCGTCGGGATTTGCAGGCCGCAGTCATGTTCCGACAGAAGTCGGAACGGACGAGGCGGGGTCGCGACCGAGGCGAGCAGGCGAGCCGAGAGTTGTGACCAAACCAGGCCCCGCCTGAAAATATATACTCCCGCGTTGTATAGAGAGCTTACGCGTGTTATTTTTCACTCGCGGCTCAAAAAGCCGGTGTAGTTCAATGGTTAGAACGAGGGACTCATAAGCCCTAGATGGTGGTTCGATTCCACCCATCGGCACCTCAACTTATAGGGATAGATCTAGTTCGTTTATCATTCAAAATGGGTTAGTATTACGCCCTGTCACGCGCTATAATTCACAGAGTGCCAATATTTAGAAATCTTAATAAAAAATTCTTCAAAAAATGGTCATCCCACATGGCATATGTGCTTGGATTCTTTGCCGCAGACGGGTCCATGATAACCAACCGGCGTGGGGCGCATTTTATTGAATTCAGTATTACCGATCGATCAGTACTTGAACACATACGTCGGGCAGTGAAATCCGGACACCGAATCTCGGAAAGAAAGAGAAGCCCCCTCAACAAGACATCCTATAGACTGCAAATCGGAAGCAAAGAGTGGTTTGAAGACTTATCACGACTCGGGTTCATGCAAAATAAAAGCAAGAAAGTCCTCTTCCCTCCCGTGCCAAAAGAATATTTAGGACATTTTGTACGCGGATATTTCGACGGAGATGGTTGTGTGTATTTTAAAAAGCATTGGTCTAAATGGCACAATAAACAACGCTGGATTTTAGCCACTATTTTTACCTCTGGGAGTCTTAAATTTCTGCAGGGACTCCATAAACACCTGTTAATCCGGAAGCTTTCCGGGGGATATATTTCAAAGAAAAACCGTGGCTATTCCCTTGTATTCAGTCGTCGCGACAGTCTTGCCTTATACAATCTTATGTATCATACTGCGCCCATCTCAAAGCTGTGCCTGCTTCGTAAAAGGAGAAAGCTTGAACGAGCAATTCGAGTTTTGAGGTTAAATGCGGCCGTGGTGTAGCCTGGTTAACATAATTCCCTGTCACGGAATAGATCGTGGGTTCAAATCCCATCGGCCGCGCAGACAGCAGACATAAGTCTATTTAGAAATATCAAACGTCATTTCCTCAAAAAAGAGGCTCCTCCCCCGG
Source organism: Patescibacteria group bacterium (assembly GCA_038062065.1). Classification (GTDB taxonomy): domain Bacteria; phylum Patescibacteriota; class Minisyncoccia; order Phycocordibacterales; family JAKFXT01; genus JBBTXX01. The sequence goes on from JBBTXX010000026.1 coordinate 5,799, forward strand.
CGTTTCAAAAGACGCCCAATTTCTTGGAATCCCGGCATGAATTCTTTCTTGGATATGTCCTCCGGCCGAGCCCAAAAACAACGTCCGATTTCGGAAGCAATCGGCTCCCCTATTTCGTAAGTACCGGAGAAAACATGGCAAAGCATGTGGGTTATGATTTCGTCTTTTTCTAAAACCAGAATGTAAACATCGCCACGATGAACTAATTCCGCGGTAACACCAGTTTTCTCCTGTAACTCCCGAGCTGCCGCAGAAGCAATATTCTCTCCCATGTGAATTTTACCGTATGGAAATCCTATTTTCCCGATAAACGGCTCCCGGCCACGTTTGTATAAAAGAAAATCTTCCCCACGCTTACAAACTAATAGGGTAACTATTTTAGGCTGAATACGATCTACAAGAGTAGGGAGGCTCATGCGGTCGGCAAATCTTCTGCCGCTTGAAGTAAGATTGTATCCCTTGGAATCAAGACGAATGAACCCTCCTTGGAGAAGACATTTAACGTGGTAGGCGTGGCGGTTACTATCTACGCTAGGGCTACGCAGATCAGAAAAATTAAGATTTCTATGTAGAGCTAGCTCCTTGAGGATTCTTCTTTGGACTATATGCACGCTTTCATTATATTTGACTCAAATTAATTTGACTAGAAATAAATCTTTTATTGATCGAAAATTAAAATAGAAAATAAGAAGGAGGTACACATGAATTACCTAGAAAAGTCGGTGGTAATAAGGGCTATCTCCTCTGCCCCCCATAAGAAAGGGGCGGAGTACGCTTATGCTCTCGCGGTACTAGCAAGACAAAATGGGAATATGGCCGAGTCCTACGACTTCGCAGAGCTGTGCATCTCCCTGCTCAATAAGACCCCGAGAAAAACCCTGGATGATTGCGCTACTAGTGAGTCTTCTCTGGGCGGAATTGCCCTGCCAAGCAT
>JBBTXX010000027.1:0-1697 GCA_038062065.1 Patescibacteria group bacterium
CTAAAAACTTTGACCGAAGAAGAGCTGAAATATTACTCAATCCCGACCCATTCATCCAAACAATTCAATAAAGCAATAGAAGCGTGGGGTAGCGCTGGTGCAATAGAGGGCAGAAACGCTGTCGCGCTCTCCCCTATTGATTCTATCTACCACGGGAAAGCGGATGAAAATATCGGGATAGTCTTTAACGAAGCACTGCTACTTGAGGGACGGCGTCGCGACCTTGCGGAGACGTCCTTGCACGAGATAGCACACTTTGTTTCTGGATATAGAGATTACACCGAAGAATTCGTTGGGTTATTATACGAATTGGCACATCACCTTGCATCTGCTAAAACTGCGTCTGTCAAAACTTAGTTCCGAGGTACGAGCTCGATTAGATTAGAATGTGTCTTACTTCGTCTACATCCTAGAATGCGCCGACAAGTCTCTGTACACCGGCATAACAACCGATATTAAGCGTAGATTTACAGAACATAAGAATGGAGAAGGGGGTCGGTATACCCGCTCAAGAGGAGTAGAAAAAATAATATACACGGAAAAACATCCCGACAGAAGTTCTGCATCAAAACGTGAAGCAGAAATCAAAAGCTGGCGCAGAGAAAAGAAATTGAGTTTAATTAACAGTCAGCCAGTTTGAGATAGGTCCGCTTGCCTGCCGGTGGGCAGGAATTCTGAGGAGTGTTTAGTATTAGATGTACGGCCAACACTCAATAAAATATAATAGCTACATGTTATATGTAATAGGTGGCACCTCGCGATCGGGTAAGACGTTGCTCGCCCGAAGAGCTGTTGTCGAAAAACAGACTCCGTATTTTCCACTCGACGCACTCTTTGGTGCGCTTACATATGGAGCACCACAGCTTGGCGTGACGTATGAGAGTTCCCTCTTGATTCGGCCAATTAAAATATGGCCGGTGGCTAAACACTTGCTTAATGTCCTTTTAAAAGAAGAGCGAGGATATCTGGTTGAGGGTGATTCAATTTTACCAAGCCAAATCAACGAACTGACTATCGAGAAACACCCCGTTAGATGCTGCTTCTTAGGCTATACGGAAATGACAAAAGACGAAAAGCTGGCTTTGATTAGGAAATATCATCAGGGCGACATAGATTGGACGAGGGGCATTAGTGACGAAAAGATGCTGCCCATGATCGACGAGATGGCCCAGTTTAGTAAGTATCTGCGAGACGAGTGCGCGAAATACAAGATTAAATATTTTGACGTCTCGCATGACTTTGAAGGCGTCCACAATATGGCCTTCGAGTATTTATTTGTAGAATAAAATCCCGAAGAATATGGAACAGGAACCTAAAGGAGAATGGTCGGAGTCAGACGCGTTGATACAAATATCGGCGATAGAAGGAGAGATAAGACAGATGGGAGCAGTGGATTCGGAAGTAGACTATCTAAACAGAATACGAGAATCCCTCCGAACCAAAAACATAACTCCGATTCAGGCCATAGAGCTGGCGGAAGAAGTACGGAATAAAAAGATGGGCTATCACTAAATTACAAAATTAGTATATACTCTCCGACATGGCCAAAAGAGCAGCCCAAGACATAAAGAACAAAACTTCCCGCTCCAGGAAAACCAAGAAGCGCCTACAAGCCAAAAGAGCCATGCTCGCCGCGCGTTCTAAAAAGCGGAGATAATCTTCCGTCTTTCAAAAAGAATAATTTGTCAGTCGTAATC
>JBBTXX010000028.1:0-2229 GCA_038062065.1 Patescibacteria group bacterium
GCCAGAGTCTTTTCCTCAAATCCAACCATCAACTTGCCGTCTATGTCTATAACTGGCACTCCCATTTGGCCGCTCCTCTCTATCATCTCCTTCCTCTTTTCCAAATCCGTGGCCACATTAAACTCCTGATAGGATATCCCATTGTTCTTGAAATAATCCTTGGCCAGCTGACAATAAGTACAGGTGGGTGTCGTGTAAATAGAGATTTTTTTCATAATGGATACTGGCTTTTAATATGTTGATTATACCATCCCAGAAAAAGCGTCAATCCACAGCAAAAATCCCCCATATGGGGATTTTTGCTGTAGTGCGGGATACCGGAATCGGACCGGTGACTAATGCTTGGGAAGCACTCGTTTTACCACTAAACTAATCCCGCGAAATTTAAAAAATCTGATTGAACCAGTTCTTAATGACCCCAAGGGACGAATCGTATACCGGCTCTTCAATTTCCGGCGAAACCAAAATTATCATATCCTCTCCAGGCCTTCGGACATTAAATTTTTCCCTTAAAGCCTGTTCTATACCCTCGGCGCTGGATAACCTGCCTATAGAAGACTCCAGAAAATTTTTACGCTCCATCAAGCCCTCTAACCTACCCGTCGCCACACCCTCTCTGTCCTTGGCATCCTTTGCCCCCTTATACATAGCTATGGAGCTCCTACCAAAACCTAAAACTAAAATAATTAAGACAATTAAAACCGGAATAGAGTAGAGCCAGCCTTTCTTACCGCGCTTTTCTGGAAAATCCTCCATTGTGGTAGTATAACCCACACTAAAAGGCGCCCTCAATAAAAACACTTATGTTCGGCAAAAAAGGCAACAAAATATTCAAAGCAGTCTGGGTAATCGTAGCCATACTTGTTATTGCCGGTATGGTGGCCTTCTCCCTGATACCGCTCCTTTATTACGCCTAAATTACTCTCCGCGAAGCATTTTGATGAAAGTTTCGTGGGGAATGTTGACCTTGCCATGTTCTTTCATGCGCTTCTTGCCCTTTTTCTGTTTCTCCAAAAGTTTTTTCTTCCTGGTTACATCTCCCCCGCCGACCATTTTACTACCCTTCATCAGGACATCCTTTCTAAAGGCGGAGAGGGTCCGGGAAGAAAGTATTCTGCCCAAAGCCCTGCCCTGTATCTTGGCCACAAACAGCTGTCTTGGTAATACCTTGTAAAGTCGCTCTACCGCTTCTTCTGCTTCTTCCACCGCACGCGCAGAAGACACCACTCTGGAAAAAGCTGGCATGACTTCATCTGCTATCAATATGTCCAGGCGGGTTACGGAAGCGGGCCGTGGAGGTAATAGTTCGTAGGAAAGAGACGCATAACCGGAAGAAGCACTCTTAACCTCGTCAAAGAAATTGCGCATAAGTTCCCGGAGGGGTAGTTCTAAATCTAAGGCCGTTCTACCCTCCCCAAAGTTGGAAGATTCCCCCACTTCTGCTTCGTGTTTATGGGTGAGGCGCAAAACATTGTTTATATATTCGTGAGGAGTAATTATGCGCAACTTAACCCAGGGCTCGTATACAGCGGAAACGGAATTGTGGTCCGGAAACTTAGAAGGTGTGTAAACCACCTCTTTTGTCCCGTCTTTTTTCTCCACTATGTAATTTATGGAAGGAGTCGTGATTATCAGATCCAAGTTGAATTCCCGGTGCAGACGCTCGGTAATAATTTCAAGATGGAGCAGACCCAAAAAACCGGAACGGAAGCCGCGCCCCAGACTTCCGGAATGCTCTTCTTCGAAAGAAATGGCCGAGTCCGACAAGCGGAGCCGAAGTAAGGCCTGTCTTAGGACATCAAAATCATCCTGACTCTCCGGATAGATAGAGGCCCAAACAACCGGCTTGGGTTCCTGATACCCAGGAAGAGCCGGTAACTTACCGCCAAAGGTCATAACCGAGTCCCCGACAGACGCCACCCCCGGTTCCTTAATACCCGTTACGATATATCCTATTTCTCCGGGACCGAGACTTTCCTTGGCCCTTGGCGCGGGTGAAAATATACCAACCTCGTTAGCGGTAAACCGCTTTTTAGCTGCCCGGAAAAGGAGCTCGCTATTTTTTTTCACTTCCCCATCAAAAACTCTTACATAAACTATCACCCCCTGATGATTGGAGTATTGGAAATCGAACACAATAGAGCGGGTTTCTTTTTCAGAAGACACCTTGGGAGGAGGCACGCATTTGACTATCTTTTTAAGAAGCGTATCAACCCCCTCTCCGGTCTT
>JBBTXX010000029.1:0-3813 GCA_038062065.1 Patescibacteria group bacterium
TGGCGGAGGCGGCGAGATTCGAACTCGCGGTACCTTTCGGTACATACGCTTTCCAAGCGTACGCACTAGACCACTATGCGACGCCTCCGTGGCGGCTCGTATAAACTACACTAAGGATGTAAAATCTTCAAAGTCACGAATTTTTTAAATGCAATGAATTTTCTAAAAACTAACGACAAAGAATTTATAATTTTTGATACCGAGTTCACAGCTTGGGATGGCTCGCATGCACGCAAATGGAGTGGCCCCGGAGAATATATGGAGATAGTGGAAATCGGCGCTATAAAAGTAAACGCGGAAAAATTGGAAGAGGTCGCAGAATTTTCCATTTTGGTTAAACCAATCAAGAACCCGGTTTTGTCAGAATATTTTATAAACCTTACCGGCATAACCAACCAGAGGGTGGAAAGGGAGGGGGTATCTCTTACCGAGGCGATAAAAAAATTCTCTGAATTTGTGGGTAAGCTCCCAGCGTATTCTTTTGGGGGAGATCAAATTGTTATTAAGAAGAATTGCGACCTGTTAGGCATTCAATTTTTGATGTCAGACACTGGATTTTTCGATGTCATAGAAGTTTTTGAGTCCAAAGGTATAGCGGCTCAAAAATTTACAACCGGAACCATACTTCGCGCCTTTGGTAAGGACTCATTGCGCAAAGTTCATACTGGTACGGAAGATTCTAGAAGTATTTTAGACGGATTGAGAGAGTTGAAGTCTAAGCTGACTTAACTTTCTTGGATTGAGCTAAGGAAAACACAGAAACAACCCGAAAAATTCATTTTGGCAAGGGGGTAAAAGTTTCGCCGGAAATAATTTTTTATATTTTAAGGCGGCGAACCAGCTTCCCATACAAGCTTCCTTTGGGCACAAAATTTTGGATTTTTTGTCTCTATTTACACATACTATTTTTCGTGGTATTTATCGTTTTCCGGGCTTTATCCACACCAGCTATTTGTTCTTCTTTAGCTACAATCTTCAAGCACTTTAAAAAACAATCTTTTATTAATTTCTTAAACACAGCCGAGTATGTCCGCCCCAAAATCCACTTCTGCCACTTCTCCAAAGGTTGCAATCAAGACTGTGGTACCAGCTATACCTGCGAAAACTAACCAGTTTGTAAAAAAAATTCAGAAGCGTGACGGGGCTCTAGCGACTTTTGATTTGAATAAAATCGGAAATGCGGTGCATAAAGCCATGCTGGCGGCCGGGGAGGGCTCCAGAGATGAGGCGGAGATGGTCGCCAACAAAGTTTTGGCGGATTTGGTGCGTATTACCAAGAAATACTCCAATTTTATACCGACTGTTGAAGGTTTGCAGGATACGGTGGAGAAGGAACTTATTCTTTCCGAGTATGTACAGACCGCCAAGGCTTACATTCTCTATCGCCAGAAGCGTTCCGAGCTGCGTTCCAAAGGTCTCCAGGTTTCTCCGCAGGTGCGCAAGTTAGCGAACGAGAGTGCTAAGTATTTTAAAAACAATCAGTTCGGAGAATTTGTTTATTTGCGCACCTATTCCAAATGGATGCCGGAAGAGCAGAGACGCGAGACATGGGTGGAGACAGTGGATCGTTACATAAGTTTTATGAAAGAGAATTTGGGAAATAAATTATCTGTCAAAGAATATGCAGAAGTGCGGGAAGGAATTCTTTCTCAACAGGCCATGCCTTCTATGCGGTTGATGCAATTTTCTGGAGAGGCGGCCAGGCGTTGCAATGTCTGCGCTTACAATTGCGCTTTCATCGCACCGACCAAACTCAGAGACTTTGCGGAGATTATGTACATTTCTATGTCCGGCACTGGCATGGGTTTCTCTGCGGAGAGCCGGTTTGCGGAACAGCTTCCGCAGATTGCAATACAGACAGGTAAGAAGCGTGCTACTTATATAGTAGAAGATTCTACTCCTGGCTGGTGCGACTCCCTGACTTACGGATTGGAGACTTGGTATTCCGGAGAAGATGTGGAATTTGATTTTTCTAAAGTGCGTCCGGCCGGAGCCCGCCTAAAGACCAAGGGTGGCAAGGCTTCCGGGCCGGAACCTCTTCGTAATCTGCTTCAATTTGCGAGGCGCAAGGTTTTGAATCGCCAGGGTCGGCGTCTACGCTCCATAGATGTGCATGATTTGATCTGTAAAATAGGGGAAAATGTGGTTGCCGGAGGAGTCAGAAGAAGCGCCCTTATATCTCTGTCGGACTTGGATGACAACGAAATCCGCCATGCTAAAGACGGCCAGTTTTATCTGACCGAAGGTCAACGCTCTCTCTCCAACAATTCCGCTGTTTATGAGCAGAAGCCGGATGTGGAAAGTTTTATGGACGAGTGGTTCGCTTTGGTCAAAAGCAAGTCTGGGGAAAGAGGTATTTTCAACCGCGGTGGACTTATAGACGCCTTGCCGAAACGCCGGGTGGCGCTCTTCCGGAAAAAAGGTTTTATTGTCGGCGACCGGGTAGTCGGACCTATAGGCACCAATCCTTGTGCGGAAATAATTCTTCAGAGCAAACAGTTTTGTAATCTGACGGAAGTAGTTTGCCGGCCGAGTGACACTAGAGAAACTCTCTTGAAGAAAGTCCGCCTGGCCACCATTCTTGGTACTTATCAGGCCTCTCTCGTAGATTTCAAATATCTTTCCAAAGAGTGGAAGGAAAACTGCGCGGAAGAAGCACTGCTCGGTGTATCTCTAACTGGTCAATGGGATTCTCCGGCGGTGCGCGATGCGGAAACTCTCTCTGCCCTACGGGAAGAAGCTCTCAAAGTTAATAAAGTCTATGCCAGGAAGTTTGGAGTTAAGGAATCCACTTGCGTGACTGCGATTAAACCCTCCGGTACGCTATCCAAAACCGTTAATTGTTCTTCCGGTATGCACCCGCGCTACGCCCCGTACTATATTCAACGCGTACGCATAACCTCCACCGATTCTCTGTTTAAAATGCTTCGCGACCAAGGAGTGCCAGCCAAGCCGGAGGTGGGACAAACGGAAGCAACAGCCAACACTTTTGTGTTTGAGTTTCCGATAAAAGCTCCTAAGGGTACCAATGTTTTCGCTAACACCATGCCAGCCTTGGAACAGCTAGAATATTGGAAAATGATGAAAGTCAGCTACACGGAGCATAACCCCTCGCAGACTATCTATGTTAACTCCAGGGAGTGGTTGGCGGTGGCTAACTGGCTCTACAGTAATTGGGACATAATTGGAGGGCTGTCATTTCTCCCGATTGATGACCATGTTTATCAGCTGGCGCCCATAGAACCTATTTCTAAGGAAACTTATGACAAACTGGTAGCTAATTTCCCGGCGCTGGATTATGGCAAGTTGGTGACTTACGAACAGCAGGATGAAACTGATATGAAAAAAGAGTTGGCTTGTGCCGGAGGGGTCTGCGAGATAGTTTAAAATTCTTTGTAGCTCTGGAAAAACCGGCTCTCTAGCCGGTTTTTCCTTTTTGTGCTATGATTTTAGCGGTTCTTGCTGGACAGTCGCTGTCAATTTTGTCCGCCATAGGCGGGTGCAGGTTTCTTCCCTCGCGTAGACACGCTCGGGATGCTCAATCTTGCAACCACTTGCGGTGGGCAAGATTGGCAGAGGAAAGTCCGAACACGCGCCAATTTTGTCTGCCACAGGCAGTTACAAAATTGAGCGTCCCGAGCGAAGCGAGGGGCAGACCCTTCGACAGACTCAGGGTGCTCAATTTTGCACCACCTGTGGTGGGCAAAATTGGCAAGGGTAGCGGGTAACGCCCGTCTGGAGCGATCCAAGAGGTGACCACAGTGACGATTTTTTCCGAAAGGAAAAAATCGCCCCGAGAGCAATCGAGGGGCG
>JBBTXX010000030.1:0-10681 GCA_038062065.1 Patescibacteria group bacterium
GACCGGCCATGCCCCCACCTACAATAATTACATCCACCGATATGTCCCGCTCCAGTTTTCTAACCTGCGATTCTTTTTTGGTGTACCAGTAAACCTGATGTTTAATTTTCTCCATAAAATGACCTACTCGGGTACTTCCGGGTTGGCCTCAAGTTCAAGCTGATTAAGCCGGCTCTTACCTTCTACCGAATCGCTGTAATTCCTGAAAAGTTCCGCTACCGCTTCTTTAACCACCTCGCCCCCGGTCAAGGCCTTGACGCTTCCGTCCGTACCCACCTCCATAAGCTCACTTACCGGACCAAAACTTACATGGACCGAGTAAAATTTAATCCCCGGGAATTCCGGATTGGTATACATACGCTCCGCATAGTGAATCCCGGTCGGAATTTTTACTGGAGGTTGAGGTGGTTGTTCCGGATTCATAAGTTGGGTTCTGTGGTTTTGCCGTCAAAGTGTTCCTCGTAGCTTTCTGCTTTGGTGTGTTCCGTAACCTGATCTTTATGCTCTGGAGGAGAATACAATGTATAAAGTTTAAGGGGCGTCTTCCCAGTGTTTATAACATTATGTTTCGTACCGGCAGGAATGACGACCGCATCTTCGGCGTTCAGCGGATGTTCAACACCATTTAAAACCACCTTCCCCTCCCCTGCCTCACTTCTTATAAATTGATCCACATCGCTATGAATTTCCTCCCCTATATCTTCTCCAGGCGGAATACTCATCAAAACCAGTTGAGAATTTGGAGCTGTATATAAAACGCGCCTAAAATCTTGATTTTTTAGGGTCTCTTCCTCCAGATGTACTACATATCCTTTCATACGAAAATTGTAATCCTTTAATTCTCTATTAAGAAATCTAACTGCTCTCTAGGTATACCCTGTGAGATTCCGTATTCAATAGCCGGAGCCCAGGTATTTTTATCGTCTAATTTAAACTCAAATACTCTGCCACGAAAAACAACGACAACTTGGTTTTCTTTCCAAAAATGAGAATACCAACCGCTTTTTATAACATCCTTTAGAGCGTCTGTGTCTTCTTCAGTAGCATTCACAGAATACAAATGCCATTTATCTTCGGGATTTTCTTCTTTGGTCTCCCACTTTCTCAATATTTTAAAACGCTCAAGTACGCCGGGGCTTTCTAAGCTTTCTAAAATTATAGTTCCCCTATAAATATCCTTCATGTTATATGGTCGCCTAAATTCTACTAGAATTTCCGCGGAAGTCCCCCGGACTTCCGGAGAATCTCCTTGTCGGGGTGCCGGGATTTGAACCCGGAGTCGCCTGTACCCAAAACAGGAATGTTACCGTTACACCACACCCCGACAAGAAGATTCTCCCCAAAACAGAAATGCGTAGTCCTGAGAAGTTATTTTATAACTACCGAAGGATTACCGTTACCCGCCCGAACGATTGGAATCGTTCCCCGCCAGAATGACCCTGTCGGGCTGGAGTCGGGCGGGCACCACGACCCGAATTACCCCTAATTACGTCGCGAACTATATCATGCAACGAAGTTCATGTCTTAAAGGACATAAAGGACATTGTCCTTTATAAATTAGCATTCTCGGTCATTTCACATTTAGCTTTTTTATTTTCCCTATCTATCAGAACTGAAATGACATCTATCTGCCAGTCAGTGTTTCCCGTGTAACTTAGATAAATCTCTCCAACCATAGCTATTTTTCTAATTTTTGTTTCATCAACCCTTTCTTCTGGTCTCCATGTTTCATGTGAAAAGGTTTCATGTGAAAAGGTTTCATGTGAAAACTTTCGTTCTGCAGACTTAACTTCCACAAAATGAACTACTCCAGATTTTTTGGCTATTATGTCTACTTCACCAATTGGAAGTTTCTTGAAATTCTGCTCAAGCACAACAAATCCTCTTTTTATTAAAAATCTAACGGCTATTTCTTCACCCAATTTACCGGTATTCATACAAATTTTGTTTAGAACCCACTTGTTTCATAAGAAACCTTAAAAACCCTTTATTAAAGCCATATTTTAACCTTTTTAGGACAAATTACCTTTAAACTTGACTGTCCTTTATCAACATAGTCACATGTTTATCCCCAAATTTCATTTTTAACCTTATTTTTCTTTGTTTCTTTTAGAACCTTTATTGACTACAGGCAACAGACCTTTTCATATGAACGAAATGTCCTTTAGAAATGGGTTTGTTCGCCTACCCAGATTATATCCTTTTCTACATGCAAAAACCTCCCGATATACGGGAGGTTTTTGCATCTGCCGAACTAACCATATTCTACCGGCGTTAACTGTGTGGTGCGGGTAGGGAGAATCGAACTCCCATCATCTGATTGGCAACCAGATGTTCTACCATTGAACCATACCCGCAAGTGAGCACCGAGCTCGTCGCATACTCTATCTCAAAATTTTATCTTTTCCAACATTTATAAAAACCACCATACCATATTGACATACGAAAATTTCATGGCTTTTAGAATAAATTTTAGCTATCATGTCCTGTGTTGCGCCCGTAGCTCAATGGATAGAGCACTTGGCTTCGGACCAAGGGGTTGTGGGTTCGAGTCCTGCCGGGCGCACAAATTAAAGGGTATATACTTGGTCAGCATGATTCGATCTGAAAAAATCCCAAAAGAAATAACTCTGGCCTGCGAAGTTTTGAAGCAGGGGAGTTTTGAAGCGTACCTTGTCGGTGGTTGCGTGCGCGACATTCTGCTCGGCACCAAGCCCAAGGACTGGGATATAGCCACTAACGCTTTACCGGAAGAGATAACTAAACTCTTTACTCATTCTTTTTACGAAAATACTTTCGGTACCGTTGGGGTGGTGATCGATGAAGCTACAGACGAAACTTTAAAAAACATAGAGATCACAACTTACCGACTGGAAACCGGATACTCCAATAACCGGCATCCGGATTCCGTAATGTTTAGCTCCAAACTGGAGGATGATTTGAAACGCCGCGACTTCACCATAAATGCCATCGCCTACAATCCTCTCACTGAAAACCTGGTAGATCTTTACAAGGGTACGGAAGACATAAAAGAAGGAATCCTGCGAGCGGTAGGGGAGCCGGATGAGAGGTTCAAGGAGGACGCTCTTCGCCTCATGAGAGGGGTGCGTCTATCTGCCGAGCTTGGTTTTGTAATAGAGCCGGAAACTGAGACGGCTATGGTCAAAAATGCGGCTCTGCTCGGCCATATTTCCAAAGAACGCATACGGGATGAATTTTCCAGAATCCTGATGTCAGAGAGAGCTATGGAGGGCTTAAAATTAGCTTCTAAACTGGGCTTACTTAAATATATTGCGGCCGATTTAGAGAGGGGAATAGGGGTGGACCAAAATCAGGCTCACAAATTTGATGTTTTTGAGCACAATATGCGCACTCTGGAACATTCCACTAAAAAAGATTACGCCTTGGACCTACGCTTAGCTTCTCTTTTTCACGATGTCTCCAAACCGGAAACCCGCCGTTGGTCGGACGAGAAAAAAGATTGGACTTTCTACGGTCACGACGTGGTTGGAGCTAGGTTGGTCAAAAAAATCCTTTCGGAACTCAAATATCCGAGCAAAACTATAGACAAGGTAGTGAAGTTAGTTCGCTGGCATATGTTTTTCTCCGACCCGGAGAAAATAACTCTCTCCGCGGTGCGTCGCATCATCGCCAACATCGGTAAAGAGGACATTTGGGAGCTCATGAACCTGCGTATCTGCGACAGAATAGGTACGGGAAGACCCAAAGAGAATCCGTATCGCTTCCGTAAGTACAAATCTATGGTGGAAGAAGCTATGCATGACCCGGTAACGGTCGGTATGCTTGAAATAGACGGGGAAGAGATCAAGAAAGTCCTGGGTATAGCCCCAGGACCGAAAATCGGCTACATCCTCCACGCACTTCTGGAAGAAGTGCTGGACGATCCGGAGAAAAATAAGATTGAATATCTGGAAAAACAGGCCAAAAAACTAAACGAATTGTCGGAAAAGGAACTTAGAGAAATGGGGGAGAAGGGTAAAGCCAAGAAAGAGGAGGTGGAAGGGGAGGAGATAAAGAAAATAAGAGGAAAGTACCACGTAGAGTAAGCACCAGAAGGCCATGGGGTTTGGGCCATAGGCCATGGTCAGAAAAGTCTGGTTTTAACTTTTACTAAGGCCTAACCCCTACGGCCTAAGGCCTTCGGGAAACAAAAACCCGCCTTGCATCTCGGCGGTCTTTCGACAGCTTTAAACGCTTGGCGGGGTGCTTCAGGATTCCTCGAGTAGTGGAGTGTAGATTCGTAACGTACCTCTTTTACAAGATAATGTTGTTTTGCAACTTGGTAAGTATGTAAGGATACGTACCAGAATCACTCAAAAACAGGATGATCCTTGGCTAATTTAGAGTGGCTCCTCGCGAAAAGAGCCGGAAAGAACTAAAGTTGTTCTAAAGGAAGTTTATGTCCTATATAAATTTCCGTAAAGGACATCTGTGGATAATGTCTTTTATGCCTTAATTTCTAGCAATACAGGGCAATGATCGGAGCCCATTATTTGGGGAAGGATTTTGGCAGATTTGACCTTGGGGACCAACAACTTGGAGACGAAAAAATAGTCTATTCTCCAGCCAATATTACGCTCGCGCGACTTTTGAAAATGGCTCCACCAGCTGTAGTGACCCTTACCTTTAGTAAACAAGCGAAAGGTATCTACGAACCCAGCGTCTACAAATGCCTGGATACCTTCACGCTCCTCCTTAGTGAATCCTTTTTTGCCTTCATTTTCTTTTGGATTGGCTAGATCGTCGCTCGTGTGTGCAACATTTAAATCCCCACAGAAAATAACCGGCTTTTCTTTCTCCAACTCTTTCATATAAGCAAGAAAAGCCGGGTCCCAGTGCTTATGGCGGAGCGGAATGCGGGACAAATCCTCTTTGGCGTTCGGAGTGTAGACTGTGACTACAAAGAAATCTTCGTACTCGGCCGCGACCACACGCCCTTCCTCATTTGGATTTCCATAATCGTCCGCCCCTACTTTAAATTTCTTAGCTATGTGTTCCGGAAAGTCTAAAAGTATTTTATGTGGCTTCTTTTTGGTGAAAATAGCGGTCCCGCTGTAACCCGGACGCTTAGCAGAATTCCAATATTCTTCGTATTCTGGCAGATCAACTTCTGATTGATGCTCCTGTGCCTTAGTTTCCTGTAAACAAATTATGTCTGGTTCGTATTCGGATACAAAAGGTACAAAAAGCTCTTTCCTATGCACCGCCCGTATGCCATTCACGTTCCAAGATATAAGTCGCACGAGAGAATGGTATCATGGTAGGAGAACCTAGTAAGAACTTCTTTTAAACTTAGATGGAGGTGGAGTGCAACCATGTCGAAAAGTAAAACCAAGCGAAGGGGTCATACGCCAGTTCGAGGAAAACCGAAGCGGCGAATGACCACCGCGGACTATCTGGACCAGTTCGAGAAATCGCCTTACAAAGAACCTAACGTTCAGGAACGCCAGGTAGTCGTCGGCGAAAGCACCCTTCAGAGTTCATGGGTAGACCCAAAGTAAAGATTCAAGGCCGACAGGATGTCGGCCTTTTGAATAGGGGGACCTGAAGTAACTTATTTTTTCTAAACATAGTTTTAGATAAAGAACTTATGGGGGAAGTCGCATGAAAAAACTGTCCAGGAAAAAACTAGCGGAGAGGTTCAGGATACCGCTAGAGAAAAAATTGACCAAGAGGCAAGAAGAAAAGGCTAAGGCGGCCAATGATTTACTTGAAGCTCTTTCATTCCGGACAGGTATACGCATTTGGGAACTATTCTGTCTGACTTATCCTGGAGAGGACAAAACGGTTACCTCAAAACGTATGGGGCACACCTTACGCAACATGTGCGATTGCCCACAAGAAGTTTTAGACCGTGCCGAGGCGTTAATCGCGGAACGTCACCTGGCAGAGCTGGAAAAAACAAAGAATCAGTAGTGACCAGGAAATTCACAGCTCGCCGCAAAGCGGCGAGCTGTTATTTTCTTTTACCGTGACTAAACTCCACTTATAAAAATACCTGTGGAATGTGGACGCTTGCAGTCAAATAGGCTGGTGTTAGAGTCGGATATAGACTCGGATATAAGTTAGGAAACCATTATGCGCAAAGTGACTCTATGTTTCGTCCTAAAAGGAGATGAAGTTCTGCTCGGACTAAAGAAAGTGCGCTTTGGCTCTGGATACTGGAACGGTTTTGGTGGGGGAATTGAGGAGGGGGAGAGTGAACGAGATGCCGCTTGTCGGGAAGTGGAAGAAGAATGCGAACTGGTTGTGCCAACGGAGTCTTTAAAAAAAGTGGCTCTGATACATTTCCATTTTCTGGATAAACCGGAACTGGATCACGAAGTGCATGTTTTCACGACTAAGATCTTTAGCGGAGAGCCGAAAGAAAGCGAAGAAATGAGGCCAGAATGGCATCCCATATCTAACTTACCACTCCAAGAAATGTGGCCGGCAGACCAACATTGGATACCAATGGTTCTTTCCGAAGGGAAGACCATTGTCGGTAGGGTAGATTTCGCCAACAAAGAAAAACCCTACACGGTTAGTGACTACAACTTTGAGGAGAAGGTACTTGAGTAACTCGCCCCGCGCAAAATGCCGCGGGGCAGTTTTTATTTTCTTTTACCGTGGAATTTTTTATGGACTTCGCGCAGATGCGTATCTGTCACATGCGTATATATCTGAGTGGTCGCAATATTGGCGTGGCCAAGAAGCATCTGGACGGAACGCAGGTCTGCGCCGTTAGAAAGTAAGTCGGTCGCGAAGGAGTGGCGGATAACATGGGGTGTCACTTTCTTAGAAATACCGGCCTTGATGGCGTACTGCGCTACCAATCGTTCCACAGAGCGGGGAGTTAGCCGGCCCTCGGCCGGCAGGCCATAGGCCTTAGGTTTTAGGCCTTGGTCTTTTGCGTCTACGGCCTCCACCCTACGGCCTACGGCCTTCCCCAAATTCACAAAAAGCGCCTCGTGCATATCTTTTCTAGCTTTGAGATAGGCCTGTACAACTTCCCGCGCTTCTCCCGATATAAAAACTACTCGTACCTTGTCGCCCTTGCCGCGCACCGAGAGCTCGTCATTTTTTAAATCTATATCCGAGTTCAAAGCACAAAGCTCGGAGACGCGCAGTCCGGTAGAAAAAAGAAACTGGAGTATAGCTCTGTCGCGAAGCCCACGGAGATTAGAAGTGTCCGGTGCTTTGAGTAGCCGGGCCAACTCATCTCCCGTCATTAAATCCAAAGAACGTTCTGGAACTTTAGCCAGTTCAATCCTCTCCGGCGGGAGCGATTCTATTTTCATGCGCATCAGATACTTGAGAAACGAGCGCAAAGCTATGAGATAGAAATTTTGGGTTTTCTTTTTGAGCGTCTCGCGCGCGGTGGGGGAGATGGCCTGGCGGTTTAGCCACAAACGGTATTCACGGACCGAGTCATCCGTGATGTCTTTCGGTTTTTTGGCCTTGGAATAAGCGAGAAACCGGCTTAAATAGCGGTCGTAATTCTCCACCGTCTTCAAAGACCTGCCTTTTTCAATTTCCAGGTACTCCAAAAACCGGCGTTTAAGGGTTTCGAGGTCCATCCCGTTAGAAGTAGGACGCGGACTTTAAATCCGCCCCCAACTTGAAATTAGATATTATTAAGTTCTTTTTTAGCCTAAACATTTTGTACAAGCGTCCGCGACTTCTAACGGGACCATCCCGTTATTCTACCACCCATGTCGCACAATATTTCTCTACCACGGCATCACCATTTTACCTTGACTACTTGACAAGTATATGGTCTTGAGTATATAATACCACTGAGTTTGGTCTTTTGATTTGGGCACAACGCCTGAGAAGGGGCAAAATGAACGCGATGGCAATCAGATACGGCTGGGGCCGGCCTCAACCGCTTCCGACCGACTTCATCTTTGCGGCGACCCATGTCGAGCGCACCACTATAGCCGACAAGAAGGAGGGCGTCTCGCTCCCACATATGGGAACCGGGTACGGCGCTTCATCATCGATGGGCTACGCTTCTCCAGCATACTTCGTCTTCACGATGACACGGGACGGCGACATGCGAATCACCGTTTCCAAGAAAGTCTACAATCTCTTGCGGATCGGCGACTCAATCGTCGTCCAATACCAACGTGGACGCTGGACCGGAGCCCTCAAGGGCAAAATCGCCCGCTAACCGACCGTTCAACAAGAAGGCCGTCCCATCGGCTCACTTGGTGGGCGGTCTTCTTTTATAAATACTTGTAGCTAAAATAGTTGCAAAAACGGCTTAAACGTGATACATTACTACCGTGCTGACCAAGAGAAAAAAGACGAAAATCATCTCCGATTCCCGGGTCCACGACACGGATACCGGCAGTCCCGAGGTGCAAGTAGCGATTCTTTCGAGGCGTATAGATGAGTTGGCCTCGCATTTGAAGAAACACGCTAAAGATGTGCATTCCCGCCGCGGCCTATTACAAATGGTCGCTGACCGGAGGACACACCTGGCGTATTTGAAGAAAACCAACGAGAAGCGCTACAGCTCTCTCGTTAAGAAACTGGAGCTTAAATAAGCTACAATATACAAAGGTCCATAGGCTAAATTCGGGACGGGTAATTTTTTATAAATTGTTGGTCGTTTATCGTTAGTTGTTAATCATTTTTTCATGTCAGTAATCAAACATAAAGAACAGAGGGTGGGCATGTTCATAGACACCCAGAACCTCTATCACAGCGCCAGAAACCTCTTCGGAGCGCGGGTCAATTTCGGCAACATGGTTAAAGACGCTATTGCGGACCGTTCCATTGTGCGCACGGTGGCCTATGTAATCACCACCGAGTCCGGCGACGAAAAAAATTTCTTCGAAGCCCTCGGTAAACTTGGAATTGAAACCAAAACCAAAGACCTGCAGGTCTTTTACGGTGGCGCTAAAAAAGCCGACTGGGATGTGGGTATCGCAGTAGACGCCATACGCCTCGCACCCAAACTGGACACGGTTATTCTGGCGTCCGGAGACGGCGACTTCGTGCCGCTCGTTGAATATTTAAAACACATTGGTTGCCAGGTAGAAGTAATTTCTTTCGGCCGCTCATCTTCGGGCAAACTCAAAGAGGCGGTGGATTCCTTTACCGATATGTGTGACAACCCGCGCCGATACCTTATGGGTAGTGGTCGGGCTCCGATTTATAGGAAGGGTAGGGAGGATGGCGGAAACAAGGAAGAGGAAGGAAACATAGAGGTAGCGATAGATAAAGAAGAGGAATAGAAATTAATATTTGAAAGGTAAAACCGCCGGCACAAGTGCCGGCGGTTTTTGTTTTGGAAGCTATCTGCTAGTATCTTCCTTAATACCATGCAGAGTGAAAAATACTCCGTAGAAATCGGCGGCAAAACTATAACCGCGGAATTTACTGACTTGGCAGAACAAGCTAACGGCTCGGTTATTATGCGGAGCGGCAACACCACCGTCCTTGTGACTGCGGTTATGGGTAAACACCCGCTAGAGGGGCGGGACTTCTTTCCCCTCACGGTTGATTACGAAGAGCGCTTCTATGCCGCCGGAGCCATTCTCGGTTCCCAATTCATGCGCCGGGAAGGCCGGCCTTCGGAGGAAGCCATTCTCTCCGGCCGTATAGTGGACCGGACCATCCGACCACTTTTTCCTCAGCATATCCGCCACGAAGTGCAGGTGGTTATCACCGTCCTATCCATTGGCGAGGAAGACCCGGACACTCTCGGCGTTCTTGGGGCTTCGTTAGCGCTTGCCACCTCAAATATTCCCTGGAGGGGCCCGGTCGGATGCGTGCGTCTCGGAAAAACCAAAAGTGGGTCTTTCATACTCAATCCTTCCTATATGGAACGCCAAGGCACAGACTACGAACTGGATATTCTGGCCTGCGGTAAAGACGAACAGATAAATATGATCGAGGTGGCAGGAAAGCAGGTAGGGGAAGAAATTTTGGTAGAAGGACTAGAAGCCGCCAGCGCGTTTATCGCAAAACAAGAAGAGTGGCAGAAGGAAATAATTTCTAAACGCTCCAAAACCAAAAAGGAAATGCCGGCGGCAGAAATTTCCAAAGAATACCGCCAACTTTTTGAGTCGGAAATAGAGCCACTACTGGACGCCCATATTTTCTCCGGCCCCGGCAAGAAAAAGATTCACCAACTGGAAGAAATATGGCAAAAATTAGTTAAGGAGAAAATATCGGAAGGGAAAAGTGAAACCGCACGCCAAATTATGGAGATTGCGATAGACGCCCTGCTACACAAAGAGGCTGTGGCTAAAAGTCGGCGTCCGGACGGGAGACTTATGGACGAATTGCGGCCACTTTTTGCTAAAGCTGGTGAAGTTTCTCCGGTTTTGCATGGTTCTGGAATTTTCTATCGCGGAGCCACCCATGTATTAAGTGTGCTAACCCTAGGCGGTCCGCAGGACGCTCTCACCATCAACAGCATGGAAGAAAAAGACGGCAAAAGGCGCTTCATGCACCACTACAATTTTCCTCCTTACTCCTCCGGAGAAACAGGCAGAATGGGTGGTACTAATAGGAGGATGATCGGGCACGGCGCCTTGGCGGAAAAAGCCGTGGCGCAAGTACTACCTGCAATGGAAAAGTTTCCCTACACCATCCGCTTGGTTTCGGAGTGTTTATCTTCCAACGGCTCCACCTCCATGGCTTCTGTCTGCGCTTCCACTTT
>JBBTXX010000031.1:0-1348 GCA_038062065.1 Patescibacteria group bacterium
TTCTTCTCAACTTCAATAGCCGAGAGGTCAACCGGCACCTCCTCCACTACCTCTTCTTTAGGAGCCGCCACAGAAACTACAACCTCTTCCAGTCCAGATTCGGTGGTCACTCCTTCCGGCAACTTCAAGCCACCGACTGAAATGTTGTCTCCTATTTCTTTGAGAACGGATATGTCCACCTCAATATTATGGGGCAGGTCTTTAGGTAGAGCAGAAATGGGCAACTCGTGCATGACCTTAATCAGAATACCGCCGGACTTAACCGCTGGTGATTCCCCGATGAATTCCAAAGGAACATCCACTTCCAGAGCCTTACCTTTTTCAATCACATAAAAATCCGCATGCATAGGCTCGCCGGTGACTGGATGAAATTGCACTTCGTGTATAAGAGCCTCGTGCTCGCCATCGCCAGAAAGAGAAATGACCGTAGATTCACCGGCAGTCCGGAAAAGTTTTTTAAAGTTCCCGAGGGATACGGATATGGGAGTGGATTTCTCCAGACGGCCGTAGAAAACCGCCGGCATCTCTCCGCGGGCGCGGACAGCCGATAGTTTTTCCTTATCCTTTCTAGTCTTAAACGCCAGAGTCTGCATAGGCGAGAAGTCTATCCAAAAAGGGCCGAAAAGCAAGCTTGTTTGACAAAATAATACTTTTGGGTTAAAGTCCTGCACAGGAAAATATGGGAGTGGGTAATGGAGACGATGCAAGGCGCCTTTGAGAGTGCAATCTTCAAACTCGATTGGATTGTCGCTGCAAGTACCTTCGTCCTGGGCTGGGTCGCCCATGGCCTATTCCACCGGATGAAGAGCCGTTTAAGCAGGGCCGGTGGTATCCGCGCGGGCTCCGCAAAGCGCCGCCATTTCGGCACGGCCTGGTAAGAAAGGGCCGCCGTACTCGTTAGAGTCGGCGGCCCGTTCACATTTCTAACCCACTACTCCACCTTGTTTCTTGGTATCCGACCTTCAAAAAAATCTATGATATTTTCTGCCGCCAAGCGCGACATTTCGGCCCTAGTTTCTTCCGTCGCAGAAGCAATGTGAGGTGTGATAACCACATTCGGAAGTTCCACCAACCCTGGGGCTAGATCCGGCTCGTTTTCAAACACATCCAGCGCCGCACCCTTTATAACTCTGTTTTTTAACACCTCTACCAACGCCACCTCGTCTATGACCGGCCCGCGGGAAGTGTTTATTAAGTAAGATGTTTTTTTCATCATCCGCAGTCTCTCGGCATTCATTAGATGTCTAGTGGAATCTAAAAGAGGCACATGAATAGACACTACATCCGCCTCTTTTAGAACTTCTTCTGGAGTGGATTTAAATTCAGCGCCGTATTTTTCCTCTACTTC
>JBBTXX010000032.1:0-1242 GCA_038062065.1 Patescibacteria group bacterium
GCTCCGCCGCCTTTCCGAATTTTCGCGGGGGGATTTCCTCGCCGCCTGCGGCGGCAAAATGCGTTCGGACTAATTCAAGAATACTGCACCAATTTACAAATACCCGAAATCCAAAGGATAAACGCCCCCGGAAGAACGCGCGAAGCACAAACGCACGACCGTATCGACAAAATCTTCTACCGCTTCTTCGTCAGAGAGCGGATATTTAACGAGCGATTCGTTTCTTATCGCCTGCCATTCAGAGCTGCTTATATTATCAGGCTTTAGGACCGGCCCAGGAGCTATGGCATTGATGAAAATCCCCTTCGGCCCGAGTTCCGTCGCTAAAGCCCGGGTCATAGCCGCTACGGCCGACTTTGTTACCACATAAGGCAGGTAGTCCGAGTAAATTTTACCCAGAGCAGTGCGGTCTGAAATAGTGACAATGTGCGAGCCGGGTGGCATAAGCGGAAGAGCTAGCTGGACGGGCCAGAAGCCGCCTTTGACGTGGGTGGTGAAGTTGCTATCCCAATCCTTCTCCGTTATATCTTCAAGCTTCACCGGCTTAAAAACAGATGCAAGCTCTACAAGAATGTCTAGCTTCCCAAATTCATTCTTTATTTTATCTGTCGCTTTCTCCACACTTTCTCTTGAAGAAACATCGACTTGCAATTTAAGAACTTTCCTTCCAAACTTATGAACTTTATCAACTAATTCTTGGGCCTCTTTTTCCGATGAGCGGTAAGAAATTATCAAATCCGCACCTAATTCGGCTAGAGTGGCGGCAATTTCCTGGCCGATTCTTTTGCCGCCGGTAATCCAGGCGACCTTTCCGAGAAGTGAATTATTTCTCATTGCGCGCCTCCATCATCTCCTCGATATGGTCCACCTCCTTCTTCAAGTCCTTGAGAAACTTGTCTTCATCTTCTATTTCTTTCAAAGTCTTTTCTTCGAGCTTTTTATCCCCGCGCAGGCCGGAGATGATGATGCGGCTGCCGAGAAATTCCGTTACCTGTACCCCGACCGCGGTCATTATGAGAAGACCGCCTATGAGAGACGCTTGGGGCGGAATGCCCAGGATATCGGAGACTTCCCAGACCCCGCGCCAGAAGGACACTATGGCTACGCCGGCGATGAAGGCGTATAAAATCGGATAATGACTTAAAAAGCCGCGGATGCGGTCTTCAAACTTGTCGAAAAAGCCGATTACTTTTCCCATGCTTTTATAATACCATGAGGCACAAAATCTCCCAGATTTTATGC
>JBBTXX010000033.1:0-16488 GCA_038062065.1 Patescibacteria group bacterium
TCCAGTTTTCACTAGAAAAAGCGTAAACGATTAGGTTCTCCACGCCAACTTCCTGACACCAACGAGAAACTTCTTTTAATTTCTCGTAGCCGTAGCGGTGCCCCTCAACTGCCGGCAACCCCTTCTCGCGAGCGAAGCGCCGGTTGCCGTCCATAATCATGCCGAGAGTTGTTGGGGTAGCTTTCATTAGTTGGTTAGTCAAAAGAGATAGTGAAGTCCGAAAAGCTGTTTGCAGGCGAACGCCAAGCTACGCTAACGGATTCTACGCGAGAAAGGAAGCTGCCTTTGTGGAGTAGCTCGATGAGTTTTTTAAGTTCCGTCTCTTTACCTTCCGCTACAATCTTGACCGAACCATCCTTTTCGTTTTGGACAAAACCCAAGAGTCCCAAGCGTTTGGCCTGCCGCCGGACAAAATCCCGGTACATCACGAGCTGCACCCGGCCACTTACACGGCACTCGATTTCATGCACTGGCTCTTCCATATGGATAGAATTGGCAGAATCATACCTATAGTCACATAAAAGGAAAGGCCCGCGAAGCGCTTGGTGCTTCGCGGGCCGAGCTCACGCCCTCTAATTAATGCTAGTGTTTTCCGTAAGAACAAGGGAAGCCAGCTTCACCATGTCGGCGTCGGCGCCATTAGCTCTTTCGTATATTTCCGTCGCCCTTTTGGCAACTGCCTCAAAAAACTCGGAGCATTTTTCAAATATGACCTGTTCGTTGGAAGAGTGCGGGGGTAGCCCACCTTGGATAGAAAAAAGTCTCAGCTCTTCCGAAAAAACAAGTATGAAAGGCAGTGATTCGTTAGAATTGAACTCTTCTACGGTCTTCCTCACGGAAGGAACCGCCGCGTAAGGCACGATCCAATTGAACCTGAGTTCAAAAATAAGCCAACCGTCTTCGCTAATCCAGGCGGCACAGGTCATGGACATGTAATCAGCCTGAAAATCGAAGTAAAGGTCCCCGGCTTCCTCGTCCTTATTTGAATCAATGTCCATAGCACTGAGCAGTTCTTCCAAAAAAATAAGGCGCTGGTCCCACACTTTCTCGGAAACTGCGAAGTCGGTTTGCCCTGACGCCTTCATAAGAACCTCCCACCAAATCTATTTATAAAGTAGCAGATGTGCAGAAGGAGTCAAAAATATGATAGCTTTGGGGCACGCGCGCTTAGCTCAGTTGGTAGAGCAACGCTTTTACACAGCGAAGGTCGCAGGTTCGAGTCCTGCAGCGCGCACTACAAACAAATGATCCCGGTGCGAAGCATCGGGCGATTTTGTTTGTTGCTCCGGGCGGGACGAGAAGGCGAGCGCGGGCACACGGCCAGCAGGACGGGTCGCGCGAGCAGGGCTGA
The DNA here is from genome assembly GCA_038062065.1 of Patescibacteria group bacterium. Classification (GTDB taxonomy): domain Bacteria; phylum Patescibacteriota; class Minisyncoccia; order Phycocordibacterales; family JAKFXT01; genus JBBTXX01. The sequence goes on from JBBTXX010000033.1 coordinate 1,352, forward strand.
GAAATTTTTAGGAGCGACGGCGAGTAAAAATGTTCTTAGCCGAGTCCTGCAGCGCGCACAAGACGAGAAAAGCAAATTGCTTTGCTTTTCTCGTCTTGTGCGAGGCGGAGCGATGTATTGTTAGAAAACAATACTGCGAGCCAGGTCGTTCGACTCTGAGAGTCTCAGACTCGATGAGGTCGCGGAAATTGCGAGCGACGGCGAGCAATTATCTGTGACCACAAAAACAAAATTATTAAAATATACTAGACAGAATCTTTCGATATTGTAGGGTGAATACAGAATTAGCTAATAATAGGCTTCATATTAAAAATGAGGAGGAGTCGATGATCTCCAAAATTATTTCCGGTGGTCAGACTGGTGTAGACCGAGCGGCTCTAGACTTTGCTATCAAGAACAATATCGCTCACAGTGGTTTTTGTCCGAAGGGTAGGAGGTCCGAAGACGGAATTATTCCGGATAAATACAACTTGACGGAAACTGACTCTCCAGACTACCTGACACGGACAGCCATGAATGTGAAAAACTCGGACGGTACGCTCATCATAACCAGGGGCAATCCCGAAGGTGGCACTCGCGAAACCATAAATCTTTGTATCAGAAACAACAAGCCTAAGTTCATCATCAGCTCAGAACATAAGTTCCGAACGCAGGAATTCTTTTACTGGGTAAAAGAAAATAACATTGCTACTTTAAATGTCGCTGGGCCACGAGAAAGTAAGCAGCCTGGAATAGCTAGACATACAAATAGAGTACTGACGGAATTATTTACGGCACTGGCCCCCTAAACGAAGTCTTGGGGGGCCTTTCATTTCAAGTCTAGAGGCTATAGGTAAAAAGTTGTAGATACCGCCAAATTAGCTTATATAATGATTCCCTGCCCCCGTAGCTCAATGGACAGAGCAGCGCTCTTCTAAGGCGTTGATGTAGGTTCGATTCCTGCCGGGGGCACAAGACAGAAAAAGCAAACTATTTTGCTTTTTCGCCTACTTGTGCCAGCCGGAACCATGTCGCGCTAGGAGGTGCGACAGGTGAGGCGGGGTCGAGAAAATTTGTTTGCGACGGAAAACAAATTATTCGTGACCACAAAACAAACCGAATTTCGGAAAAAGAAAACTTTTTGTCATACAAACGATTGCTGCTTGACGTATTGACAATCTAGTTGTATGAAGTGTATACTCATCGCCAGTTACCTGTTCTACACCGCTCTAAATTCGGTAGAAACGAGAGGTTACAAAAATGAATATGAGACGGTTCCATCTCGGTGATGTACTCAGCATTACCGCAGATCGCTTGGTTTCGCCGCGACATACTAGCGGCGTCCACGACATCCTAAACTTCATGAGCGGCGAGAGCCTGTTCACCCACCAACTCGGCAGGGTCGTAAAGGAATGCGCACCCTACCTGCTCAAACAGTTCCCGGGTCTCGACTCACCACAGATGCAGTTCGCACTTGGTGAGCTCGTCGAGATGCTCAAAACGCCGTCCGGCAAGAAAGATCCTGAAAAGCTGGTCACCGAATGGATGTCTAAAGTCATCAGCGGTAAATACGGCATCAACCTGCCCTTGTGCGGCGAGTACAAGAATATGCTCGACGTCGAGAGGTTACCGCCCGATGTCCACGAGCGCATTGACCCAAAGTCGGAATTGGCCGAGAGATTCCATCCCGACCGAATCACCGAGCTCAAAATTATCCGGACTTGTTGAAGTGTGAGGACTCCGAGATTTTGAGTGCTGATCCAAAAGATCTCACGGGGCGACTGTCGCAAGGCAGTCGCCCTAATTTTTTATAAAAGAATAAAATTATGCTGGCCAGCCGTAAAAACTTCCTACCTCCCCGAAGGCGCCGTACCCAAAGACCCTATAGAAGCCGGTGAGGCGCGTAATTGTATGCCTTCTTTTTCTTTTAAATCTAATTTTTGAAGTGTGGAAATTATTTCTACCCTATTTAACCCCTTGCTGCCGATCTCAATACTTGAGTTCAAACCAAACAAACTACCATTACTGGCTGAAATAAATATGTAAGCATGCACACCAATACCGGCAATAAAAAGTAGAGAAGAAATTGAGAGTACCAAACCCCAGACAAAGTGGGGGTCGGGCGCCGAGCTCTTGCCGGAAGATTCCGGGAAAAAAGTTCTGAATTTGGAAAAAAATTGAAGATTCATAAATTAAGGCAGTTTATTTTTGGACTTGAGCATGGAAATAGTTACGGAAGTTCTAAAAAGGCGACCCTTCCCGGTAATGTCCTCGCTCGCCCCAAGGTAAACCTCCGTAAGTTTTCCTCCGGGGACAGTTTCCAAAAGCGAAAGAAACCTATAAACCCCATCCAAACTGCCAAGAACGGACAATCTGAGGGATAAATTTTCATGATAAAGAAGATCTTTGGAAGACTCCACTCCTATGGAAGAAACCTCCATGGAAGTCCCGGTACTCTTACTTAAGGTCTCCAAAGAATCTACAAAAGAAGCCACTGTATCCTCCGAGAGAATGTAGCTGGATAACTTATCCCTTTCAGATTCGCTCTGGAGTAGCGCTTTCCGTAGATCCATGGAATCATCGGCATTTTTAGAAACCGAAGACAACTCTACGGAAACGGAGTTTACCTCCGCCATGGTTGAAATAAACATTTGAAGTAGAACTGTGTAAACAAGAAGAGCCACGACTAGAATCGAGATAGAAACCGGTAAGATGGGGCGGGAGTAAATCATGGAGTGATAGGAGACACTTTGATGTTCATGGAAAAGGAAAGATTTTTGGCCTTAGCAAAAGAATCCACAGGTATTTCCGCTCCGGCAAATGGCGGGGTTCGATCAAATTCCCTCCGGAAAGACAGTAGGGTTTCTCTGTCAGCCGCTATCCCAACAACAGAAAGAGACTGGACTCCGTCCCGCACCAGAACTGTAATGGAGGTTATGGACACGCCAGGAGGTCTCTTGGACACCACTATTTTCATTAATTGAGAGGGTTTCTCCAGATTGCCGGTGGAAAGAGCCCGGGCGGCCTCATTAGCAACCTCCGCTTTAGCTATAGTTTCCGAGCTCCCGCTCAAAACCCCCTTTTTGGCTGTAGCCAGCTCGGTACCAAGTAAATTCAGTTTTTCCTTGGCAAGATACAAGGTCGGTAAAAGCAAAGAAGACATCATAAAAACTACAAAGGAGAGTGCCAGAGCGGAGACCGCAAAAACTCTTTTTTTGTAATCCGAAGCCAGTCTTTTTTGGCCGGCTTCAGGTAAAAGATTGTAATAGGAATCATTCATATTAGTCTCTGCTTGCAGCCCCCACTGCGGAAGCGTATGGGAGCGAAGCACAAAGCTCAATCGGCGGTATATATTGGTCAAAAGAAACGCTGTTGGACCAGATATTAGCCAGAGATACAGGAAGAAGCAGAGCGGAGGATAAATATTCCGGTAAACCCTTAAGTTCGGCTTCTTCCCCAAAAATGATTACTCGAGAGACCGTAGGCATAGCATCCTCTCCCCTATATCCGTTCCAATAAGTGATGCGTTTTTCCAGCTCGTCCTTAAGAGCCGAGAGGGTCCCAACCAGAGCGCTGAAAAGTTCTTTACCGGTTTTGGTCTGGGTTATGCCGTCTTCACATTTAAGCGCGCGTATATCTTTCCCCGAATCCCCGAAACGCTTGTTTATGGCCGCGGTCAAAGCGTCCCCGCCGAGATCTATAGTCGTCGTAAACCTGACCAACCCGCCGGAAACTATGGAGATAACTGTGCGCGAAGAACCTATGTCCACTGTCATAGAGGTACCGGGGTCGGATTTAGGAATAACTGCTCTAGCGGAAGCGGAACATTCCACTTCCATGGAGAAAGGTACGAGGCCGGAAGCAATGGCCAGATCGTAGTAAGAATTGATGGCGGAGCGGGGAACTACGGAAACCACCACTTCTCTGGTTGCGACCTCTTTGGAGGAAGAAGCCGGTGTATAGTCAAACACCACTTCCGAAGTGGGTATGGGGACATGTTCTTCCATAGAAAAGGCAATGGACTCTCTGGTGTCCTCCGGACCGAGAACCGGAACCTTCATGGAGAAAAGGTAGGATTCAGATTCCGGTAGTGCCAAGCGTATAAAAGGTGTGCGCAGAAACCCACGCAGATTAATCAGAGCCTCTTTCAGGGCTTGTGGTTTGTTTACCCTGCCCCTAAAAATAACCCCCTCGGGAAGAGGTATGGTACCGAAACGGCCAACACGCAAAAGCCCCTCTCTCCTTTCAAAATTCAAGTAGCAGATTGAACGCTCTCTGATTGCGACTCCAGTAGATTGAGGGGAAAGAATATTGGGAACCGGGAAAATACGAAATATCGGGTGTGAAGAAGAAAAAAGGGAGAACATAGTCTCCCTAAGTATAAATCAAAGAGAGGCCGGATTGAACGCCCTCTCTAACAGCTTCGGTAATGGAAATATGCTAAATGGTTACTTAACCGGGGTACCGGGAGGGGTTCCTGGATCTGCGGACAGAAGGGAAAAGCTGGAGTCGCCGCCGGCCGCCAGAATCATGCCCTGACTTTCTAACCCGCGTATGACTCTTGGTTCCAAATTGACTATGAATGGAAACTTGCGCCCGACTAAAGAGCTTGGTTCTCCTACGTGTAGCGCGATACCGGAAATTATTTGACGGATTTGCCTGGTTTCTACACCATCGACTCCGAGCTCGCTCCCGAAGTCAACGGAAAATTTTAAAAGCTTGTCTGCACCTTCCACTTTTTCGGCAGACAGAATCTCGCCAATCCTTATCTCCAGTTTTTTAAAATCATCTATGGAAATCATAGATTCAGTATATCAGCCGTTTTTCCTGTCCAAGTAGGATTGAAGAATAATCGCTGCCGCGGAAGAGTCCAGTTTTTCTATGTTGCCTTGAAAACGAGAGGCGGCCAAGGATGAAAAATGTTCCGGTTCCAAAACTACGGACAGCCCGTTAGATTTAAGTTGTTCGGCAAAATTTCTTATCTCTTCCATTATAGAATTATCCTCCCCGGAGAAGTCCTTGGATTCTCCGAGTACCACCGTCTCCACTTCGTTAGCCATACAAATTTTTCTCACGGCTTCGTCTAGATTTACAGAGTTTTCAATAACCGAGTGTGGTAAGGCAAACTTACCCGACGGGTCGGAAACCGCGAGACCGACCCTCTTACTGCCGTAATCAATGCCTAGAAAACGCATCCCGTTAGAGGTAGGTTGCGGTCAACCCGCGCCCTAGCATTAACTTTATTAATAAGTTTACTTTTATCTTAAACATAGTATATGTGTTTTGAATAAACTGCGACCGCGACCTCTAACGGGACGCATAATTTAGTCACGATTTAGTGTTGGCATCATGCTAGCACGGGGAGTAGAATGTGTTGCATAATTAACCTATGACAATAGTGGAACAAGTCCCTCTTAGCACTCTGGCTCTTTTAGCCCTCCTGTTTCTGTGGGTTCTGGCGGTAAAAGGTTACGCCCTATGGACAGCGGCACGACGCGAAGAAAAGTGGTGGTTTATATTCTTTCTATTTTTCCAAACGCTGGGTATTTTGGAACTTGCCTATATCTACTGGTCTTATCGCCGCGGACAGAAGGAACTTGGCATAATCCGCTAAGTTGGGCTGGGTTGTACAGGCAAACTATTTTTAATACTGGTATACTGGTAGGGTGCCTGAGAAATATATAAGAAACCCAAATGTCGCTTGCTTTACATGTGGTAAGAGGGTTTACAGAAGACCCTCACAACTTATAGACAGCGAGAGTAGAGCTTTTTGCGGGAGTGCCTGTTACGGAGTTTACTGCAGAAATGAGAAACCCTGCGTAGTTTGCGGGAAACTTATGCTGTCCAGTCTAAACAAAAAAACCTGTAGCAGAGAGTGTTCCAATAGAAACCGTGAAGGAATAAAATACAAAATCGGCAGACCTAGAGATAAGTTTAAAAGTTATCAAGCCATTAAAACTAGACTTCTAGAAAACAGAGCCGGTACTTGCGAACGCTGTAGTTATAATAAAAAGGAGATATTACAAGTCCACCATAAAAATCGTAACCGAAAAGATAACACCGATAGCAACCTAGAACTTATCTGCCCGAACTGCCATTCAGAAGAACACTACCTAGAAAAAAGTTGGTTAAAATCAACCTGAAGTTTGTAGTAGTGTTAAGATTGCGTAGTATTTCTGCTTTTTAAAATCGAAATAACGGAGGGTTGTGCCGAATGGTAAGGCACTAGTCTTGAAAACTAGCGGGTGAAAGCCCTTAGAGGTTCGAGTCCTCTACCCTCCGCCAGTTAGGAAATGAGAGTCTAGGCTCGTCGGTCTTCGATCCTGAGGGTCTCAGACCCGAATGGGCTACGGATACTTAAGTAGTAATTAATAAAAAACATATGAAAACTCTAAAATGCGATTTGTGCAATCATAAGGAAACGGCCGAAACATTTGAGGAATGGATGAATAAACTGAAACCCCATTACTTCAAAGATCACGCCGACGTTATGAAGGACGGAAACAAGAATAAAGAGGACATGGAAAAATGGATGATTGAGAATAAGAAAAGATTTGAAGTTGCTTAAATATATTCCGTTCGAGCTATTTCTAAAATATACCCCCAGACGGAATATCTTACGCGGAAAAACCTTGACTCCCTTGCCCGCGCTTGTAGAGTGGGTAAAGCTACATAGATCATTAACTCTCAACCAGACATTACTGCCGGCCTGGGCCGGCAGTAAACGCTAAAAGGAGCGAGGAAAATGAAGTCCTTGAATATTCCGGGGCACGATCCAATAACTTACCGTCGAGAAATATTGCAGCTCACGCGCGGCATCTACGAAAATACGGAAAGTCGCCTAGACTTAGGAGTGGAGCATTTCGCTGATATCGGCCGATTCCTAGGAGCCTTCTGGATGTTCAATTACGAAGGCCGGCCAACAGCTCCGCACGTTGAGCTGACCGCGGGCGGGCATAGCGACGGGTTCATCAACACTCTACTAATACTCTCCTACCCGAGTCTGAACGACATATTGGCGGAAGTGTTGGCTGGTAAAATTAAAGACGCCAGCCCGCCCGGCCTGATAGTGGACTGGATTGTCGGTTCGGACCACGCCGGCGCCACCTTCTCTCAAAATGTGGCGAGGCATCTGCGATGCCGGCACGATTTCACCGAAAAAAAGGTTATTCTACAAGAAGGCCAAAAGGTCGGTGAAATACAAGAATGGAAACGCCAAACCATCGGTCAAAGTGAGGTCGTCTTACAGGTGGAAGAACTGGTCACCACGACAGCTACCTTGGCTCGCGTGCGTGACGGTATCCGGAGAGGCAACCCCAATCCGGTCTGCTTCGCGCCATTCTCAGCGACCTTGGTCCACCGGTCCGATTCCTACGACTTTGACGGCGGCGGGATTGTTTTCGGCTACCACTTCGACATTAAGACCTGGCAGCCAAGCGAATGCCCTCTCTGCAAGCAAGGTTCCAAAGCCGTGCGCCCGAAACAGATGTGGGCAGAATTGGTTGGCTCTGCCTAGAAATAAGTATTTTTGAAATAACCGCCCGGTTCCGTTTGAAACGGAACTGGGTGGTCTTTGTTATAATTTTTGGATGCGGCATTTAATCAAACATCCTAAGTTTTGGGCCGGAGTTCTACTTATCGTAATAATAGGAGTTTTTCTTTACTCTTTGACTCTAATCCCTATTGATAAGTACTATCCTCTTTCTCCGGATGAGCAGTTTGTCCGTCTGTATGTAAACGACTCCGTGGTATACGCCAGCGTCGTGCAAACGCCTAAAGAAAGGGAACGTGGACTCTCCGGTCGGACCGGACTCTCTACCCAGGGCGGTATGCTGTTCATCTTTCCAGAGGACGGAAAACACAGTATATGGATGAAAAGCATGAGTTTCCCTATAGACATTATCTGGCTAAACAAAGATTTCCGGGTAGTGGACTCTGCCGAAAAAGTCACTCCGGAAACATACCCGGCCTCCTTCGCCTCCCGCTGGCCGGCCCGCTTCGTGCTTGAAGTCCCGCCTGGTTTTATCGATTCTCACTACATAGTGATCGGAACTGAATTCCGTCTTGCGCAGTAATCCACTCTTATCTAGCCTAGTCGCCTGATATAATTTTCCTACTTATGCAGCGTGGCTTCACCCTGATAGAAATCCTGGTTGTGCTCGCCATAGTCGGACTAATACTGGCGAGTACTATGGTTGTTTACAGTGGGGTTCTGACTAAAAACCGGGATGTCAGACGCCTCTCGGATGTAAGGGAGATACAAAAATCTTTAGCTCTTTATTTCATAGACACGCGCATTTACCCTATTTCCGCCACCCCGGTCGCTCTAACGGGGAGCGACCCGGTTTCCGTCGCCATCCAAAACAGCGGAGCTATAAGCCGGATTCCCTCCGACCCTTCCCCTTCCTACGCCTACACTTACCAATCATCCACCAATGGCGGTAACTACACCATCACTTTCTGCCTGGAAGGTTCTAGTATTCCGAACTTCTCGGAAGGTTGTAATAATTCCGTCTCACCATAATGGACGTAAATAACGCCACATATCGCTGGGAAACACTGGAATACCATTTTGGCGAAAAGAAGCCGGAGTGGTTTGTAATTCTTGGTGTCTTGTCTTTCGCCGGAGCCACGGCCGCACTTCTTTTTGGTAATTATCTTTTCGCCGTGTTCCTTCTCCTCGGTGCCGGCGTTTTGTCCGTCTCGGTCCTACGCAAGCCCAGAAGTCTCTCTTACGAAATAAACCCGGAAGGAATTATTTCCGGAAAAACTCTTTACCCGTATAGTTCTCTTTCCTCTTTCGCCTTAACCGGAGGACATCTGGGCAACCGCCTACTTCTGGTCTCCAAACGCTCTTTCATACCTCTAATCATTATCCCGCTTGGGGAAGAGGACCCGGAAGTTATCCGCGACATTCTCTCGGATTTTTTAAATGAGAGCGAACATGTAGAGCCGGTCCTGTACCAGCTGGCGGAGAGGTTGGGTCTTTAGAAAGGAAGTGGACTTAGCTCTAAAAACAAAGTAAATTGCGGCTCAACCTCTCGTCGTTCAATGGATAGGACACAAGCTTGCGGAGCTTGTAATGCAGGTTCGATTCCTGCCGAGAGGACTAGCTAAGCTAAGGTTCTCGGTAGAAATTGAACACAAATAAACTCCTCGTCGTTCCTGCCTGACGGCAGGCAGGCAATGGACCTTAGTAGTTCAGCAAACTGACTACGGGACATAGTAGGATACTTCCTCCTCGCCCCGTCACGCTTTCATCGTCCAATGGATAGGACACTTCCCTCCGAAGGAAGAAATGTGGGTTCGATTCCCGCTGAAAGCACAAAATAAAAAGCGTGTTGGGGGCGAAGGAGGTGATGCCGGTTCGATTCCGGCCGAGGAGACTAGGTCGGAATCGAACCGGGGAAGGGGGTCGGGGGAAAGGGAGTTTCCCCGTGGCGGAAGGCAGGGCGAAGCCCGTCGGAAAACCGAGGGGTTTCCGAGGAGTTCGATAGCCCTGCGTCCGGCCGAGGAAACATGTAAAAACCTAATCAAGTTGGCCTATCTGATTTGGGCATTACGGGAGAATTCTCATTAGGACCCTTGCTGATTTTGTTAAGTGCTCCGCTCAAACTTTCTAGCATTTTATTTAGATACTCCGCCCTAGTGGTATTTAGGACAACTTCTTTTTGTATTAAGGCCTGAAAACCTGCGTCTTCGGGAGCGGATATAGCCCAATCTTTTAGATCTTCGAGAAGTTGGTTCAACCCACCTAATTCTTCCGAATATACCCTCTGTAGCCTCTCGGCCAATTCAATAACCTTCGGATTACCTTCTCTTACCGACATCTCATATACCCCATGCAGACGGTTTATTTCCTCTTGAGCGGGGTTGGCCGGCGGCTCCTCAAAAGCGGGAGAGTCAGCTAAAGCGGATTGAACTTTTCTCTCCAGAGAAGACCCTGCCGCGCCCGCAATACCGGCCGCGCCAGCCATTGCTAAGCCACGCAAAAACTCGCGTCGATTTGGCCTCTCTTTTTCGTCACCCGAGTTAGGAAAGGATTCTTTAGCCACAGTTCAAGTATAACAAAGTGCTCATTTAGAAAAAACAAAAAGACCGCGCCGTAATTAAACCGGGAGAATATAGTGCGATATATCGCACTATGCAGGTTTTGACTGAAAACTATTTTATTTTAGCAACTGCTTTTGCAAGACGGCTTTTCAAACGATTGGCGGTGTTCTTCTTTACATATTTAGTCTTGGAGGCCTTGTCCAAAGCCTTAAAAGCAACTGGTAGGAGAGTTAGGGCTTTCTTCTCATCTTTAGCGGCTATGGCCTTGCGCACAGCTTTAACGGCAAAGGACATAGCATCTTTGCGGCGAATGTTATAAACACGCTTTCTTTTGGAAGCGCGCAGAGCTTTCTTGGCAGAAGCAATGATTGGCATGGCGAGCATCCTAGCGTAGGAGAGAGACGAAAGCAAATTTCCATGTAGTATCATGTGGTCATGATTACCCGCTTGGAAGGTACCCTGCTTGAGATTAACCCAGGAGAAGCCGTCATTTCTGTAAATGGAGTGGGTTACCAAGTACGCATGACTTCTGAAACTCTGGTCGAACTGAAAAAACAGCTGAACCAGGAGGTTATCGTCCGGACACATCTCTCCGTACGAGAAGACTCTCATGATCTATATGGCTTTGTAGAAAAAGACGAATTGGAATTTTTTGAGTTACTTATAACCATTCCCGGCATAGGCCCTAAGTCCGCTCTCGCCATACTCTCTGCTGCTAACCCGGAAACTATCCGGCAAGCTGTGGCCTTGGACGATCCGGAATATCTAACCAAGGCTTCGGGTATCGGCCGGAAAACAGCAGAAAAAATAGTCCGGGAGCTAGAGGGTAAGGTAGGCGCCATAGCTAAAGGTTCCGAAAGGCCTCACCACGATGGAGACGCGGTTGAAGGGTTGACCGCTCTTGGTTACAGCGAGCGAGAGGCACGCGAAGCGCTGAAAAAAATTCCGGCAGAAATTGTCGGGGTCAGCAAACGGATTACAGAAGCCCTGCGACTACTCGGGAAAAAATAGATGCAACCAATCCTGGATTTTATAAGAAAGTTTATACCCAAAGATATTTTTAGGTTTTTCCAACCTTTCTATCATTACGCCTTAGCGTTTGTGAGTAATCTAATCTACGGCTTCCCCGCTAAAAAACTTTTTGTCATCGCAGTGACCGGCACTAAGGGTAAAACCACTACTACCGAAATCGTCGCAGACATACTCGTCTCCGCTGGAAAAAAGGTAGCGGTCGGCAGTACGGTGCGCTTTGCTATAGGCAAGGAAAGTCGTCCCAACCTCTATAAAATGACCATGCCTGGACGATTCTTTTTCGCTAAGTTTTTAGGAGAAGCTGTAGCCAAGGGGGCGACTCATGCTGTTTTAGAAGCTAGTTCCGAAGGACACATTCTTTTTCGTGACCGCTTTTTCTACCCGGACGTCGTAGTCGTAACCGGTATTGAGCCGGAACATATTGAATCTCACGGGGGATATGAAAAATATTTGCAAGCCAAATTCGGCATAGTTTCTCTCCTTAAAAACAACGGGAAGAAAAATAAAGTTCTGGTTTTGAATGGAGATGATAAAGAAGCTGTTAGATTCCGAGCTCTTGATGTAGAAGAGACCAAAGAGTTCAAACTTAAAAATGCAGAGCCTCTAACCACATCTCCTTCCGGTAGCCATTTCACTCTATTTAGTAAAAAAATAAGCTCCCCTTTGCCTGGAGAATTTAATGTAAGAAATATTCTGGCGGCGGCTTTGGCAGCCAAAGCCGCCGGAATTTCCGAAGATTCCGTTGTAAAAGCAGTTTCTGCATTTAAAGGAGTCCGTGGAAGAATGGAAAAGGTAGAAATGGGACAACCTTTTGAAGTGGTGGTGGATTACGCCCACACCCCAGGCTCACTGACCAGCATTTATAAAGTTTATGAAGGCCGAAATACCATTTGCCTACTCTCCGGCACCGGTGGCGGTCGGGACCGATGGAAAAGAAAAGCTATGGGCGAAATTGCGGATAAGTTCTGCGGAGAAATAATCATGACCGACGAAGATCCTTATGACGAAGACCCCGAGCAGATAGTTAAAGATATAAGAGAGGGTATTAAGAATCCCAGAGTAGAAGTTGTGCTGGACCGGCGCGCCGCCATGCGGGCGGCCTTCCTGCGCGCCCGCACTGGAGATGCCGTCCTAATTACCGGGAAAGGTACCGATCCTTACATTATGGGCGTCAAAGGAAAGAAAACTCCCTGGGATGATGCTGGTGTAGCTAAGGAAGAGCTGAAAAAACTTGGATACGAGAAGGCTCTTATGGCTTGCCCCATATCGTAGTAGAATCCGAATATGGCTGAAGAAAGAAAACCTGAAGGACTGGACCTGTTCACCTTTGCCCTACTTGCACTCGCAGTTTTATTCGGGCTTTGGTACCTCTCCGGCGGACCGGCTAAGTTTGCCGCTAGAGCCGGGACCGGAGCAGAAACCTCCTCTGCCACATCAAGTTCCAAATTCGGGTTATTTTCTTTCGTACCGGTAATACCCCGCTTCTCTTTGCCTCCGCCTCCCGGCGTTGAGGGTGGCTTCGGTAGTGATTTTGGAGGTAGCGACTTTACCTCCCCTCTCGGTGGTAACTTCGCTCTGGAAACCGGCACCGCCGGCGGAGCTCTCAAAGCAGACAACGAATATCTCCGTATCCGCATTTCCCCACGGGCTCCCAAAAATATACTCCTAACCGGCTTTGAACTGCGAAGTACCGCCAGCGGGCGAGGCGCGGCCATTCCGGAAGGTGTGCCCCTACCCTTCACAAACCAAGTAAATGAGAAGGATCCTATTTTCGTAAACCCGAGCGACACCATATATGTAAACAGCGGGCGCTCCCCGGTCGGATATTCTTTTCGGGTAAATAAGTGTTCTGGTTACTTTGAACAATTCCAGAACTTCCAACCTTCTATCTCCCTCCAGTGCCCAAGAATTGAAGATGAAGAATTACCCAAACCTCCGAACGCCCTGTCGGATCAGTGCTTGAGTTATGTGCGAGGACTAGGGACCTGTAGTGTACCTACCTCCCCGGACACAGACCGCCTACCGCAGGAGTGTATAAATTTCGTGACAGAACGCTCCGGATACAATAAATGTGTGGAGAAATACAAAAACGACAAAGACTTCTACAAACCGGAGTGGCGCGTCTTTCTTAATTATTCTGACCCACTATGGAGAAATCAGAGGGAGGTTATAAAACTTTTAGACTTAAATAAAGAGACGGCCGCTGGCGCGACTTACTAACTCCCGTATGGCCAGCGCGAGTAACGGAATCTCATCCGTTTCATTACTTTTCGTTTCTTACGATATATCGTAAGAAACGAATCTTAAGAATTTTCTATCTCGGAAATCAGTTGTCTGAAAGACATTTTTCTCGCCTTAAATGGTATGGAGAACAAAGTCTCTAAATCCCTCAAGATTTTCCCCAAGCCTTTTTGTAGAAAGAGAGTCTCGACGGATTTAGAAGCGCCGGCAAAACTTCCCTGTTCAAATTTTAAATTGAATCTAGCCACCGTAGAAGGACTGATTCCAAGTAGCTTTTCTATTTCGTATACGGACGCTCCTCGCTTTAGCAAAACAAGTATAAAAAGACGCTTGCCTAACATAATTCTCTCGGTAGTCGTCAAAAATTCCTTCAGAACAGCGGCCCTGCGACTAGAGTTACCGTAAGAGAGAAACGCAGATAAGTTTCTGTCCAACTTGGCTCCGATGCCAGATTTTAATTTACGCTTAGATATATGGGTCATACCCTGAATCTTACGATATATCGTAAGATTCAGGGTATGAGAGTGTTAACATCGACGGTTTGTTAATACGGACACGGAATTGTAGAATTCGGGTATGTTAAACCCCATTCCGGAGCTTTTGGTTTTGTCATTTTTTGCTCCGACAATTATTCGCGTCTTCTTGGGTGGAGCATTTTTGTACCGAGGCCTGCGAGCGCTCGGCAAAGAGAAAGGGATGCTGGCGGAACAGATACAAAAAGTGCCGTTTTTCTTCGGTTCTCCTCTGGCTTGGATTACTTTTATTGGAAGCTTAGAGATAATCACTGCCTTACTCCTAATTGTGGGCCTCTATACCCAAATCGCCGCTATTATCATAGCTTTGTTTTCCATCGCTAATTTAAAAATGAGAATTTTCGGTAAGGTTATAGGCAATGAAGCTGCCCTTTTTTATGTCATGACTTTGGCCGCTTCCCTGTCACTAGCCTTAACCGGAGCCGGACTCTTTGCTTTTGATTTGCCGCTTTAAATCTACTTTCTTAGTAGAAACATTTCCGTATTCCCTTCTTCAATAAAAATTCCCTTGGGCACTAAACCCGAAAGTTCTTGTCTCATTTCTTTCTCAAAATCATCGACACTATCTCCAAATAGACGCCTGCTGGCGTAGGAGGTGGAGTAAAGGAACCCGATTATATCGTCAATGCTTCTTTCAGTCGTGTATTTATAATTTTCAAACTCGAAGACCCGAAAAGGGGATTCTTTAATGAGTTCTGCAAATGGTCTTTTTTCTGGAATAAAATTTTTGTGCAAATAGTCTCCAGCGCGTCTATCCAAACCAAGATATTTTTCTATGATTTTTTGTCTCTTAACTTTCCAGTCCTCCTTCTTATCTTTACCTCGGACGGGAGACGGGTCCGCAATAATAACCATACCCCCAGCATTTTCCAAAACAGAATAAGCCTTGTTTAGAACAACTGATTGGTCCATCCAGTGAAACGAAGCTCCGGAGGTTACAAGCCGAACAGGAGCAATTGTTTTTTTAATATCTTCGGCTCGACCTTGGACCCAGTGAATGTTCGAGTTTTTTTCTCTTTTTTGGCGTCCCTTTGCTTGGAATAGCATGTCGGCACTAGGGTCAACCCCTACCGCATCCAGGAAATAAGGAGAGAGGGGTAAAGTAAGTTCCCCAGTACCACATCCAAGATCAAGCAGACGACCCTTACCATTAAGTCCATAAAAAGAAACTATGTCGGTAAAAATCTTGGGAGAATACTGACGACGATATCGTGCGTAATATAAAGCGGCCCCCTGGAAAAGACTGGAGGAGTTGAGATTTAAATGTGAAGAAATTTGGTGGATTAAAACTTCTACACC
>JBBTXX010000034.1:0-4574 GCA_038062065.1 Patescibacteria group bacterium
GAGACTCCCCCTTCGTCCTATTCGGTGGCTTAATACCGCGCTACAATTGCCTCGATGACTGTTCATTTTGACGAGGATAAACAAAATAAGCGCCTACAAGAACTACGCCTTAAAGAAGAGGAGGACCTGGCTAAACTACTTTCCGAACGATACGGCCTCGCTTACGCAGATCTGACCAGAACGCCGATCAATACCGACGCCCTAAAACTGATTCCGGAAGAAGAAGCTAGAGAGGCGGAGGTAGTGGTATTTGATATGGCCGGCAAGAAACTGAAAATTGCCGCCATTTCTCCAAAAAAAGAACTGGCAGACAAAAAATTTAAGGAATTGAGGGAAGCCGGATATATTCTAGAAATATTTATGACTACCTCCGGCGGGCTCGGGCGGGCACTGGAGCGCTACCGGGAACTTTCTTACGCCAGTGGAGTAGAGGGTGGAATTTTGGATATATCCGACCGGGAAGTTAGAGAAACTGTGGCTTTGGTAAAAAAGATACCTGACGTGTCGGCTCTGGTGGAAAAAACTCTTAAAGAAAAAAAGAGTTTCCGGACTTCCAGAACTTTTGAAATAGTTCTGGCTGGCGCTATCGCAGTCAACGCTTCGGATGTACATTTTGAACCCGAGGAAACCGGGGTTCGCCTGCGTTACCGGTTAGACGGAGTCTTAGCGGATGTAACCAACTTTGACGCACCGACCTATCAGCTACTTCTCTCGCGTATAAAACTCATCTCCGGATTGAAACTCAACTTAAAAAATACTCCCCAAGACGGACGTTTCAGCATTAAACTCCCCGGGAAAAATGGTGAGCCAGATAAAGACATGGAAATCCGAGTCTCACTGCTCCCCGGAGCTTACAGTGAATCTATTGTCCTCCGTCTTCTTAACCCAGAAACCATAGAAGTACCCCTGGAAGAACTTGGTATGTCCGACAATCTTCTCCAACTTATAGAAAGGGAAATAAAGAAACCTAACGGTATGATTTTGAATACCGGTCCGACTGGAAGCGGTAAGACGACCACCCTGTATGCGTGTCTACGGAAAATTAACGACCCTGGAGTAAAAATAATCACCATTGAGGACCCGATTGAATACCATTTAGAAGGCGTGGTGCAGACCCAAACCAAGGGCAAAGACTACACTTTCGCCGAAGGTCTGCGTTCCGCGCTCCGCCAAGACCCGGACATCATCATGGTCGGTGAAATACGGGACGCAGAAACAGCCGAGATTTCGGTTAACGCATCTTTAACCGGACACTTGGTACTTTCCACCCTTCACACCAACTCCGCCGCCGGCTCTTTCCCGCGATTAATAGACCTTGGGGTTAACCCAAGAGTTATGAGTTCCGCCGTAAATTTGGCCCTGGCCCAAAGACTGGTGCGTAAGCTGTGTTTTAAATGTAAAAAGGAAATTGCCATTGAGGGCAGAGCAAAAGAAATCATTGAGAAAGTAGTTTCCCGCGCGGGCAACCGGCTCTCTGATATTCAAAAAGAAAAAATGTGGGTGCCGGGTAACTGCGAAGAGTGTGGGGGTCTGGGTTATCGGGGACGCATCGGAATATTTGAAGCTATCCGTATGACAGAAAAAGTAGACGGTGCCATCCAAAGTAATCCGAGTGAAAGAGAGATAAATAAAGCCGCAGAAGAACAAAATATCGCAACCATCGCGGAAGATGGTATTGCTAAAGTACTAAAGGGAGTAACCACTCTTGAAGAATTAGGAAGAGTAGCGGACCTTTCTTAAAAGAAACCAGCCTGGAGAACCGGGCGCTAACATTACAAATCTTTTTCTTAAACAGGGGAAGCTAGGCAGTTTGTATTGCCCTGAGTAGCATAGGAAAAGACGGGTTTGGGTCCAGCAGATGATTCTCTAAGGAATACTTTCTATGGTTATAAAAAGTTAAGCAAGACGAGAAGGAGAGCTCCAGTCACCCCCAGGTAAACCAGGGAACCAGAGCATCCTCCGGAGGCTCGCCAGCACATTCCGAAGAACATGATTCCTTAGAGAATCATACGTTGGACAAACAAAAGCCCGCCCTATTCCTCATATGGGCGGTACTGTGTACAATCCTTTTCAAGCTACGGCTCCGGTTTTTCTTAACCGAAGAGGTCCGAACGATTGCTTACGAAAAGAGTCTAGCACAAAAGAAATATAATGTCAATAAAACCAAAGAAGCAGAGCCCGGACAAAGAGCCACAGCCGGAAGTCTTGGAACAGGCAGTACTGGAAGAGCTGCGCCCTTCTTCTTGGGGAGAATATGTCGGGCAGGAAAGAATTAAAGAAAACCTGCGTATTCTTCTCTCTGCTGCCAAGTCCCGCGGACACGCCCCGGAACATATTCTTTTTTACGGCCCTCCGGGTTTGGGAAAAACCACCTTGGCACACCTTATAGCCAAGGAAACTGGTTCCCAGATTAAAATAACCTCCGGTGCCGCCATAGAAAAAGTCGGCGACCTGGCCTCCATCCTCACCAACCTCTCCCCTAAAGATGTCCTGTTTATAGACGAGATACACCGTCTTAATAAATCCATAGAAGAAATACTCTACCCGGCCATGGAGTCTGGGAAGCTAGATATCATCATCGGCAAAGGTCCTTCCGCGCGCACTATCCAGCTGGAATTACCTCCCTTCACTCTGGTCGCCGCCACCACCAAAATGGCCATGCTTTCCGCTCCGCTCCGCTCCCGCTTCTCTGGCGGCACCTTCCGTCTGGAATTCTACAGTGACCAAGAGATAGAAAAAATATTGGAGCGCTCCGCCAAAGTTCTTAAAATAAAATCTGCCCCTGAAGCTATCCGGGCTATCGCAAAAAGAAGCCGAGCCACTCCGCGAGCCGCCAATTTTATACTGAAGAGAGTAAGAGATTACGCACATGTGGGTAAAAAAATGTTTGACGAGAAAGCAGTGGCCGAAACCTTGTCTTTGCTTGAAGTGGATGAACTAGGGCTCAATTCTTCCGATCGGCGCATTTTAGAAACTATTGTGGAGAAATTTAACGGGGGGCCGGTTGGCCTCTCCACCATTGCGGCGGCACTGGCGGAGGAAACTTCTACCGTAGAAGATGTGCATGAGCCGTACCTGATGCGTCTTGGTTTAATTGAGCGCACCCCGCGCGGCCGGGTGGTAACCCAAAGCGGAGAAGAACATGTAAGAAGGGGTGGCGTTAAAAAACCAAAACCAAACCTGTTTTAATATGGTCCCGTTAGAAGCAGCGGACACTAATAAATAAATGTCACTAAAGGTCAAATTTATAAATAGTATTCATAACAGTGGGGCGGATTTACAACCCGCGTCCTGCCCCGTAGGAAATTTCAGCTAGATATGACATACCAAATTAATAATCAAAGTAGCAGAAAAGTTAGAAGTCTACATTCCATAGAATGCGAAATTTCTAACGGGGCCTGCTTCTAACGGGATGGCCGGACATAATAAGTGGACGCAAATAAAGCGTCAGAAGGGGGTGACTGACGCAAAGAGGAGTAAGGTTTTTACTAAGTACGCGAGACTCATTTCCATGGAATCTAAAAAGGCAGGCGGAGACATTTCTGCGCCTGGACTTCGAGCTGCTATCACAAAAGCCCGCGGAGAAAATATGCCGAACGAAAATATTGAACGCGCTATTAAAAAAGGTACAGGAGGAGAAAGTGGCGAACTAGAGCCCATAACTTACGAGGCCTACGGCCCCGGTGGGGTCGGTTTAATTATTGAAACGCTTTCGGATAATCGCAGTAAAACCGCGCAGGAAATTAAACATAAGTTAAGTCTAAACGGCGGGACTCTGGGAGCTATTGGTTCCGTGACCTGGGCCTTTGAAAAAGGCCCAGAGGGTTGGGTGGCCTCTACTCCGGTTGAGATAGGCGCAACCGAAACGGAAAAACTTTCTCTACTTATAAACGAGCTTGAAGATTTAGACGATGTGCAAACAGTGACCGATAACGCCAAGACTGCCTGACATGCGTCCCGTTAGAAATAGTGGACGCTATTGTATAAAATAGAGTATATGAAATATAAAAACTACCAAAATAAACAACTAGGGACGAGCAGACAGCCCGCGCCCTATTTCTAACGGGATGCGCGTTTTAGCCATCGACCCGGGTTATGACCGCATGGGGCTCGCGGTCATAGAGAAAAAATCCAATAAAGAAATCCTGGTGTACTCTTCCTGTCTCATCACGGACCGACAGAAAGATTTTGGGGACAGATTGCTTCTGGTAGGAAAGGAGGTTGCCGAGACAATAAAAAAGTTCCAGCCAGAAGCTATGGCTATAGAAAGTTTGTTTATGGAAAAAAACCAAAAAACCGGCATGCGTGTTTCCGAAGCGCGCGGCGTAATACTTTACGAAGCGGCTAAAAACCGTGTGCCGGTTATGGAATTCACTCCGCTCCAGGTAAAAAGTGCTGTGACTGGAGACGGTCGGAGCGACAAAACCAGAATCGCACGCATGCTTCCACTACTGATTACTCTGCCTAAAAAGAAAATGCTGGATGACGAGATGGACGCTGTCGCTCTCGGTTTAACTTTTTTTGCTTACGGGGGACTGAGTAAGCCCCGTTAGAGAACTCGCACGAGGTATTGA
>JBBTXX010000035.1:0-5160 GCA_038062065.1 Patescibacteria group bacterium
GCACGATTGATTGGAATTATATGGCTCTAGTTAGGCATATAGTTCAAAGATACCGAAGGATTTTAACCTTAGAAAAGTATAGTTACTAAACCTCGTGACCCGCGCCAACTTATAGAAAGTAAGGATTTGGGGGCGTCGGCGACATACTTCCATCCTTCTTCCCGTGTTCGCGGGGGCATTCTTGTGGCTATTTTTGCGTTTCTACCGGTTCTCTCGCCGTTCTCGGTTCATGCCGGAGTTTTTTCTATATTGGGTCAGTTCCTAGGAGTTGGGCAGACTATAACCACGACTGAACGCACAGTTAATTCCCAAGTCATGGCTCTTCTTCAGGGTGCGGTTAATGTAGACCCGAATCCGGCTAAGGGTGGGGGCGGCATAACTATAGTGGATGGTTCCGCCCTACTCTCCGAAGACGGACCTTCCGGGACCTTGGCGGATGTTTCTGAAAGTGCATCCGAGGGCACCATAAGTCTTTATGTGGTTAGAAAGGGTGACACTCTAAACGGTGTGGCGGTGCTTTTCGGGGTTACTCCAAACACTATTGTCTGGGCCAACAGTCTAACTACACGGACTCTGAAGGAAGGCCAAATGCTTACCATTCTTCCAATTTCCGGAGTGAAGCATGTGGTTGTGAAGGGCGACACCCCTTCTTCCATTGCTAAGAAGTACAAAGCGGACGCGGAAGAAATTGCACATTATAACGACCTCTTGTCCGGCTCGCCTCTCGCTGTCGGGACGGAAATAATCGTGCCGGACGGAGAAATCGCTATACCCAAGGCTTCTACCGGGGCTAGTCCTTATCGTGGTGGTAGTGGGCCGGTGTACCAAGGATATTACCTACGGCCGGTTTTGGGCGGAGTTAAAACTCAAGGCCTGCACGGATATAACGGCATAGACATCGCTTCTTATTACGGCGCACCCATTCTGGCTTCTGCCGCCGGTTCGGTTATAGTTTCCAAAAACTCTGGTTGGAACGGTGGCTATGGCAACTATGTGGTCATAACTCACGCGAACGGCACCCAAACTCTCTACTCCCACCTCCAGTCTTCCATCGTAGAAATTGGCGAGAGCATTGTGCAGGGGCAAGTCATCGGCTACATGGGGGCAAGCGGTAAGGCGACCGGCACCCACCTTCACTTTGAAGTCCGCGGAGCCGCCAACCCGTTTTAGATTATGAGTTGGATTTTCTTTGCCCTTCTCGCCCCTCTTTTTTGGGCGGCGTCTAACTATGTAGATCAGGATTCTGTAGAGAGAAAGGTTAGAGGTATTTGGGACTTTTTATTTTTCTCTACCATAACAGGATGGATTTTTGTCCCGGTACTTGTTTTGTATTTTGGGTTTCCAAACATTTCTCAAATAGCGCTTGTTCCAATCGGTCTGGGTGCACTTCTAATATATTCTTACGGTTTTTATGCCAAAGCCTTGCAGGAAGGGGAAACTTCAAAGTTGGTCGTCTTATTTAAGATGATTCCGGTATTTACCTTAGTTTTAGGCTTTCTATTTCTCGGACAGACTATCACCAGCTTGGACTTACTAGCGTTTCTTCTAGTTTTAATTGGCGCTGTTATCATTTCTGTAGATAAAACAAGCTCTGGAATGTCGGTGACTAAGGGGATAGGCTGGATTCTCATTGCTATTTTAATGTGGACGTTGATTTTTCTTGTTAGCGATAATGTTTTGGATAAGATGCCCTTTTCAGATTTTGTGGTATTTGATGCACTTGGTTCCGCACTGGCAGGTTTACCACTGCTATTTTTCCCTGGTGTTAGGAGAGAGATTTTAAGCGGTTTAAGAGGGGCAAATTTTTCTAAGTACAGTTGGTTTACTCTAAACAACTTCTTAGATCTCGTAGGTCAAATTTTAGGCAAAAAAGCCCTTTCTCTGGCTTCTTCTGCTGGGCTTGTCTCCGTTGTTATGCAGGCGCAGTCTTTTTACTCTATTGCCATGGGACTGGTTTTAACCCTAATTTTTCCAAATATCTTCAAGGAAGACACCTCGAAGGAAGCCGTCGGTAAAAAAATTTTTGGTGCCGTAATTATGTTTATTGGCGTCTACTTATTAATCTGAAGTCCGCGGTGCGGCCAATCCGTTCTAAGTATTAATTTTCGGTCTGTATTGAAGCGCTTCCAGTAAATGCGGGAGCTCTATAATTTCTGAACCAGCTAAGTCTGCGATGGTGCGGGAGAGTTTCATCACCCGGTGAGTGGCGCGCGGCGAGAGCGCTAGCCGAGCCGCGCTTTGGATTAGAGTGTCTTTAACTTTTTCTCCGAGTTCTAACTTTTCTAATTCTCTAGCGGACAAATCGCTATTAGTTTTGGCTGTTTCTCCGTATCTTTTTTCTTGTATGTTTCTGGCCCTACTCACTCTTTCCAAAACCGAAGAACTTTCCTCCCCACCTTTTTTACCGAGCAGATCGGTGTGCGGTATGAGCGGGACTTCCAACCACATATCAATTCTGTCTACTATGGGGCCGGAAAGTTTTCTCTGATACCGGGCCATATCTCCGGGTGTGCAGATACATCTTTTGGTGGTTCCGTAATTTCCACAAGGGCAAGGATTCATGGCGGCAATGAGCATGAAGTTCGCCGGGAAACGGTAAGTGCCTTTGGCGCGAGACACTGTAACCACATTTTCTTCCAATGGTTGGCGCAAAGTTTCAATAACTCTTCTTTCAAATTCCGGGAATTCATCCAAAAACAAAACTCCCCGGTGGGCGAGGGTCACTTCTCCGGGTCTTGGTGTACTTCCCCCGCCGACCACAGATACATAGGAAGCGGTGTGGTGCGGAGAACGGAAAGGAGGATTGGAAATGTATGTTCCATCCAGAGCCCCGGCCACAGAATGTATGGCGGTTACTTCCAAAGCTTCTTCTTCGGAAAGCGGAGGTAAAATTGAGGAAGCCGCGCGAGCCAGCATAGTTTTACCCGTACCCGCCGGGCCGTAGAGGGCGATATTGTGGCGGCCGGCAGCGGCAATTTCCAGTCCCCTTTTGGCGGAAGCTTGCCCGCGTATGTCGGAGAGATTCATTCCGGCTACTTCGTCATTTTTTATTTTTGTACGCGGAGTTTTGTCTATCTTTTTTCCAGATTTTTTCTTACCCTCCATTTTTTTCTCATCCAGGTGTTCAACTACTTCCAAAAGACTTTCGGCTCCATATATTTCTATACCCCCGACTAGAGCCGCTTCCTCTGCATTTTCTTTGGGTAAAAATATTTTCTCAAAACCGGCTTCTTTGGCCGCTCTGGTCAGCGCTAAAACCCCTTTGACTCTACGCAAAGTACCGTCCAATCCCAACTCTCCGAGAAAAGAAGATTTTTTAGGTTCAAAATTTATGTCTTCAGAAGCCAGGAGGTAGGCAAGTGCCATGGGCAAATCAAAATGGGAACCTTCTTTTTTAAGAGAGGCGGGCGCCAGAGAAATCACGACTTTACGGTTGTGGCTTTTCGGCGAAGGAAAACCGGAGTGTTTTATGGCTGCAGAAAGCCGGTCCCGGGCTTCTTCCACCGCCTTATCCGGTAACCCCACTACCGAAAAGGAGTACAGACCTCTCGCCAGGTCTGTTTCCACCGACACTATGTGTCCGTCTATGCCTTCGGTCTGGGCGGTAAAAACTCTAGCGAAGTGCTTGGTGGCCACCTTATTTATAACTTTACATATGGGCCTTACAAGTTTTGCTGGCCGGGTTGGCTTCCAGCCGGTCGGCTTCAATTTCTTCGCCGGAAACTTCGCATATGCCGTAGGTTCCATCCTCCATTTTCTTCAGGGCGTCTTTCAGTTCGTTGTAACGAATTTCCAGTTGTTTGAGTATGGCGGTGTTGTCCTCGTATTCTTCAATCCTATCTGCGGCGCTATTCACATCCGCCGTGGAGACATCCAGATTCCCAGGGGTTGCTTCCCAGTCCTTGGGATTCCCGGGTTTTCTCTGGCCTACGCTTTTTAATTCACTCTCTACCAGGGCCAATTCTGCATTAATTTTATTTTTATATTCTGTCCACTCGGGTTTCATAGGGATAGATAATAGCACGAATTAAGAGGCGGAACCGATGCGATAAAGACGGATTAGTAATTCCGTGAATGTGTCCGAACTGCCGGTAATTATGAGAGTCCGGTTGTCCGCGAAGCCCCAGACCAGAACCGGCTTACCCCCCTGTCCTTTTATGACTCTTGCGTCCCGGTTTCTTATGACGGCGTCTTCAAAAGTTAGGGGTGTAACCACGGTGTCCTCCCCTTCTTTACCGAAGTCTCTGGCCGGGTGGAAGACCGGACCGAGAGAATCCGCCATAATTCTTTCCCAATCCAGCATGCCTGCAAAAACCTGATCCCGGTTTTCTACTTGGAAAATAAGATAGAACTGATTTTCTCCGAAAAGGTGTATGCCGGAGGCGAAGGCCGGCGAAAGAGCCCGGAGCAAAGAGTCCGGAGCCCGTCCGCCTACCGCCGAAAGAAATTCTTCGGCGGTTATGGGAGTTGTAGTTGAGCCGTCTGCAAAAAATCGGAGAGCTGTAATGGCGCCGAGACTGCCGGTCGTGGAGTTGCGCAGATAAGCTATGCGGGCGGCGTTCCGGCGCGGGTCGTCCAAGGGAGGCAAGACTACATTAGAAGAGGAGTCGGTTTCTATAAGTGGTGGGGCGATAGAGGAAGGTGGCGGTTCCGGGGCGGTGGTTAAAAGCTTGGCGGCGTAGATTATAAAAACTCCGAGAATAATCAAACCCAGACTTCCTAGGACAATAAAAACCGGGAAGAAACGCGAGCGGGGTGTGTCTTTCGGGACTTCTGCGCCTTCCCGTCGCAGACCGGAAGCGGAAACCATTTTAGATAAAGTAATACTCCCGGTTCGGAGTCTTTCCGCCAGGTCGTTCTGGAGGGTTCTTATGGTCGGTATGGTAGGGCTCTCCGGGGTAGCTACCGGTTTAAAGATTGGCGCTACAGGTTCAGGTTGGGAGGGAGTGGGCTCCGGCTTCGGGGCCACTGGGGAGACGGTTTTTTCTATATTCAGCCGCGCAGAAGAAAAATCTTCCGGTGGATTTGGATTCTGGGCGGGGGGCATGGCCAGGAGATTATATCCTAGCTCCTATTCAGGCGCCTGGTTCGGGAGAATTGGTAGTAGTCGGAGCGGAGGGTGGTTTGGCTCCTTTTCTTTCGGCGAACCCGGCGTCCGCA
>JBBTXX010000036.1:0-1788 GCA_038062065.1 Patescibacteria group bacterium
ATCTTGATATCGCCCACCCTGCACAATACCCATAAGAGCTTGCTCCCCTCCTAACTCTTTGTGACGCGCCAAGCTTCTCGCAGCCCAGCGATGAGTTCTGTCCATGGCTTCCCTTTGATACTCCTTGGACTCATCTGGCGAAGTACATTCATCAAAAGCGAAAATTATATCCGCGCCAAGGTCGTGCTGAATTTCCATAGATTTCTCGGGTGTCAGGCGGTGCTCTGTTCCGTCTATGTGGGAACGGAAAGTAACCCCGTCTTCATCAATTGAGACAAGCGCCGCATGCTCCGAGGAAGCGTCAGCGACCGAGGTACTGAGCTCAGCAGAGCGAATGTACTCTTCTTTTGCGTCGGCGA
The DNA here is from genome assembly GCA_038062065.1 of Patescibacteria group bacterium. Lineage (GTDB taxonomy): Bacteria > Patescibacteriota > Minisyncoccia > Phycocordibacterales > JAKFXT01 > JBBTXX01. The sequence continues at coordinate 360 of JBBTXX010000036.1, forward strand.
CCAAGACACTGAGCTCAGCAGAGCGAACGTGTTTCTTAAACTTAGAAATCCCCTTACCAAATGCCGCGCCTAGCGAAAAAACTTGGAACCCGCCGGAATCCGTAAAGGTCGGCCCATTCCAATTCATAAATTTAGACAGGCCTCCAGCTTTTTTAACTATTTCCGAACCCGGACGAAGATACAGGTGGTAGGTATTAGAAAGAACCGCCTGTGCTCCCGCTTCCCTTACCTGTTCTGGAGAAAGAGATTTGACCGAAGCGGCTGTACCAACAGCAATAAACGCCGGAGTTTCAACTTTCCCGTTTGGGGTATTTATGACTCCCGCTCGCCCCAAACCATTTCCCAATTGTTTAACTATGGAAAAACCGAATTTCTGCATGCGCGCTATTCAAACATAAAAAATCACACCGCGCTCACTCCGTGAGCGCGGTGTTTTAGAAGGGGATATTATCTTCAGATACTCCTTTCGTTTCCCTTGCGACAAGAGGAGGAAATTTGGGCACATTACCTCTATCCGACTTAAGCCAAGAGCGATGGGAATACTTCTCCTCGTGGATTTTTATGTACCAAGCTCCGGCTTCCTGCGGGGTCTTAAATCTAGGAGAGAGGGTCCGTTTCCCCTTACAGATAACAGCCGCCCGGTAGCCGATTATCTCGGAGAGTCTTATGGATTTACCAGTTTCCCTATTGTGCTTACGCCTGAAAATAGGTTCGACGCCGCGAGGTAAATCGAAGTTAACGGTACGGGAACGGAACATAGTGTTAGAGCCATTTTCCGAGTGGGTCGCGTCGTAAAGATTTTCTTCACGATTGTCCAACCCTAACCCGTTCTTGTGATCCACAACTAATCCATTGCCAGCTTCGGCGATTTCCCTATGTGCGTAGAGAAAAACTCTCTTGTAACCACGAGTTTTTCTACCCTTTTTGTCCCGTGCGTAACGAATTACTTTCCAGCGAACGGCATATATGTTTTCAACATGCCCTCCATCGCCGTAGTGAACCATAGCGGACCACTTGTAGCGGTTTAACTTTTCATAATTCCTAGCATCCACGAGCATAAAATACCCGCGAGACAGAGAAATGGTCTCGTACTCACGGCCAAACCAGAAGCGATCCCGGTTGTAGCTATCCGAATTAAACTGGTCATAGCGCTTGGCGATTTCGGCCGGACTCGGGTAGAGGTCCGGCTCAGGATGAAACTCCTGCTCCATTTACCTCTCCCGTTTTTTATTGATGTGATGAACTCTGTTTTTTATTTTAACAGCCAAGCACAACTCTGCGCACCTTTGACAGCGCCTCTCCTCACTGGTACAAACCAACTAGCAAGAACATCACATACGGTGGATCATGAGAGTCACGGTTGACGAGCGGCGAGGTTACGCCGTGTTCGATCGGCTGCTGACTCTTTGGCGGAGCCGGCAGTTTCCCT
>JBBTXX010000037.1:0-14010 GCA_038062065.1 Patescibacteria group bacterium
CCCAAGGCCACACCTATCCCTAAAATCTAGCCGGACCCCAAACTCCCATTGCTGACCAAAAGGGTCAGGAGGTCGCTGTATCCCTTGTTGATTGGGATGTTCCAGTATGGCCCGATATTGAACTCCACCGGCCGATAGCGTTCCCAGGCCACGCTAAAAGTGCCCGGACCGGTGCCTAAAATAAGATTGGAGTAGGAAGAAAAGTAGGAGGGCGCCAGCACCAAAAAAACGCTAGAGAAGGGGCTCAGCCGCAGTTCTGCCGGTCTATCCGCAGAAACCAAGTAGCCGCCGAACATTCCGAAAATCAGAACCGAGCCGGCTATAACCAAAGATAAAAACGGCTTCTTACCCCGCCCCGAAAAAAACAGAAGACCGGCGGCTGCCAGCACCGCCACGCCCAAGACTAAAATGGCCGGTTTGTAGTTGAGCCAGAAAGAGAAGACCAGAAGAACCGGGGCGGCAAAAGTAAATATTTTTTTCAGCAATCCGCCATAAGTCTCCGCGGACACGCAGGCGACGAGGGTTGCGGAAGACATGAAAAAAGTAAAATCGGGCCAATGGGTCCCGAGAATTTGCGATATCGAGGAGCCGGAAAGTAATTTCATCAACACGAACACTCCCGAACCGAGAGCGGAAAACACAAAGAGTCCCCACACGAACCATAAGAGATTTTTGGGGACTTGAGAAGCCAGGATTAAAACGGCCGATAAAATCAAAAAAGAGCCAACGGTGCCAAATTCCATATCCGCCCCAAACCAAGATAAGTGCCAGGCGGCGGCGGAAAGCCAAGCGGATAAAATGGTGGCGATGATTAAAGACAAGAGCACGACAAGAACGAAAACATCCAGGTGCGGTAAATCGGCGCGCTTGAACAGTAAAAGCAGGCCCCAAAGGAAAAAAATCCCGGCGGAGAGCAAGGCCAAAAAAGTGCCCCCTTCGGAAGCGGAGCCCGAGGCCAGGTAGAAAACGCCGGGCAGAGCTACCAAAGCGGCAAGAGCCACGGGAACAAACATCTTCCAAAAACCAAGACTTTGAAACATAGAGTAAGTGTTAATGGAAAGTATAGCATTAGAAACATGTTAGAATCGGTCTTTGTGAGAGAGTCCCGAACAACTAAAGCCATCCTAACTCTTTGGCTGGCAACCCTTATATCCATGACCTCTGGAGCCTGGCTGGCTGTTCAATTTGGCGACCATCTCCAAAGGAAAAACATAAGCCCTGCCGGCCCGCAGATTTTAAGATTAAGGGGCGTGGCAGAAAATTTGGCCTCAAACAGCCTGACTTTGAATATCACCGACCCTTACGATCCAACTCAAGAAATTAAGATACTGGTCGGACTACCCCCCGGCACTATCTTTAAAAAAAGCGCGCCTCTGCGTGGCGAACCGGGCATTATGGCCGGGGGCGAGGACGAGCCCGCTGACCTAAAGGAATTTCACCCTGGCCTACCCTCTACGGTCGTCGTCTTGGCGGACGGCGGTCGGTTCGTGGCTAAAGAGATTTATTTCTTGAGTCAATAAAGTATGTTTAAAATTTTTTTCGGAAGCATTTTGGTAATCCTGGTCGGCTTCCTCACTTTCGCCGGAATCTTGGCGGCTAAATTCTACACCAGCGCGGAAAAATACAGAACAGAAATTTCCGCCATAAAAAACTCCTTCACCTCTCCGGCTTCCCTTTGGTACGGAGTGGTGGAAAGCGTGGACGAATCCTCCGGCAGTTTCACCGGCTACTTTGATGACCGTCACCGGCCGGGCATACAAAATGTGCGATTACGCCTCTACCCATCAAAGAACGCCGTCCTGGGCCGGCAAGAGCTCATCAAAGAAAACGAATTATATATAGGTCTGGGTCCTTTATCGCCCGCTAAGCTGTCAGACATGCGCCCCGATATGCGGATTATGGTCTCGGTTCCGGAAAATAGCCCCGACAATGAACATATAACCGCAAAAGTGATAATTTTCGGTAACCCTTTGTAAAAATTGCTTTCTCTAGTAAGAACAATCCTTTTTTAAGTCCTCGGGTAACTTTTGGCAAAATTCCCGGTAACTTTCACTGTTGGAAATAAACATGGAACTGGAGGCCCCAACGAGGTCTTTGAGACAGGACTGGGAGGTATCTGTGTCGGCCATTTGGCAAAGAGCAATCGCCTCGGAAGCGGCCCGACGGTCTTCTTCCAAAACCGCCTTGCTTACGAAAAAATAACACCTCGCGCGCTCTTCCGAAGGTGTCATATCGCAGGCGCGCGAAGCGGCGTGCGCGTCGCTCAAATTCATTCTGCCTACTATAGAGAAGGCGGTTTCATAACATGCGTCCGTCTCCATTGGGTTCGGCTGGCCCTGGCAAAAATCCCTTATTCCCGTCCCGTTTTTTATTTCCTCCGCAAAAAACGGCCAGCTCTCTCGCAAACACGCTCCTTCGTATTCGTCTCTCTCAAAACGCGAACAAAAGGAACGTACCGTTGTTGTCGCAGGTTTTACCTCCATGCGCTCAATCATCAAGTAGTCGTCCGGCTCGAGCGGCTGATAAATCTGCATGAACACCCCTTCCCGGCAGACCCGGCGGAAGTCGTAAGGTTCGCGACTTCGCGCGGTCTCCTCGCACAGCTGGAGCGCCTTCGGCAAATCCGCGTCAGTGATGAAATCGTACAAGTGACCCATGCCGTGATAGCAGATGGCTCGGTCGAGCGGCGTCGGGTTCCAGCCGCGGCGCGGCTCGCAGGCGCGGGAAAAATCGGGAACCAGTGAGGCGAGCGTTGCTTCGTCCAAGACTTCCGCCCGGAATCTGCCGCCAATAACTCCGTGAACGAATCCGTTGGAACACAAGCCATCCGGGGGATTCAGAGCTATAGCTTCCAGCCAGCGGTTCGGATCTTCCTCCACCACTCGTTCCCCGAGCTTGTGCGCCAGCACATGGCAGAATTGGTAAGACTGGTCCAGAGTCCGCACTTCTCGGACAACTCCGAACACTTCCTTAATGGAACGCTTTGGATAGAGAGTCGGTATTTCGCGTTCGTAGCAGGAAACGGTATCGGATTCTGCTTGGCAAGTTTCAAAAATAGTTTTAGCGAAATCAGAGTCGGGGGCGCGGAGAAAGTCTGTCGTCAATAGTAAAAGCACGCCGGCAACCGATAAGAAAGCGACCAAAAATCTATAGGGGGTGGTGTGCATGCAGTAAGCCAAAGTATACTCATATAATCGGCACTGGGTAAGACAGCCGGGATGTAGGACCTAAGATATGCAAAAAATACCGCGCGAACGGATACTGCTGGGGATATTTTTTGTTTTGATACTAATAGTCTTCGGGTACCAGACCAAGCGGAGTCTGGAACTAAGCTTTCCAGCTATGCGTATCGCGCAAGCATGCGACAACGGTTCCGATCTGTTCTGTCTGCGCGATTGGATAACGGATGAAATTCTGGAACACGGCCTGCAAAAAGGGTTTTCCCTGATCAGAGAAATATATTTCCTGTCTCCCGGGTTCAGGCCGGAATGCACTACGCTCGGTTACTATCTCGCTTCGGAATTAATCCTCCGTGACCCGACATATGTCACGAAATCTCTCCTTCCCCCGGAAAGCGCCATATGCAATTACACCTTCTATAACGAATACGCCAGACTGCTCGTCTTAGACGACAGACTGGAAGACGCGCAAGGGCTTTGCGTCCGGGCTGGCAACGAGATGAGTGAAGATGTGCCCGCTATACGCCGAGAATGTTTCCGTGGCTTCGGGAGAGGACTGCCTTCCCGCGAGCTTCCCTCCCGCGCGAACCCGCAAAGATTGCTCAAGAACGCGATCCTACTTTGCGAAAAGCTGTCCCCGGGAAAGCAGGAGAAAGACCTGTGCGAATCCGGAGTCTACAACCAAACTGCTCATGAAACCCGAAAAGGAACTTATGGCCTTTCCGTAAACTACGAAAATCCAGGGCTCCTCTGCGAATCCCAGCCGAAAGAGTTGAGGTCTAGATGCCTCGGGAATACCAGATGGGTCCCTCCTACCGAATCGGATGACCAAACCATATCCAAAAAGCTAGAGTCAGAGCTACGACTGTTTGCTACCAGTACTCCGGAAATCGCATCCAGAATCGTTTTTACCATCGGATACGATGAAGGCCGATGGAACTTGACGAAAGACTCCCCGCAATATGCGGGAGAAATTCGAGAATGTTTCTCGCTATCAGAAAAATATCGCCGGGAATGTGTGCATGGGTTAGCCATGGGGCTTGCGAAACATGGTGCCCCGGGGCAACAATATCTGCAAATTTTGAAGCTTTGTTTGACAGCTTCCAGAACCCCCTATTTTTTCTCCAATAAAGACTGTTCCGAGCCGGCGCTTTCGTATCTCAAAGGAGACTACAGCAGGATAAAATTCCATTACTTGGTGTGTCCGATTTTCTCTGCGATTCTGGGGTCGTCCTGCTTTCTGGAGCCAACAAGCTAGGGAGTAGCGACACAAGATTCTGTGCGATCGGCGGGAAAAAGCCCGCAGATGCGTAGCTTCTTTTCGGGCGCATAGAAACGGGACAGCCGAAGCGCGAGAGTGTCGTAGCAAAATCCCCCGATACCCCGTTCCTCAAGCCGGGAATCGGAGCACACGAACAATACTCTTTGGTATTCCTTCCCCGGAGAGCCGTGCTCCATCATGCCGTTGGCAAGACTGAGGATACATACCCTGAAAAGCGCTTGGTCTCCGATTTTCAGACAGGAGTCAAGTATTTTCTTTTCCTCGCCGAGAGGAACCTTGCGTTGCATCATCCCAGCGACCATAACCCCGAAAGCGGTCTCGCGCAGCCCCTTGTCTTCTATCGGGGCAACGAGCCGTTCGGCGACGAGCGGATTGTCTTTGATTACCGGCTCAAGTTTCTGCCCAAGCTCGTAATAGCAGGCATACGCGGCGCGGATAGGAGTATCTGCGCAGGTATCGAAAGGATGCTCATAATCGAAGCGCAGGCCATATTCATTTCCCGTCATCCAATCCGCAATGACATTAAAAACCCCTTCGCGGCAGTCTTCCACCTCCCTCTCCTTCGCAAACGGGAGATCCTCGCATTGCGCGAGCGGCCGCGCGATGAACCCCGGCAACTTGCCCCATTCCGTTTTCGGGAGCGTATCCACCTGCGCTAGGGTAAACCCATGACCGCTCGCGTGGTAGCAGATAGTACCTATATCTCGCATAGTTCCGGAATATTTTCCCCGCAAGTATTCGCAGGCCGTAGTGACATATGCCGGACTGGGGTGATCCTGAATGAGATGCTCGATGAATCCGTGGAAAAAGCCGTAGCCGCAGGATGTTGCCGATTGCGGGAAATCCATTCCTTCAATATCCCTGCGGCCAGCCGCGACGAAAAGCTCATAGTAAGCAGTGTCCCCCACTTTGTGGGCATGCTGGTGGCAGCCGGAGGCGCCGAAAAGCGGATAGGAATCGTACAGGCGACCGAATGTTTCGTACGCAGAAGCGATGCCGTCATTGCGCAGGCGCTCAAAAACTATCTGTAGCCAACAATCCACCCGCTCGGCATCATTCCGAGCGCCCCCCGCGCACTCTGTGGCCGCGCGAGAATCTTGCGCGCCCGGCGTGACCGCATAAAACCCAACGCTCAAAAGAACCCCTACCGAGAGGACGATGACCGCCCACTTGTTACGCGAAAAATCACTCCAAAACATGGGTGGTGCCGACATAATACGATCGCAAGTGGTCGTGCATGCCCCAGTCTCCGACGCGATCGAAGGTAAAACTCCAAGATTCGGCCGGACCAAGTGGCCGACGCGGATCAAAGTCCCGATAAATACCGTGATCCGGGTGCAAATTGGAGGCGGGCCAGAACGGACGGGTTAAATCCGTCCTGAAAGTGGCACTGCCTCCTTTCTTAATCCAGACCTCATTGGGTTTGAAACCATCCGCCGTCAGGAGGATTTCGACATGCTCCACAGGATTACTTGAAATCGCAGGTTCTCTCCCGCCGGTGATGAAAAAAATACTTGTCACAAGAAAGACGCCAACGAACCCGATAAACAAGAAACGACCATTCATAAGGATATAGTAGCAGGACTCGCGGAAGTTTCCTCTGGGTTTCTGCAGAAATCCTCATACCGTATCTCCCCGGAGACACAGCGCAAGCGCAATTCTTCCTTCCCAGCTTCGCTCTGAAGCAGATGATTGAGAGCCTCACGGAAGCAACTCTCTCTGCCTTCGGTCGGCATAAAGGAACACCATTCGCGCATACGAGAGTAATTATACTCACTTCTCGGGCCAATCATGTTGCCGACACCCCGGAAACAGACGGCCTTGAGACCCGCATCTCCGGCCTCCCCACAAAGACGGCCGACCTCTCGCAACTCGGTTTTTACATCTCCGTCTTTCTCTAGAGAAGCCCGCCACCAAGCCGGAATCTCGTAATAGCAGGCCTCTTTGAAGGTCTCTTTTATCTCTTCGCAGGGCGTATAGGGTTGGTTCGGATTGTAAGGACGCAAGTCAATACCGGTGGAAGATTGCATGGTGCGGTAGTTGTATTCCATAAACACCCCGCCGTAACAACCGCCGGTCTTGCTGTCTCCCTGGAACGGCGCGCACGCGAGAAGAGCTTGCTCCAAACTCTCGTCCCCAAGATGGGCAAGAATCCCGTGTCCAACGCCGTGCATGCAACCCATCCTCCCTCCAAGTCCGGAGACGGACGAGCACCCCTGGCTTAAACCAGCCACCGCCGCCAGACCGTTTCGGTAAAGAGACGCGCCCGAAAAACCATGGTAACAGCCGAAAGCCGCCACATTGGTACAAAATCCTATACCGCTATCCCCTTCGCGCTTCTCCAAGATCTCGCCGATTATATGGGCGAGTTCGTGGGCGTCGTTGTAAGGGAGTTTCTCGGCTACGGACGCAAAGTGCGCGTACCCTTTCGCGCTGCCAGATCTACGAAAAAAATCTTTCCACTCTGCAACTTTAGCCGCGTAGGACCCTCCCACGATAGGTGTTGCGGGATTCTCTGTGGAAATGTTCAGATAAAATAATATAGCGAAGAAGCCAGAAATTAAGGCCAGCACAAAAGCAAGCTTCGTCTTTACTCGGAAGGTCCTGCCCTGGAAGATTTTTTCTTTCAAAAAACTCATAATATCCTCATTTCAGAAATCTCTCTCCATAAGCGCCCGACATTTTTGCCCTTCAACACCCCCTCTCGCGACAGCCTCTATGTCCGCGCAGACCCGCTCGCGTCCTCTAAAATCAAGCCGGTCCCGAGCCGAGAGTTCCACCCCGCGAAAACACGCCGAAACGGTAGGTGCGGGTGACCTGCGGCAAGCCTCAAGCGCTAGAGTATATTCTTCTCCCGGCTTGCCGAACTCTATAAGCCCCGTGGCTACAGATTCCACACAAGTTTCACGCAAGTCCCCTCTAATCAAATTGCAATCCTCAAGATAAAATACTGGGTCCTCTTTGGCGGAAAGAATCTGGTAACCCGCATACCAACCTACTCCGCGCAACGCGAAAATCGTGTAGCGACTATCCGAAGTGGTGACAGCCTTGTCTACCGCCTCTAGAAAAGTGGCCGATGTTTTGACCACATATGTATTCATTTGGTCGTAACAGGCGCGCCGAAAATAATCGGTCTCCTGCATGCGGCAAATTGCAAATGGATCAGCCGGATTCGCCCCGAGACGGTATTTGGGATTCACATAGGCGACTGCGAGCGCGTTAAAAACTCCCGAGCCGCAACGCTCCTTATACTGGTCTTCCGTCCCGAGTTTCTCGCATATAGCCAGAGCTGGAGCAATATATTTTTGCGCGTCGTCCCAAGCCGCAGGGTCACTGCCGTCTACCGCGCCATGCCCGATACCGTGGTAACAGGCGAAGGGGACTCCTTCCGCTGTTCCAGAGAGTTCCTCGTCCACATAACTACAAAAACGCACGGCCTCACTGAAGTCCCCACGCTCCGCCAGAAGAGACTCCATAAAGCCGTGATAAAAACCAAAACCACAGTAGGATGTCTTAGGCGATAGGTCAAAGCGCCCTTGCGTGGAGAATTGTCTATACGCCTCCGCTCCGATTTCGTGCATATTCCCGTGGCAAGATTCCGCAAAAGCGGGATTGCGTCCATAGAGGATGGCCGCCAGGTCAAGACCGGCGGAGACGCCGCGTAACGCGGTCTGCTCGAGTATGAGCTCTTGAAAACATTGTTCTTTCCGGTCCCCCGCCACTTCGCACTCCGTAATTCTTGTTTCCAGCTGAGCAGAATACACTCCGTAAGCAAGCACTCCCACAACTAGAATAAGTAGGGCTACGGCCGAGAGTAAAAGTGGTTTTCGGTACGAAAGATTCATGGTATTCGAGAGACGCATTTCTCCTGAAAATCTGACGGCAAGGCATCACAGAGTTTCTTTCTCTGGGCCGAACCCTCCCGCATGCCGCGAGCTGCGAATTCCGAAAGCTCCTTAAAACAAGGCGTTTTCGAACTGGTCGGAGCGACGTTACAGACCGCCACAGCCTCTGCCGTATTCCGCCAATCCACCTCGACGAAGCGAGAGGCGGTGCGAGAAAAGCACATGCTCTGCAAGCGCAACGGAAGTTGTTCGCACAAAGGAAGCATGCGTTCCGGGTTAAAATCCAGAATACCGAATACGACATACACTAGTCCGGTAAAACAATAGCGCTCTTCTTCAAAACTGCCTGAGAATCCCGAACAAAAGTCGCCAAAAGTAATGGGGGTGGCCAGACCCGCGCGGACCAAAGGCCAGCTTTCCTTGACGCAGGAGGTGCGGGTAAGTCCTGAGAATTTCGAACAGAAGGACTCCCTCGTCTCCGCCGTCGGACGGACTTTTTCCACTACCACGAGGTCCTCCGGCTCCAAAGGTTGAAATATTTGCATGAAAATACCGTCAAAACAGGTGCGCCGAAAATCCTCTCCGGGAGCTGGAGAGGCCAAGACCTCACAGAGTGAAATTGATTTCTGCACATTGCCATCTGTCGCATACATGGAAAGATGCCCGACCGCGTGCATACAACTGGAACGCTCCAAAAATGTCGGGGACCAACTCCCTCTCGGGTCACAAACCCCTCTAAGTTCAAGGGCAAGATCAGAAACAGAAGCTTCCGGTAGAGATTCGGCCCTGAATCTCTCTTGAAACGCTCCGTGAATAGCTCCGTTGCCACAGATCCCCGAAGGCGCGCGGGCCACCACATTTTTCCACTTGGATAAATCTTTGTGAGCCTCCTTGGCGGAGATATAGTGCGCAAGCACATGGCAGTATTTGTATGTCTGGTCCAACTCCTGGATCTTGCTTGCGACCGCAAAGGTCGCCTCCATGGAAAGGCCCTCGTCCATGAGGCGCGGGACTTCCTGTTCGTAGCAGAAAGCCCGGGAATCTTCACCTTTGCAATGACTGACCATACTTTGTGCCAGAGAATAGGTACTCTTGAAGGTGGGGGGCAACAGATCGTAAGAGAGTGCCAGGAGAACAGTCACCCCGATAACGGAAAGGCTCTGAAAAATGATTTGAACGGCTGTATACCAATCTACTTTGCGCATCTTGAATTTCATTGGATGACAAAAAGATATTCTCCCTTACACATAGCGGCCTCCTTCAGAGGTAGCCCCGCACTACAGACCGCCTCCGCTTCACCTCGAAGACTCGGATCAGCATAAAACGCCCACGCGAGACCCTCCCGGCAATACACCACGGCACGAGTGGGAGACAGTTCGTCGCACGCCTTACTACCGCGCGCCGGGTTAAAATCCGCATTCGGGGCAAGCGCGTGCCCAATGCCGCGGTAGCAGGCCGCCTGATTTAATTCTCCCTTTACCTGGGTACAGTACGCGCCGAGAGTGTCAGCGAGCCCCGGCGGGAGCCCCCCGTCCGGGTGGAGAGAGCTCCGCCACCAAGCCGGTCTGGAAAAATAACACGCTTCCCTGAACCTCTCCGAAACGGACGGGCACGGCTCCTCCCACTCCTCCGGAGAGAACCTGCGGCCTCGCTCTTCCGGTGCCTCCGCCATGGTACGGAAATCATACTCCATAAAGACGCCGTCGGGACAACCGCCATAGGGTCTCTGCCAGGAAAGCGACTCGCAGACGATTAGAGCCTTCTTAAGTTCCGGAATCCCGTAGCCGTAATACGCGAGAACGCCATGGCCAAGACCGTGGAAACATCCGAGGCCGCTAGTTCCGTATGCTTCCACGCATCGTATATCAAGATCTTTTATGACTTCCGTTCCATACTCGGCGATAGCGTGGCCAGAGACGGCGTGGTAGCAACCGAAGCCGAAATCCTGGCCGCAGACCTTGAAACTTTCGATTCCTTCTTTTCCGTATAAGGCATCTCCGAATGTGTGCGCGAGCAGGTGTTGCCGCTCAATTGGAATCGTGATTACGGAATCGCGGAACGAAGCATAAGCCGCGCCCGGACCAAGTCTGTTTATGAGTCCCTCGTATGTCGTCCTTTGACTTTCGTAGGAATATCCGGGCGCGCGGTCGGTCATAAAAAAATATACCGCTCCGACGAGAAATACCGCTCCGACGGCAAGGACTAACGGAATCCTGTCTTTCATAGAAGCTTCTCCGCGCACGATGGACGCCATCTCTCCGGAACGGCCGAACAGAGAGTCTCCCTTTCAGGATGACCCGGGGGTAGATAAAACCTTGCGGCTCCAAAAAGATAATTGAAGCAACCGAAGGATTCCGAATCCAAAAAAAGCGAGCAGAAACGGACAGCGACTCCAGGACCGTTTTCTCCTCCCCAGTACAAGGAATCAACCACTGAATCCTCGCAGGATATCTTTCCATCTTCGTCTTCGGCCAGCCCGCACCACGCCTTCATCGTCCGAAGCTCTGCTTCCCCCGCCTTAGCGACACTTCGGATATCTCTCTTTAGGGCAAGTACGATGAATTCCTTGCCAAGCCCCCCATAACATGCCGCACGCGATGCGTTTTCGTTGTACGGTACCCGACCGCAATACTGGAAAGCGACTGCGAAATGGCGTGGCTCCGGCGCGGCCAAGTCTGCTCCGGCCGCTTCAAATAAGTGTGGCGTCAAATATGTGTAGCAGATAGGTTTTACGTCCTCCGGTATAACCGCAGTAGAGCATGGGGCAAGCGGATCTTCGCCCGAAACATAGCGCAAGCGGGCCTTTACCCACGCCTTCTTGTCATGTCCGCCACCGCCCATGAGTTCCATCATCGCGCCGCCCATGCATTCTACGTATTCCCTGTCTCGATAGTCTTTAGTACCGACCCTTTTACAAAACTGGATAGTCTCCGGAAAAGAATAGCCGAAGTATGAGAAGACGCCGTGACCGAGTCCGTGGAAACACATGGTATAGGCGCCACTTCCGCCCGGTGCCTTTTGGCAGGCGTCCTGGAGTTTCTCAATGATGGACGCTGCCTCGGCCCCAAATTCGTTCAGTGCTCCGATGACGATGGAGTGGGAACAGGCATTCCGAAACTCCTGCGTGCAGTCCGCGATACCGCTGATGCCTTTTTCCTTGTACAACTCGTCGCCAATAACATGCGCCAGAAGATGTAAATCAGTCCCGGGTGGCAATTCCGCGCGGCGCAGGACCTCATATGCATAGAGCGCGCCGCTCTGGGCGGCGAGGCCGGAGAACTTGTCGGACAATTCTTTGAAGGAACCGACCCCGCGAGCTATAGTAGCAATTTCGGAATAAGAACTGGGTTGAGTAAAGACCCCCGCGAACAAGAAGACGAGAGCAATGAGAATTGCTCCACAGCTTCCTACTAGAACAGAGCGTTGCCCCTCACTAAGCATGGAAGGATTGTAAGGCTTGAAACCTTTTTTATCTACTCCAGAGAATTTATTTCTCGTTTCCGAAAAGTTCTCTGAAAACTTCAAAATATTTGCTGGCTCCGAACGATTCCGTAACCTGTCCGAACCAAGATGACCAGGCAGATTGGTACCCTTCGGGGTAGACATACTGACCTTTTGTAACTGGAGTGTCTCCCCCCTTCTCCACTTCCACCTCTATCGGATTCGCCAGAATGTACGGGTCATGCCGGATACCGGTCACTTGCCAGGAGACTCTGCCGTTCGCGACACCGCCTCCAATTGTGAATTGGTTGTTTTTCTCTTCTTCTTTAATGTGCAGGTTCGGTATGGGTACCCCTATAGGTTTCAATTGATACCTAAAATCTTTATTCAAAGCTTCAAAATAACTGGGTAGTTTAATAACCGCCTCTCCATTTTTATCTAAGGTAGCTATACCGTCATAAATGTTTTTTACATCCGGCGATTCCAGGAAAGAGTGGTAGAGAAGTTTGTTTTTGGGGTCAAGCGGGTGGTCGATGACGAAGGAGCCGGCGCCTTTGGAGACCGCCCCAACCACGGAGAAATTTCCGGAAGCGTTCGTGTTAGTTGTGAATGTCATCTGGTACGCGGGGGAAGCGCTGGTGGTAAAACTTCCGTCGCTGGAATAAGAAGTGCCCGCGCTGTTTGTAGCGTAACCTCGATAATAGATAAGGGTACTGGCCGGCATACCGGTACGCGCGTGAGTAAAAACTCCGGTCGAAGTCCCGCCTTCCGTAGAGCAGTTGGTGGTGGGCGAAGCCGAAGTTCCCCAGCAAGTACCGCGGGCCGAAAGAGCGCCCCCGCCGTTGGAAGTCACATTGGCTCCAAGAGTCGCTCCGTAATAGGTGACAGAAGTCGCGGTCGGAGAAGTTAGCGTCGGAGTCTGCGGGTCAGTCCAAGTTATGGAGACACCCCCTCCGGTCCCGCCAGTACCGCTTGAACCATTGCCGCAAATCCACTCACAACCCTTGCCGCAGTTCACGACGCCACCCGCGCCACCCGCGCCACCGGAACCGCCGGAACCCACCGTGACCGAGATATTTTGCCCGGAACTGGGAGCCCCACCCGTGTCAAAAGACCAAGTTTTGACGGCGCGCCCCCCGTTGCCGCCCGTGCCGCCCGTGTCGCCCGTGGAGCAGTAGCCGTCTGCGGTGCCGCCCACGCCGCCTGCGCCCCCCGCCGACCCGCCGCCAGAGGTGTTGCTATCGCCCCCGGAAGCGCCTCCGCCGCCGCCGGCTCCTCCGCAGCCCGCCGAGCCTCCGCCGCCGCCATTCCCCGCGACCGCAGTCGCGGAAGCAAATGAGGAGTTGCCGCCGGCTCCTCCACCGTCGCCACAAGCGCCGCTCGCTCCCCGACCGCCAGCGCCACCCCCACCGCCGCCATCCGAAGTCACAGTCATGGAATTGTAAGACGGCACGCTAAAAGTACCGGAACTATAAAATGTCTGGGAGCCGGCTTCCGCTGTACTAACTTGAGAAAGCCCGGCGAGAAAAACGAGAACCAGCAGACAGCCGGCTTTGTTTAGCACCCGGTAATAATAGGGTTTGTTTTTCACGGATTATTAAAAGCCCTTCGTGCGCCCCCAAAGACCGAAAAGACCAAGAAGAATACTTATGGGAACGGTTCTTCTAGAGACCGTCTCCGAACAAATCCCGAAACGCCCGTATAAGGGGTGTCAGGCCCAAGCGGTCGCCCGCTTTTTCAAAGTCCGGAGAAAAGTTGGGGAACAGGGGTCGGTAACCGGCCGGATAGACATACTGGCCTTTTGCAACCGAAGTATCGGCTCCCTTCTCCACTTCCACCACAATCGGGTTCGCCAGAATGTACGGGTCATGCCGGATACCGGTCACTTGCCAGGAAATTTTACCACCCGGGACTCCGCCTGCAATTACGAATTGATTATCTTTTATCTCTTCCTTTATATAGAGATCTGGCATAGCCGGTTTCACCGCCTTGGTCTGGTATCTAAAATCTTTATTTAAAGCTTCAAAATAACTGGGTAGTTTAATAACCGCTTCCCCATTTTTGTCCAAAGTGGCGACACCGTCATAAATGTTTTTTACATCCGGCGATTCCAGGAAAGAATGATAGAGAAGTTTGTTGCGCGGGTCCAGAGGGTGGTCGATGACGAAGGAGCCGGCCCCCTTGCCGATAGTGCCTGTCACGGAAAAGTTCCCGGTTGCGCTGGCGTTTTGAGTAAATGTCGTCTGGTATGTTGATTGATAGT
>JBBTXX010000037.1:14110-15989 GCA_038062065.1 Patescibacteria group bacterium
AGCCTTGGGCATAGTAGTAGCCTTGGGCATAGTAGTAGCCTTGGGCATAGTAGTAGCCTTGGGCATAGTAGTACGCTTGGTAGTAACCCTGCCCATAATAGTAGCCCTGCCCATAATAGTAGGCCTCGTAGTAGCCCTCGGCGTAGCCGTAAGCTTCGGTAACGCGGGGTAATATGAGTAGTGAGGAGAGCGCCACGCCAGCAATAAGCAGTATGCAGTACTGAAACGTAAGTGCCCGAAACGACAAAGCGGGATTTGCTATTCGCATAGTAGTTGGTGTATGCATTCTCCAAAATCTGCCGCCTCACCGGGTCCCTTCCATACTTCCACGACTATGGGATTCGTCAATATATAAGGGTCATGCCGGATACCGGTCACTTGCCAAGAAACTTTGCCGCCCGGTGTCCCACCTCCGATTACAAATCGGTTATTTTTTACTTCCTCTTTTATATAGAGATTTGGCATAGCTTCACCTATAGAGAAAAACTGATACCTAAAATCTTTGTTGAGCGCTTCGAAATATGAAGGTAGTTGTATGACCGCTTCCCCGTTTTTGTCCAAGTTAGCAACTCCGTCGTAAATGTTTTTCACGTCCGGAGATTCCACGAAGGAGTGATAAAGGAGTTTGTTCTTGGGGTCGAGCGGGTGGTCAATGACGAAAGTGCCTGCGCCTTTGGAGAGCGCGCCGGTAATGGCCAAATTTCCCTTGAACTGGACGTTGCCAGTCAAAGTCAGGGCCACCACCGAAAGTGGGGCCACAAGTGCAAGCAAGGAGAGAGTCACCGACCAAGAAATTCTTGCGGGGAGGTTATTCATACAGTTCCGGGAAGATGTACTCGCCTTTGTCTACCAATTCTTCCGGCCCCTTATCAACTTCAACCACTATCGGATTGGCCAAAATAAATTTATCATGCCTGATTCCAGTCACCTGCCAGGAAACTTTTCCAGAAGGTTTACCCCCAGAAATTTTAAAAATTATCGAACCCGCAATCCCAAACCACTTCTTACCAACTTCCTTAGATAAAAATAAATTAGGCATTGGTTCGCCTATTGGTGTGCCTAGGTAGCGAAAATCTTTATTGAGAGCTAGAAAATAATTTGGCAATTCTATAGTTGTCTCTCCTTTATCATCCAAGACTGCGATACCATCATATATATTCTTCACATCCGGGGACTCCACAAAGGAATGGTAGAGAAGTTTGTTTTTGGGGTCTAGTGGGTGGTCGATGACGAAGGAGCCGGAGCCTTTGGAAAGGGTACCCAGAATACTGGCATCTCCGGTCACAGTAGTATTAGTTGTAAGTGTAGCCGCCCTGCTATTGGCGGGAAGAACCGAAAAAACCGCAGTAACCGCAAACAAAAGTGTAGCTGTCAAAAATCTCATTGGCTTTAGATTACAACACTCGTGCGAACATTCAAAATCACCTTATAGACTTGTCCGGCAAAGTGAAGTGGGTAAATCCATCTTCCTGATCCAGTCTCAAGTTGGACCACTTTTGAGAATCAAAGCGGTTGGCGGCCAGACGCATGGACACCTCCCCTTTCTCACTACCGTATACGCGGAGAGTATTTTCTTCCGGCATTTTTTTGTAGAAGACATTGCCGTCAAAAGCGGCGGTTAGAGCCACCGTCAAATTTCTCCACTCCTCCCCAAAATCCGTCACTTGGTAGAAGAGCCAGACATCTTCTCCTTTGTTTAGCTCATCAAAAACTATATCCGTGTAATACCTGCCATTTTTAGTATCCAATTTACTTAAGACTAAGGTCTGAAGCACTTCCTCCTTCACCCCGATAGTTGAATGCCCATAGGTTGCATATTTGATTCCGGCAATGGTGTAGACGGGGTCGATGGTAGAGACATCTAGTTTACCCAAGATAC
>JBBTXX010000038.1:0-2345 GCA_038062065.1 Patescibacteria group bacterium
CGCCATGCAATTCTCGGCCACTCCGAAAGGCGGGCTATGGGAGAGGGGAACAGTGACATTAAAGAAAAAATTAGGAGAGCTCTTTTTTCTGGGCTCGCCCCGATTGTCTGTATAGGAGAAAAATTGCGGGATGCGGACGGTAAGTATCTAAAGGTTTTGGAGTCGGACATCAAAGAGATATTCGTTGGACTGAAACTTGGAGATTTCAAGAAAATAATTATCGCTTACGAACCGCTTTGGGCTATTGGCAAAGGTACAGAGGACGCAGTTTCTCCCGGGAAGCTTCAGGAAACTGTTCTATTTATAAGAAAGGTAATGAGTTCCATGACTCCACCTCAAATTGCCAGGAAGTTGCCGATAATCTATGGAGGTTCGGTAACTTCGGAGAACGCCTTCTCTCTTGCTAAAGACGGCGGAATTTCAGGATTTTTGGTCGGTCATGAATCCTTGAACCCAACTAACTTCGGAGAGATAGCCCGCGCGCTCCTTCGAGCATAGTCAAATGTCTTACCGTAAACTGGAAGAATTGGAGGATATAAAAGGGAAGCAAGTAATAGTCCGGGTGGACTGGAATGTACCAATGAGGGGGGAAGTGGTAGTGGATGATTTCCGTATACGAGCAACACTGCCGACCATTGAGTATCTAAAGAAAAAAGGAGCGTCCATAATTCTTGTATCCCACAGGAACCCCCCTCCGCACACAGAAGAAGAAGCGCCGGACGACTCTTTAAAAGCTGTGGCTGACTATTTTACTGACAAGTTTTTCCCGATTGTGTTTGTGCCGGACTCGGATATTCAGGCCCTGGAGGGGAAGCTTGCCGGCATAGCTCCCGGGGATGTGGTTTTGATAGAAAACATCCGTCGCTTTAAGGGAGAAATGGCCGGGGACGAAAAATTCGGCAAAGAACTTGCCCGTCTCGGGGAGATTTTTGTAAACGAAGCTTTTGCGGAATCGCACAGGAAGTACGCTTCCATAACCGAATTACCCAAATATTTGCCAGGTTACGCTGGCTTCCGTTTTGACGAAGAGGTTAAGGAGCTTTCCAGAGCTTTCAATCCTCCTCGGCCTTTTGTGTTTCTGCTCGGTGGTTCTAAATTTGAAACCAAGGAGCCATTTATAAAAAAATATCTGGGAAAGGCAGATTTAGTTTTTGTTGGCGGCGCTTTGGCTAACGATTTATTTAAAGCCAAAGGTCTGGAAGTTGGGATTTCCCAACTTTGCGAAAATTGTCCCGAAGTAACCACATTTTTAAATCAGGAGAAGCTTCTTTTGCCCATTGATGTAATTGTGCGCCAAGGAAGCGGGGATAGAGCGGCAAAAAAACCGGAGGAGATTGCTAAAGACGATAAGATTTTGGATGCCGGGCCGGAAACTATTTTGATGCTGGAGAAAAAAATAAAAGATGCGGGTCTGATTGTCTGGAACGGCCCTCTTGGACAAATTGAAGAAGAATTTGTAGCTGGCACGGAAGGTTTGGCCAAAGCTATAGCAAGCTCAAAAGGAGGGAAGATTATTGGTGGGGGAGACACTCTAGCTACTATCAAACCCTTAGGACTGGAAGAAAAATTCTCCTTCATTTCCACCGGCGGTGGCGCCATGCTTCAGTTTTTGGCGGACGGCACTTTGCCGGGGATTATAGCTTTAGAAAAGTAGTACTTGCGTCGGGATTGTCTTGGTGTAGGGTCTATCTAGAAATTGAAATGGAGAGGTGGGTATGTTTTTGTTGAAGCGCGCGGCTCTGCGTAGTCAGGCAGAGCGATTGGCCATTCTTTTGATGAGGAAGGAGGTGTCGGCAATTGGCACCGTCTGTGTATCGCACGATACTCCAACCCTATCTCAAGTAAGGTTGGCCGTGTTTTGGCCTCTTTCCATGACGCGTGCTTGGAAAGAGAGGGATAGGGAAAGTAGGGAGGAACTGTCTTTCTTGGTGGTACTAAATTACTCTGCCTTTGTGGTTTCCCACAAAGATCCAGCCACCCTACATTTTCGCTCTGTGCTAGGGGATGCCCGGTCATCATCTTTAATTGACGTTCTCCTGGAAGTAACAACAGATCTGTTTCGGCCGAGCATAGGTTCGGAAACTCGTATTGGGGGTTTACAGCCAAGTATCCGCGAGCTAGCTTCCAGTGAATCTCTTTTTCGGGCGCAGATTAACCGTCTGTGCGAGAGACTCCAGCAGAAACTTCTAGTTGATGACCATCAACTAAGAAATAAGCCCCAAGGAGACAGGTATTCTCCAGAAATTCATCAACATCTAGGGGAGATGCTCAAGAGACTTCATCCACTGTCCCTCCGCTAGGTAAGCGGAGGGCGGGTTTGTTTATATACAGGCGCGGATTTTTTC
>JBBTXX010000038.1:2445-11319 GCA_038062065.1 Patescibacteria group bacterium
TTTCCGAACTCTCTACTTACCCCGAAACCTTAGGCAAACTACTTTATCACCGGGGGATTAAAACTAAGGTCGAGGCGGAAAGTTTTCTAAATCCATCCTACGACCTGGCTCTTCACGACCCCTTTCTTATTGGCGGCATGGAGAGGGCGGTAGATAGAATTCTTCTCGCCATTAAGGGGAATCAAAGAATTGTTGTTTGGAGTGATTATGACCATGACGGGGTTCCAGGAGGAGTGGTACTGCGGGAATTTTTTCATGCCATTGAGTACAAAAATTTCACCAATTATATTCCACACCGCTACACAGAAGGCTACGGACTCAATACAGAAGGCATAGAAACTCTGGCTAAAGACGGAGCTAGTTTAATTATCACCGTGGATTGTGGAATTACGGATGTGGCTCCGGTGGCGCATGCTAAAGAGCTTGGGGTGGATGTAATTATTACCGATCACCACCTGCCTGCCGGTGATTTACCCCTGGCGCACACAGTTCTTAATTCTAAACAAGAACACTGCGAGTACCCCTTTCCAATGCTTTGCGGAGCGGCGGTGGCTTGGAAATTAGTAATCGCGCTTATAACCAGAGGAGAATTCCGGGTTCCCAAGGGTTTTGAGAAGTGGTTATTGGATTTGGTCGGCCTCTCCACCATCGCGGATATGGTGCCTCTTGTAGGGGAGAATAGAATCTTGGCTCATTACGGACTTTTGGTTTTGCGCAAGACTCGCCGTCCAGGCCTCCGGGCTCTGTATAAAGTATTAAATCTAAATCCCCAATTTCTGACAGAAGATGATGTAGGGTTTATGTTAGCGCCAAGATTGAATGCCGCTTCCCGTATGGCAGAGCCACAAATTGCTTTTAATCTACTAGCCAGTTTAGAAGCAGACGCTCCGGCTTTGGCTAAGGAGCTGGATCAACTAAACTCCAAAAGGAAGGGGGCGGTCGGAGCTCTGGTCCGGGAAATAAAGACTATCCTTCGGGATAGAAGGGATACGGGGCCGGTTTTGGTCGCCGGGAATCCGGAGTGGAGACCTGGACTCCTTGGTCTAGCGGCTACATCAGTTGTGGAAGAGTTCGGGAAGCCTGTTTTTCTCTGGGGCCGGGAAGGAGGTGAAGTGCTTAAGGGTTCTTGTCGAAGTCCTAATGTGGATTTAGTCGCACTCATGAGCGCGGTTAAAGAGGGGGTGTTTATGGAATTTGGCGGGCACTCTGCTTCCGGAGGTTTCTCCGTCTTTCCGGACGCGGTGCATTATTTAGCGGATAGATTATCCGAAGCCCACTCCTCCATGCCTACCTTCACTGAGCCTCAAGGAGAAGTGCTCGTGGACGGGACTCTGCCTATTAAAGATGTGAGTGAAAGTTTTTGGAGAGAGATATCTCGTCTCGCGCCCTTTGGTATGGGTAATCCCAAACCGTTATTTATGATTGAGGGTGGAAAAATTTTAGAGAGTAAGTCTTTCGGTAAAGAAGGCCAGCACCTGTCTTTGATTCTTCAGGACGAGTACGGGAATAAAGCCAAGGCAATTCGTTTTTTTATGAACGATTCTCGTTTTTCAAGGAGTGGTATACCGGAAGTTGGGGAAGATATAAAAATAGTCGGTACTATTGAAAAATCTTATTTCGGCAGGCGTCCGGAGGTGCGTCTGCGTATCGAAGATATTCTCTAGCGTATACTTAATATTCTTAATATTTATGAACAGTATTCTCATTTACGCAGACGGCAGTTCTATTGGTAACCCGGGCCCCGGTGGTTGGGGGGTTATTATTAGGAATGGTTCAGAGGTGAAAGAGTTTGGCGGTAGAGAAAAAACAACAACTAATAACCGGATGGAACTCCGGGCGGCCATAGAGGCGCTAAGAAGTATTGAGGTAGAAGGAGAAATAGAGGTTCGCACGGATTCCAAATATGTGATTAAGGGTATCACCGAGTGGGTAGAGAGCTGGAAGGCTAATGGATGGAAAACCACCAGTAAATCCCCAGTTGAAAATAAGGATTTATGGGAAGAGCTTCTTCTTGAAGTAGAGGGTAAATCTATAAACTGGCGGTATGTGGAAGCGCACGCCGGGGTGCCAGGGAACGAAAGGGTAGACGAAATAGCCCAAGGGTTTGCAAGGGGTGGTAATTTGGATTTGTATTCAGGTAGTAAGGAAGGATACGGAGTAGATTTAGATATTTTTGAGGCGGAGGAGCCTTTTTACATAAGTTTTGCGAACGGGGTTTTCGGGAGGCATAAGCTATGGAAAGAGTGCGAAGTAGTAGTTAGGGGCGTTGCCGGGGCCAAGTTTAAAAAGGTGACTTCCGAGAGCCAGGCTAAAAAGTTGGAGGAGAGTTGGCGCTTAGATGCAGAACGCTAGATTATATTTACTACTAATCTGTTTCTTTCTGGGTGTAATTATCTCGGAGATATTTTCTCCAGGTTTTTATTTGTCTTTATTTTTTGTTTTAGTAGGTTCTGTTTTTCTTTTTACGCATTTTCTCATAGGTTCACCCAGGTCGTTTCTAGTAATTTCTTTATGCATTTTATTTTTCGGAGGCGGAGCTTGTCGTATTGCTTCTACGCAATACGTAAGTGACCATTTGTTACCGGAGGTTGGGGAAACCGTAGAGTTTGAATTAAAAATAAAAAGCGATGTAGATGAGAGAGAATTTTCTGACCGTGTTCTCGCCGAGCTGGTCTCAGCTAAAGGTAAAATTCTAAATAGCAGGGAAAAAATTCTTCTGACTTTGCCGAAGGGTAGTGGGGTTGCTTACAGGGACACCTTATTAGTTTCGGGAGAGCTTGTGGAGCCGGAACCTTTTGTAGGCAATGGTGGGGTTCTTTTTGATTATCCTTGGTACTTAAAGAAAGATGGAGTTCAATTTATTTTGAGGGTAGAAAAAATAATTTCCATAGAAGAATATAAAAACTTTTCCTTTCTTAGGTATTTATACAGCTTTAAATCCACCCTGCTTTACCGGATGGAGCAGATTTTACCGTACCCGGAATCTGGTCTTCTCTCTGGGATACTTCTTGGAGAGAAAGGAACGCTGTCTCCAGAATTAAGGGCCGACCTAATTTCTTCCGGGCTCATTCATATAGCAGTTCTCTCTGGCTACAATGTGGCGGTAATTGCGGCTCTGATTTTATTTTTGTTTAGCTCCTTCAGTCCGGTTATAAGATTTTCTGTTGCCACTGGTTGCATACTACTTCTCATACTTATGACTGGCGCGGACCCTGCCGGAGTCCGCGCCGGAATCATGGGTTTTCTTTTATTACTTGGCGGGTACTTGGGTAGAGTGTCGGACGCAGGCAGACTTCTTTCCATAGCCGGTTTTCTGATGGTTTTATTTAATCCTTATCTTCTTCTGCATGACCCAGGATTTCAACTTTCCTTTCTTGCCACAGCTGGTCTGATTTTCCTTACACCTTTGATTCAAGCCATATTTTCTAGGTTTTACCCTAGGTTGCCGGTATATGTTTCCGGACTTATGGCCACGACTTTAGGCGCGCAGGTCTTTGTAACTCCACTCCTTCTTCACCAGACCGGAGTGTTTTCACTCTATTCTTTACCAGCCAATATTCTAGTTTTGCCTTTTGTGCCGGTCGCTATGTTTTTAGGAGCCGGAGCGCTTTTGCTATCCCTGGTTTCTAATATGGTTGCTGCACCAGTTGCCTATCTATCCTATGTGTTTTTGTATTACTCCGAATTTATTGCCAGTTTCGTGTCTGGTCTTCCCTTGTCCACACTAACAATCGGAAGCGTCCCTCTTACAGTCGTTTTCCTTACCTACACCCTACTTTTTGTCTCAGTGTATTTTATTAACCGATCTTTTGAGCCTCTTCCAGGCGCTTCTCCGGGACGTCCCAATTAATGTTTTCAAAAAACGCCGCTATGTATTTCTTTTTGTCGGCCGGCATATAGTCCGCCATAAAAGCGTGTTCCCACATATCCAGAGCTAGAATTACCGGGAGTCCGGCCAGATGCCCGAGCTCGTGATCAGTAACCCAAGATATGTGCGGAGTTTTACCTACGGGGTCGTAATAGAGAATAGTCCAGCCGATTCCTCGCGAAAGAGCAACTTCCTCGAAGTGGGAAATAAATCTGTCCCAAGATCCGTATTTTTCAGACACAACCTTACTCAGTGAAGAATCCGAGTCTGCCGTTTTTGGACCAACCTCCCACTGTTCAAAGTAATATTCGTGCATGCGCATGCCGTCAAACTCAAACGCAAACCGGCGACGGAGCTCGGCTATAGCGTAAGCATTTTTTTCTTTATCTTCCGACATCTCGGTTAATTTTTCGCGTAGAAGATTGGTATGAGTTACATACCCCTGGTAAAGTTTCAGATGAACCTCCAGTTGTTTACCGGATATACCTTTAAGTTCGGGCAGGCTAAATTGGCGGGGAGAGTAGGTGTGCATAGTCATGTTTTTTGAATCCGTATAAGTGGTAACACTATATCATGGGTAAGTATGTAAGATTCCGTTTAGGTTTAGTTCTTGTCCTATTTATTTTTTTGTTTTCCACAAATGCACTTCTGTGGTCGCGATTGCTTTTTTCTGCCGATAAGTATTTGACCGTAGCTTTTCTAGATATAGGGCAAGGAGACTCCATCCTGATAGAATCTCCCACCGGGAATAGGATTTTAGTGGATGCTGGTCCTGGGAAGGCGGTTTTGTCAGAACTTGCAGAGGTTTTGCCATGGAATGATAGGAAATTGGACATACTTCTTGGAACCCACCCGGACCAGGACCATGTTGGAGGCTTTGTTCATATTCTTCCGGTCTATCGGACACGCTATTTTCTAGAGCCAGGAGTACAAAAAAGCACTAAGATCTGGGATTCTTTGAAGCTCCGGGTAGAGGAGTATGGTCTAAAGGACATTATAGTTAGGAGGGGGTATCTCATTGACCTTGGTGGCGGGGTTCAGCTAGAGACACTTTACCCAGACAGAGATGTGCGTGCGGTGAAGGACACAAACGATGGCTCTATAGTGGCCAAACTAAGCTATAAAGACAGAACCTTCCTATTAACGGGAGATGCTACGCTTTTGGTTGAGTCCAGACTCCTATCTTACGCGAGTTCAGAGTTAAAAAGTGATGTGCTGAAAGTTGGGCATCATGGTTCAAGAACTTCAAGCGGAGATAAATTTATTTCCGCCGTGTCTCCAGATTACGCTGTAATTTCCGTTGGAGAGAAAAATAGTTACGGACATCCACACCCGGATGTCTTATCACGCTTGCAAAAATTTGTACCGGGAATATTTCGTACAGATAAGGAGGGCAGAATTTTAATTAAGGTAAGTAAAGAAGGGGAGATAATAGTAGAAACAAAAAATCCGCCCCTCGACTAAACTCGGAGCAGATTTCTTTGGAACTTTTTTAAGAGTTTATTTCTTAATCAATCCGGCATCTTTGAGAGCTGTGTAAGCTCCTTTCTTTTGAATGGTGCGCAGACCGGAAGTAGAAACATTCAGGATGAATGTCTTTTTTATCTCCGGTACATAAATACGGCGACGCTGAATGTTCGGACGCTTCCAGGTTTTACCCGTCGGGTTATATTCCGTGGCGCGGGTACGGTTGCTGTAGCCTCCGCCGACGATGGTTTTCTTTCCAGTGATTGCGCAGACATTAGACATAAATATTGGTTGTCGCGGCATGCTATCATCTGCTTCTAATGGACGCAACCGCAATTATTTTTATACTACCTCTTCTATTTCTTTCCATAATCGCGCACGAGGTTGCACATGGTTATGTGGCAGAAATGCTAGGGGATGAGACTGCGCGTTATGCAGGCAGATTGACCTTGAATCCGCTACCCCACATTGATCCTGTAGGTTCTATTTTTATTCCTTTTCTTGGGTATATTTCCGGGGGATTTATTTTCGGTTGGGCTAAGCCGGTTCCATATAACCCGGAGAATTTGCGTGGAGGTCGTCTTGGCGAAGCCTTGGTTGCTTTTGCCGGACCGGCAACTAACATTTTGTTGGCCATTATTCTGGGGCTCATGCTCCGTCTTGGTAGCGATTTCTTTCCGGAATCTTTTGCTTCCATAGGGTTTGCGGTTGTCTTTCTTAATTTATCTCTCGCCATATTTAACCTAATACCCATTCCTCCGTCGGATGGTTCTAAGATTTTATTTTCAATTCTGTCTTTTCGCCTCCAGTACATAGAGCGCCACTTGGAGCCCTACGGGCTGTTTCTCCTTCTAATCTTCGCATTCTTCCTGTGGAAAACTTTTTACCCGTTTATTGTCTTTCTTTCGGCCTTTCTCACCGGTCAGCTTTAGGCGTTTCTCCAGATTTTTTTGTTTGGAATTGAAAGTTTGTTGACAAATATGATCAGGTCGCCGTTTTTTACTATGTTTCACAGGGTTTTTTATTTTTTCAGAGTAATTTAATAAGTCAGTTGGTGGTGTGCATCTAATTTTTTTGTCCGAAACCGGACGAAATGATTAGGTTTTAAGCCATGGTTCGCCTAAAATTTTTCCTATCAGACATATGGGAATTAAAGAAGGAGAGCTCTTTATAAACGGTAAAAAATATTTATCCTCCAAAATTTGCGGGGCTCGCTTTGGTTGGACCAATGATTATGTAGCGCGCCTTTGCCGGATAGGAGCGGTGGATGGACATTTTGCCAACCGGACTTGGTATGCAGAAGAAACATCCCTCTCTAATTTCCAAAAGGCGATGGAACTTAAGAAGAAGCGCCGCTATGAAGATCTGTCTAAGGAGATTAAGGAAGGTAAATCTCAACTCCCTAGATCTGCTCAGTTTGTAGAGAATCCCAGAACTGAAGCTTTCCCCCTTCGCTATCTCAGTGAGCCTTCCGCAACACCTATACTTAAACCTTCCACAGTCTCACTTCTTTCTAATTTTGTATCTGCTGGGGGGCTACGCGTTTTATTCGCAGCTTCTCTTACCGGGGTTCTTTTGACCGGGGGTTCTTTAATTTTTTCGGATACCGCACGAGTTTTAGCAGCCGGCGCGTCGCGTGTTGCAACCAGCGCGGCCATTTCTTTTGCGGGAAATATACCGGAGCAAATTAATTCTCTAAAAGATTCTGCTCTTTCTTCTGGAAAAATTATTGACGCGGTCGGGGAGAAGGTTCTAGAAGAAACTAAAAATTCTACTCAAAAATATCTCCTGTCTCCGGCTCTTGCGGTTTTGGAAAGAATTTTTCCGGAAGACCTGGTGTATGAAGTAAGTGGAGGAGAGTCAATTTTATCTGCAAATAAAATTGACTCTGTGTTTTTCTCCGCGCTAAAAGCAGTCTCTAAATCTGGAGAAAATTTATCGCTGGTCGTTTCTTCTGCCCAGGGTAAATTTAAAGAAATTTCCAGTTCTCTATCAAGGGCTAAAACAACCGCGGCGATTTCTTTCGGCTCCTTGAATTTTACGCTGGGAGAAAGGCTCACTTCTTTTATAGATTCTGTGCAAAACAAAACTTTGAATACATTTTTTGCTCCGCAACCCTCCACAGTTTATATAACTATTCCTGCAAGCAGCACTTCACCTAACCAAAATAATTCTGGGTTCTCCAATCCAAATAGTTCTGCAGTAGTTCATACGATTGAAACCAGAGAAATAATAAGAGAAGGAGGGGTTTCTAAGGCCGAGCTAGAAGCTTTGCGGAATGAGCTTGTATCTAAGATAAACTATGTTTCTAGTCAAAACTCAGGTTCTTACAGTGCTCCTTCTGCCATATACAGCATAGTTTCTCAGGCCAGTCGTATAGACCAACTTACCAATACTTCAATTACCACCCCATCCATTTCCGGAGGTTCTTGGAGTGGCGGCAGCTTTTCCGGCACCTTCTCTGGCACGGTGGAAGGTAATCAAGCTTCCATCGGTACGACCACTCTAAAAAATCTAACTGTCTCTAATACTTCCACTTCCACTTTTTCTGGCGGGGTTTCCTTATCCTCTTTTTCTCTCACTGGTTCTGCCACTTCTACTGCCTCAAACGGTATTGATCTTTCTACCGGTTGTTTTGCGATTAACGGAGCTTGTATTGGTGGGAGTAGTGGCACAGTAAATTCCGGAACCGGAAATGGTCTGGCTTATTACGCTTCAACCGGTACGACAGTCTCTGGCACGACGACCGCGGTGCTATCTGCAGTTGGGTATTTGGGTTTAGGTACTACTTCTCCTTACACCAGACTTGCGGTCGCTGGCACTGTGGTGGCGGATAATTTTGTTGCAACTTCCACATCCCTCGCCTCGGTATTCCCGTACGCTTCTTCTACAGTTCTAACTGTTTCCGGAATTTCTTTTCTTTCTAATATTTTAGCTACCGCCTCTTCCACCCTCCAAAACTTCACCGCCGTTAACTCCACTTCCACTTCCGCTACCTCTACTAACTTCTTCTCTACCACCGCTTCCTCCACCAATCTATTCTCCACTTCTCTCAACACAGGCAACATTACCTCGACCGGGGCCATCACTAGTGTTTCTCTCTCCCTGACTTCAGCTCTACCTGTTTCAAGTGGTGGTACAGGAGCGGCTAATATTGGAGCTTCTCAACTACTTTCCACCAACTCTTCTGGCAATATCGTCAGTACCTCGACTCCTACTGCTGCTGTTTTCAATGCCACTTCCACTTCCGCCACTTCCACCTTCGCCGGTGGTTTACAAGCTGGGGCACTCAATATCACTTCTACTTCTGCTACCTCTACTTTTTCTAGAGGAATAGATCTATCTGGAGGCTGCTTTGCTATTAACGGGACCTGTATTGGCGGGGGAGGTTCCGGCACCGTTACTTCTGTAGACGCTTCCGGCGGTACGACAGGTCTCACTTTCAGCGGTGGCCCCATCACTACCTCCGGGACACTGAATTTGGCTGGCACCCTGGCTGTTACTAACGGTGGCACCGGTTGGGAAGCAGTCCAGTCCGG
>JBBTXX010000038.1:11419-13243 GCA_038062065.1 Patescibacteria group bacterium
CCAACCACCTGCCTTTTGTCATTGCTTCCACCACAGCCGCCTTTGCTACCACCACCCTGTTCTCAATCGACAACAAGGGTCTAGCCAGTCACATCAACATCTTGGCTACTGGTTCTTCCACTCTCCAAAACTTCACCGCGCTCAATTCCACTTCCACTTCGGCTACGTCGACCAACTTCTTTAGTACTACCGCTAGTAGCACCAACCTGTATTCCACCTCCGCCAACCTCGGCACTCTCACTCTTGGGGGGGCCCTGGCCATTACGAACGGTGGCACCGGCCTCTCTTCCATCACCGGTAACCGCCTGCTCTACTCCGACCCGACTGGAGCTAACCTCTTGGAAGTCGCCACTTCCTCTCTCAATATTGGTGGTAATGCCGCCACTGCCACCATTTTACAAACCGCTCGCACCATCAACGGCACTTCTTTCAACGGTTCCAGTAACATCACCATTACCGCGGCTTCTTCCACTCTCTTAGCCAACAACAATACCTTTACGGGTAGTAACAGCTTCAACGGTATTCTATCTACGGCTTCATCTACCCTAGGCGGCGGCACCCAAGCCTCCGGAGTGACCATCGCAGGCGGAGCTACCACCACCGGTTATCTAGTAGTGCAGGGGACGGCGGCTACCTCTACCTTTGCTTCCGGAGTACAAGCCACATATCTAAATGTCACCGGCACTTCCGCCACCTCCACTTTCGCGCGCGGCGTTGATCTCTCTGGAGGCTGCTTTGCCATCAACGGAACCTGTATCGGTAGCGGGGCCGGCTCCGGCACCGTCACTTCCATTGTGGCCGGCACCGGCCTCTCCGGCGGCACCATCACCACAACCGGCACCATTTCTCTCAATCTCGGCAACGCCAACACCTGGACCGCTCTGCAACAGTTCCAAGGCAGTGCTTCTTCCACCTTGTTCTCTGCCGGCCGGGCTTACTTTGGAGAGACGGCCACGTCTTCTTTCACTGCGGATGGGTCGCTGGGTATCGGCACCACAGTCCCGTACAGCAAACTCCATGTCGGGAATGTGAGTACTGTGGGCAACCCGACCGTCGGCGTTCTTACGAACAACAGCTCGACGTTCGGCAACAGCGTGCTGCCTTCAATAAATATCACTGCGACCTCTTCGACCAACACGCAGTCCTCCTATATCGCAGCGGTCGGGCTCAATATGCACAACGACGCCACTGCTGCCACCAGCACCCGCACGCCCGCCCTCACATTCTCGCAGAAAAGTTACAATGGAGTTTATGCCAGCACTATCGCCGCCGTCGATGCGGTCTACCTCGGCCATGGAGGCGACGGCAGTTGGGGCGGCGGTGCGCTAGCCTTCCACACCGCACCGCTTCTTGGCTTCGGCCCGCAAGAGCGTATGCGCATCGACTCCTCCGGCAATGTCGGTATCGGTACCACGACACCCGCAAGCAAACTGGACGTGAGCGGAGGCATGATGAGAGTGATGGGATACGCGGTGCCAAGCCCTGCCACTGGTGCAGGAGCCGAGATATTCTATACTGGCGGAGAAGCATATTTCCACGGATACAATCGTGACACAGGCGCATATCTGCCGATAGACTTAGTGGGTAGTACAGTCGCCCTTAAATACGGAGCTTCAACTGGATTGTTTTTAAATGCTAGCGGCAACGTCGGTATCGGCACCACCTCTCCCTACCGAAGACTCTCGGTCAAAGACACCGTCTCCGCCGCCCAGTCCGTAATTGCCTACGACGACACCCGCTACACCGAACTACAAACCGACGCCTCGGGGGACTTCATCTTGAACCCCTCTGGAGACGACACCTTCCTCAACGCGGATAACCTCT
>JBBTXX010000039.1:0-2088 GCA_038062065.1 Patescibacteria group bacterium
ACGGCGCGGTCTGCATTTTGCAGACCGCGCCGTTTCCGTCCCTCACCCTCTCGGAAAAGAAACTCCGAACTTATCTGCAACGAAAAGTAATAGAGCAAAAACTATAACCAGACCCAAAAAAATCGAGACAATGAAGAAGGTTTTGGCTTTAGACTCTTCGTTAGCCTGTCTTCGCCCATTGCGACATTCCCGCAAAGCTTCTTCCTCATCTTCATAGTCCCACAGATCTCGTACCTCGGGTGCCCTATTTTGACCCCAGTACCCAAGCGAGTAGCGCCACCGCTCGAACCAGGACATCTGCTCGTAAAACTTGTCACCCAAGGGATGGGCGAGGGTCTCTGGCACGAGACCCGTCTGCGCGTAAGCAAGTTGGCCACCCTTACGGGAACTCTGCTTTAGCCACCACCATGCAAAAAGAATGGGTCGGATGACGAAGTAGAGCCAGACCCATTCCAGATACCCAATGTCATTTTGAGCCAAACGCATTGCCTAACCTCCCGTAAATCCAGTGTTCTACCCAAACAAAACCACACTTTCCATACCTTAGCAACAATTTGGACTTTTGCCCCAACCCGCGCTATTATCAAAGGGTTATTATTTTTGTTTTTAATTCCCTCCCCGCCCGGAATCCATGTTGACGCACCCACCGAAAAACTACTCCCTTACTTTAACCTCCAAGCTGAATTCTTCAGTGCTCCAATAGCTTTCCAAGGCGGGGTCTAACCCCCGTATGTCACTAACTTACTTTCTCTTATTACTCGGTGTTGCCGGGCTTATTGGTTTTGGTCTCGGATATTACATTCGCTTTTTAATCGGCCTCGGCAAACGCGGCTCTCTGGAATTACGCTTGAAGCAGATGGAGCTCTCCGCCAAAGAGGAGAGTGAAAAAATAGTTTCTGAAGCTAAGAAAAAAGTCACACAACTGGAAGAAACTTCCAAATCGGAAATTAAATTGCGTGAAGGTGAATTGCGCAAACTGGAGGAGCGGCTAGTGAAAAAAGAAGAATCTATAGAAGGTAAGCAGAAAGATGCGGAGAAAGAAGTAGAAGACCTGAAAATGCGCATCGCGGAAGTCAAAGCTATCAAAGACAAAACGGAGGAGGCAAAGCTGAATGCAGGCAAGGAGCTGGAAAGGGTGGCTGGACTTTCTTCCGAAGCCGCCAAAGAAGAATTGATTTCTAAGGTCGCAAGAGAAGGCGAAGAAGACATAGCTATCCGCATCCAAAAATTGGAACAACAAGGTAAAGAGAAGCTGGAGCAGAAGGCCAGAGACATTCTGGTCGCTGCCATCCAGCGTTTCGGCAACTCCGTAGCCCCAGACACCATGACTTCCACTGTGGCCATTCCCTCGGATGAAATTAAGGGCAAAATTATCGGCCGGGAAGGCCGTAACATCAAAGCTTTTGAACGCGCCACTGGTGTAGAAGTTTTGGTGGACGAAAGTCCGGGAGTTATCACCCTATCCTCTTTTGACCCGGTACGCCGGGCTATAGCCAAAAAAGCTCTGGAATCCTTGATAGCAGACGGACGCATCCAGCCAGCTAAAATTGAAGAGCTGGTTCAAAAAGCTAAAGAAGAACTCAATAAGTTTATCCGCGAAAAAGGCGAACAGGCGGCTTTTGAGTGCGGCATCATTAACCTCGACCCGCGCATAGTCGCCATTTTGGGGCGCCTGCAGTTCCGTACTTCCTACGGCCAAAATGTGCTCCAACATTCTATAGAAATGGCGCACATCGCCGGTATGTTGGCGGAAGAATTGGGCGCCAATGTGGCTGTCGCCAAAGCCGGGGCCCTTCTCCATGACATAGGTAAGGCCGTGGATCACGAAGTTCAAGGCACGCATGTAGATATTGGCAGAAGAATTCTCCAAAAATTCGGCGCAAGTGAAGACATAATCAAAGCCATGCAGGCTCATCACGAAGAATACCCGTACGAAACGGTGGAATCCATCATTGTGCAAGTGGCGGACGCAATTTCCGGCGGTCGCCCAGGCGCCCGCCGGGATTCGGTGGAACAATATCTGAAAAAACTTGGCGATTTGGAAAATATCGCCACCTCCTTCCCTGGAGTAGAGAAGGCTTACGGCAT
>JBBTXX010000039.1:2188-5159 GCA_038062065.1 Patescibacteria group bacterium
GTTGCGCTAAAAACGGCCTTATATATACTTACTATTGTCGATTAGTAACCACTATTCCGCGCTTATGAATAAAGTAGATATCATTGAAGCGGTTCACGCGAAACTTGGAGGTACCAAGTCGGAAGCGGAAACAGCCGTGGAGACAGTGATTGACTCCGTCGTAAATTCCCTAAAAGGAGGTACGGAGGTGTCCATCGCCGGTCTGGGTATTTTTTCCGTCAAACAACGCGCCGCCCGCACCGCGAGAAATCCTCGCACTGGCGAAACCCTTCAGGTTAAAGCCATGAAGGTTCCGAAGTTCCGTGCGGCCAAGGCCCTCAAAGAAGCGGTTAAATAGGAACAAAGTCTGTCGGCGAACTCCGTCGTTTCTCGCTCTGTTCGCTCCCGCGCAGTAGTAACTTCTACAGCTTGGTCGCGAGCCTCCCGGAGACCTAGGATTTCATCCGACAATCTTCGTTCCTGAAAACTCTTCTCCCTTCACGAAAAAGCTCCCAGAAGTGGGAGCTTTTTTGTTTATATAACAGCTTTTTGACAAAGAGTTTATTGGGAGTATAAAGGCGTCTAGATAGAAACCGCGCCAAACGGAGGAAACCCAATGCGCAAGTTCGTGGATGTCGCTTCCAATCTGTTCAACGCCGCCACCGGTGTCTTGATCGCTATCGCTTTCGGCTTGCTCTTCTTCGCCTCGCCGGCCAATGCGGCCGAGGATAAGGCCGCGACCAGCTACGTCAAGACGATTGCCGATGGGGCGGTCAAGAATGCCACTCCAACGACCACCCGTGTCGCCTACTGGAGTAACATGGTTGGTGATCACTTGAACTTGGAGCACCTGGCGGCTCTCGGCGCCAACGCCGGCGGTAAGCCTTGGAAAAACCTTTCTCCCGGCGAGAAGAAGAAGCTTCAAGACTGGATCCTCGCCAAGGCAACCGAGCGCGAAGGAAATTTCATGAAGCTGATCAGCGACTCCGTCGTCCAAAGCGTCGCTGTCGAGGCTTGCGAGATCAGCTCGGAGCAGATCTGCAAAAGCCGTGTCACCTTCAAGGTCTTCAGTGCAAATGACCTCAAGTTCATCGTCGAGGTGACGAAGACGGCGTCCGGATTCAAGGTGGACAGCATCATCTACAACGAAACGATGCACCTGCGCACCGCCGTCGCTGACGCTCTGGCTGAGGCCCTGCGCAAAGGCCAAATCCAGCTCGCCGCCAAATAGCATTTCTCCTCCCTAAACTGGGCGGTCGTCCGACGACCGCCCTTTTTCTTTACTTTCCCTTTACTAGAAGTAGTTTCCAGTATGATATAGTCTCCCCGAAACAGAACGCGGGATTAGTTAAATGGTATAACTCTAGTTTTCCAAACTAGTGTCGGGAGTTCGATTCTCCCATCCCGCACTATGGAACCATCTCTCGGTCTATATTCAATCTTCGCACCTATAGCCAAAGCTCTGGCTGTTTTTTTCCTTTGGCTGGCGGCAATTACCTCTCCCGCCGTAAATGTTGCGCCTATAATAATAGGATCTGAAACAAAACCAGAATCAGCTTCCACTTCAACTGAAATAGCTGAGCCGAATGTCTTAGAAATAATAGAAGAAAAAGTAGAAGTTGAGAAACCTAAACCCAAAGTGGCTGAAAAAGAAACCCCGGCCGTGATGGCGGAAACGCCCGTCCCAAAGGCAAGCCCGGCAGTTCTTATACCCCAAGCAACTCTCAACGAAAAAGTCCGGGGTGCTCTGATTAATATAATCTGCACCACAGACAGAGGCGGGTCTTTCCAACCGATTACCTCTTCCGGCGTCTTCATAGATCCGCGGGGAATTATTTTGACCAACGCCCACGCCGCCCAATATCTCTTACTCTCCCGCTACGCTCCGCAGTATGGTCTGTCTTGTGTAGGCAGAACCGGTTCCCCCGCTTACCCTCGCTACACTTTGGATATTCTTTACCTGCCGCCAAGCTGGGTCGTCGCCAACAAAGAAAATATAATTAAAGAAAACCCGACCGGTACCGGAGAATTTGATTTTGCCTTACTTTATGTAAGCGGGGCTGTCGGCACAAATAGCCTACCCTCTTCTTTTAATTACATACCCCCGGGGGCCGACGAACCCTCCTTAGACGCCTCTCTCCCCTACCTTCTGGCCGGATACCCGGCCGGATTTCTCTCCGGCATATTCGTGCAGAATAATTTGTACGCTTCTTCCGCCACCCTGACCCCGACAGAGTTCTCCACCTTCGGTGAAGACACCATAGACCTCATATCCTTCGGTGGTTCGGTTTTGGCGCAAAAAGGCGCTTCCGGCGGACCCGCCGTAGATTCCGAAAAAGGAGAATTGTCTGGAATCATGGTCACTATCGCCAACGCCGCCCAGACCGGAGACCGAGACCTGCGCATAGTGACCCTGGCCCACATGAACCGGATTTTAAAGCGGACGGAAGACGTAAATATGCAGGAATTCTTGAGAGCTAATATAAGCGAGCGGGCATCAGACTTCTCCCGCCGTTATGCCACTCTGGTCACAGATTTACTGATAGATGTCATAGAGCGCTAGATATTGACAAATTCTAATGAGGTAGTATAATCCAAAGAGAGGTGTACGCAACTCGGAGGTTCGCATGATTTTTCGTATCTTACTGCTACTGGGTGCGTTGGTATTCAGCGCACCCTCCTCGGCCCGGGCACAACCCAGTGCCTGCAGCCAATGGGGTACAAAGGTGGAGCTCATGATCATTGAGCTCCAGCGGGAAGCGGCCCGCATCGAGGTCGCCCAATTGGCCGTCGCCGCTTCCTCGGGCGAGGCCAAGAAAAAGGCTCAGGGAGATCTCGACAAGCTTCTGGACCAGCCGAGTCTGGTCGTAGGAGCCGGCAAGTTGATGGAAGAATACAAAAAAAGCTGCAAATAGCCAATCAACTTCAACGACTCGGGGCCCGCAACATACAGCGGGTCCTTTACTTTTCCCTACCTCAAATACTTCACAAA
>JBBTXX010000040.1:0-1144 GCA_038062065.1 Patescibacteria group bacterium
AAAATAGAATTTGTACCTGAAGAAGAAATTTCTGAAACTCTGCGCTGGTTTGAAGGTAAAAATCCAAGTGAATACTATGTCAAAGACGCGGACGATTTCGCTATGTTTAAAGTTGTTCCTTCGCTTGTGCGCTGGCTGGACGCCTCTTCCGGCAAACTGAAGATGGAAGAGATTAAATTCTAATTTATCTTCTCAAAAACATGACATTATTTCAGCGATAGCTGAAATAATGTCATGTTTTTGAATTTAGAAAATATCTGGTAACACTTTATAAAACTTCAGCGTCTTACAAAAATATAGTCACTGCGTTCCTTATTTTTGTGGACCTGAGCGGATTCGAACCGCTGACCCCCTCATTGCAAATGAGGTGCTCTACCAACTGAGCTACAGGCCCGTCATACAGGCACGCCCCTGCCCGCGGCCGAACTATATCTTACTTATTAGTGAGGGCAAGCTGGATAACATGGTCCAGAAAATCTGGGAATGGAATACCGCCAGCATGTAAAGCCTTGGGCAAGAGAGACTCGGCAGTAAGGCCCGGCAGAGTATTAACTTCCAAAACAAAAGCTCCGCGCGGAGTCAGGATCATATCTGTCCTTGAATAATGGCGAAGTCCGACAGCTTTATGCGCCGCTATAGCAGTTTCTTCAATTAACTTCTTTTCTTCGGGAGAAAAGGTGGAAGGACAAAGCTCTTTAGATTTACCTCGATACTTGGCATCGTAATCAAAGGAATCCCCCTCCGGAACTATTTCAATAGGAAAAAGCGCGTAAGTATCCTTACCGCGGAAACCATCCACCACCCCGCAGGTGGCTTCCCTACCTTTCACGTGCTCTTCCACCATTACTTTGGGTCCATATCCAAAAGCCTTAGCCACCGCGCCCTTAAGAGCTTCAAAGGAGCGAGCTATGGAAACTCCTAGCGAAGAGCCGGAACCGGCCGGCTTGACCACAACGGGGAAATTAAAGGTTCTGAAAATAGAAACTAGATCTTTATCCAAATCCGAAGTTACAGAAAGGCTGATATGTCTTGCGGTTTTAAGTCCGGCCTTTTTGAAATAATCCTTGGCTATGGGCTTATTCATACCCACAGCCGAGGCGAAGGACCCGCTACCCGTGTAAGGGACATGCAAGCAATCCAAAAG
>JBBTXX010000041.1:0-3236 GCA_038062065.1 Patescibacteria group bacterium
GATGCCTCTGATGATGGCGGTTCCGGAGGAGGTGACGCGGGCACGGGCACTCCTGATGATGGGGGTTCTGGTGGCGGAGATGCCGGTTCTCCTACTCCTCCTGGCGGTGGTGGTGGAGGTTGTACTACTAATTGCAATCCTTGTACCACTGATTGCACCCCGATTCCTTGTACTCTCACTCCTCCGACCATAGGCGGGGCTCCTAGCATATCTGGCACTCCAGGTACGCCTCTTTCCTATAGTTTTATAAATACCGGAGTTATTACCTCAACTACTTTTTTCGGCTCTTTGCCTGCCGGAGTTTCTTTTAATGCCTCTACTCTAACTATTTCCGGCACGCCGACTTCCGCCGGAGTAGGTGCTTACACATTTTCAGTTACGGTTTCCAATGACTGCGGTTCCGCAACCCACATGGTAACCATAACCGTCTCTGGAGTTTGTGCCATAGCTTCTCCGACCATAACCGGCGCAGATACACTCTCCGGCACCATAGGTACGCCACTTACTTATTCCTTCACTACTTCCGGAACCATAACCGCCACAACTATTTCTGGTACTTTGCCGGCGGGAGTTACTTTCAACCCAACTACTTACGTCATTTCCGGCACGCCGACTGCGGGCGGCACCTTCAGCTTCACGGTTGGAGTCTCTAACGCTTGCGGTTCCGCCACTAAGACTGTGACGATTACCATAACCGGCGGTTCTTGCGCGGTTCCCCTTCCTACTGTCACCAGCCCCCTGACTGCTTCCGGCACAGTCGGTTCGGCTTTCACTTACACTCTGACTACTTCTGGCACTGTCAGTGGAGTAACCGTGTCTGGTCTGCCGGCAGGACTTAGTTTTAACTCCACGACCAATGTTATTTCCGGTACACCGACGACTGCGGGTACTCATTCTGTGACAGTGGTTGTTACCGGTCCTTGCGGGTCTACCACCGTTACCATTGTCATCACGGTTGATACTCCTGGTTGTACCGTAAATTGCGGCGGTGGGGGCTGTACTATAAATTGCGGCGGTTGCGTGGGTGCTTGTGGCGGTGGCCCGAATTCTCCGACCGTGCTTCTTATGAAGGCGGCTACTTCTACACTAGCCTCTTACGGGTTTATATATCTGGCCAAGGTTCCGTATACGGGACTTGGGGATGGATTACTCACTATTCTTTTTCTTGGTCTCTTGCTTCTAATTTCTATGGCGGTTTCTTATGCCTTCGTCTATCCGGAACGCTTCTTAGAAGACACTAAGAATTTGCCTAACTACATAGGATCTTTCTTTGGAGGTCTTAATAACTCCCGCCCCCTTCAGTTTGCGGAGGTTGCAACTCCCTTAATTGAAAATGAATATACTACGAATTCTTCTGCCGTTTTGAATTCCGCCATAACGATTCCGGCTAGGACTGCATTTGAAGTGCCTGTGGTTATTGAGAAGGAGGTTGTCCGGGACAATGTATCCATATCGGAGGATATTTCTTCCGAGATACACGAGGGTCTAATAAGCTTGCCAAAAAACTTGGAGAAACGCGCGCCCGTAACTAGCTCCAACATTGAAAGCGAAATTCTCACAGGGCGCCTGATGGAAGCGGCTCGTCAAATGAATGCGATTCTAGAAAAGACTGCAGTGGAACCGATTCTTATAGCTTCCGAAAGAAAGGAGGAAAACGCCAAAGCCATACTTAACCAGATTACGGTGGTAGCTCGCGAGTGGTATCCCTCTGCCAGCGGCGAATGGCTGATTCTCTCCAAGGATAAGGTTAATAAAATACTTTTCTCCACTTACCTGACTATGCTTCCGGTATTCATCAGCTGGTTGGCTATGGGGAAAAGTGAAAAGTTATTCTCCTTCCTACGCATGCTTAACCTGCAAGGTCATTCTATCTCCGAATTTGTTAAACAGCTGGCCTACGAACTGGATGCGGCTTATCGGTTCCGTTTGGAGAATGCCGCCGGAGCAGACGGCGCAGTAGTTGAGGCAACTGGCGGATGGAATCGTAACACCTTTGAAAAAGTGATTTCTTCTTTGGTTACTGGTATGGACGGCAGTTATTCTTCGGATTACACCGCAGCCAAACTGGCTTTCGGAAAAGCGCTGGAGGCTACTAAGCGGGAAGAAATACTCAAGCTAAACTAAAAACTCCCTCGAGGGAGTTTTTAGTTTCTAGTCTTTATTTCCTCTAGGATTTTTTCTTTAAACCCGCCGAGCGTCATAGAGCCTAGTTGGCCCTTATCCCGGCTGTCTACGGACACGGAATTACCCCCCACTTCTTTTTTGCCTACTACCAAAATATAAGGAATTTTCTCTCCCTTTCCGTTACGAATTTTTTTACCCAAAGTTTCATTAGAGGTATCGGTTTCGGCTCGGACACCGGCTTCTTTGAGTTCGGATGCTATTTTTTTTACCTCGCTAGCTTCGGAGTCAGACACAGAAAGGACCCTAACTTGGGTAGGCGATAGCCAAGTAGGAAGTTTACCTTCCAGGTGTTCAAGAAGGACGGCGGTTGCGCGTTCTAAGGAGCCTGTAATGGCACTATGAATCATAACGATTCTCTCTTTTTTACCCTCTTCGTTTACACAAGTCAGATCGAAACGTTCTGGTAAGTTAAAATCCAACTGAATAGTTGCGACTTGGTGGGTGCGACCTATGGAATCTTCTGCCATAAAATCTAACTTGGGTCCGTAGAGAGCGGCTTCTCCAGGTCCTTCAAAATAGTCTGCTTTTCTATCCTCGGCAATTTCCCGTAGAGCACCTTCTGCCTTGTCCCATATTTCACTTGTGCCTAAATATTTTTCCGGAGTTTTCGGATCTCTAAAGGAAAGTCTGGCTTTCAATTTAAATCCGAAAGCACCCCAAAAAGCGTCCACGATATCCCAGATCTGAAAAAATTCTTGTTTGACTTGGGGCATTCGACAGAAAACATGACTATCGTCCTGAGTAATGGATAGTACCCGGGTGAGGCCGCCAAGCTCACCACTCTGCTCGTCACGGTAGACCATAGTTGTTTCCGCGTAGCGTTGAGGCATCTCGCGATATGAATGTGGTCGACGGTCAAAAATCTGCGTGTGATGAGGGCAATTCATTGGCTTCAGAGCGTACTCTTTACCCTCGCGCGAGGTTATGCGGAAGAGGTCGTCTCCAAATTTCTCCCAATGTCCGGACTTTTCGTACAGATCTCTCTTAGTTATGTGCGGAATGGTGACCCTTTCGTATCCGTAGCGGCTGCGGAGCTCCCAAACGAATTTATC
>JBBTXX010000042.1:0-1874 GCA_038062065.1 Patescibacteria group bacterium
TACCTACTTAAGCACGACTTTTTCCAAAATAACTGCTTTTACCGGCCGGTCATTGGTGGTTGTTTCCGTATTAGAAATAGTCATTACCACATCCATTCCTTTGACTACTTTGCCGAACGGAGTGTGTTTGCCGTCCAGCCAAGAAGTTTCTTTGGCGGTAATTATAAAGAATTGGCTACCGTTGGTGTTGGGCCCGGCGTTCGCCATAGCCAGAACACCCTGTACTAATTTTTCATTATTTATCTCATCCGGTATATAAAACCCAGGTCCGCCAGTGCCCCAGTGTGCTATCTGTGCGTCGTCTTTAGAAAGCGGGTCCCCTCCCTGAATCATGAAGTCCTTAATCACCCGGTGGAACTTGGTGCCGTCAAAATAGCCGGACTGCGCTAGGGATACAAAATTCTCTACCGTATTTGGCGCCTTATCTTTAAAAAACTCCACTTCTATATTTCCGTAGTTAGTTTTAAGAGTCGCGCCTGTGTATTTATCCATATTTTTAGTCCCTTCTGGAACCGAGGTTACGCCCACACTATTAATAGATACCCCCGCCTCACCCACCTCTTTCATAATCGAAGCTCTTTGCTGCCAAATAAAAAATCCAACTAAAGCCAAGGCAACTATTCCCACAATCCAAATAATTTTACTGTGCATGAAAATATTTTACCCACATTTTCTTATCTAGCCAACTATTCGTCTATTCGCGCGAATTAGAGAATGGAACGGAGTAGGTTGTTTTTAGGTTCTCGTATGCTGTACAGAATGTTAAGACTAACTTGCCTCTTTTCTAAAATATCCACCGAACTCAAGATAAGTAGGTGCTTAGAAGTTGCTTTGAAAGAAAATTTTATATGTTCGGCTATATCCCCAACTGCGGCCTCCTTCGCTATCACTAGATAACGAATAATCGCAAGGCGCCTGCGGTTTGCTAGAGCTTTTAGAATCCTTTCCAACTCACGCTCATTTTCTCTCACAAGACTATTCTACCATTCGCGCGAATTAGAGATTAGAAATTATTAACAACCTACTCGCCGGACCAGGGGTTAAAGCGGTGAAGCATCTCTTTAACTTTTTGCGCTCCCCTTTTGAAAACGGCGAGACGTTTATCTTTTGCGGAACGGATTTCCTCCACCAGCTCGTCCTTACCGAGGTCGATTGCTTCCAGAAGTGCCGCCGCTTCCACTACCGCCCGGTGTGAAAGAGCCGGGCCCCGGAGAGTAAACTCCGCTTTATATATATTTCCCTTCTCGTGATGACCGGATGCTTTGGCTAGTTCCACAAACAAGTGCGCGGTCGGGTGTTCTACTAGAAGTTTTTCTATGGCCACCAATTTTTTCCGTAGATAAGAATCGATATCCGGCGTGAGAGTGAGACCGGTCGTTTTTATCTGTAATTGCATACGGATAGTATAACAAAGCGCCGCCGGCCAGGGTTACCTGGCACGGCGGCAATGGCTTGATATTTCCTTCGGAAA
Organism: Patescibacteria group bacterium; assembly: GCA_038062065.1. GTDB lineage: Bacteria > Patescibacteriota > Minisyncoccia > Phycocordibacterales > JAKFXT01 > JBBTXX01. Next base: position 1,472 of record JBBTXX010000042.1, read on the forward strand.
ATTACCTCCCTCTATTCTTCTTTTTGGACTTCTTTAGATCCTTGATCTGTCTCTCCCAGGCACTGATTCTGGATAGACTAAGTTTAGAGTCCTGGAGAATTTTGCCGGGAGCCATAGCTTGCCAAAGGTCTAAGCAAGCCCTCTCCGCTAAAATAAGGGATTGGAGCATATGAATTCGAAAGTCTAGGGAGTTCTCAACTGTACTCAACCTAAGATTGGGCATTACTTTCTCCCAAAATTGGATGATACTTGCCCAAACCTAGCACCATATGAAAAATGGTCAATTAGTGACTTCAAATATCTTGGCTGGTTTGTGACCACCGGAAACCAGCCGGATTTTGCCGGGGTTAAGGCGTAAATATTCAGAGAGAAGTTTCAGCGCTTCCCTATTGGCGCGGCCGCC
>JBBTXX010000042.1:1884-2203 GCA_038062065.1 Patescibacteria group bacterium
ACGGGGGGCCGCGCAGACGGAAATTACCAATCTTCCGTTCTTACTCTTAACTACCTCCGCTTTTTTAGAACTCGGTATGACCTTGGCTGTCAGCAACATTTTCCTTTGGATCTTCGGAATTGCCATAAGTTTTGTGTAGATAGGCCGCTATGTCCGCAGATTCATACATCTGTACTCCTTTATCACTATCTACCAAATAAGGAACCTGGCGCTTACCGCCAAGCGACACGAGCTCCTCCACAACCGCCGGATCAGAAATATTTTTTTCCACTCTCTCCAATTTAAGCTCGTCCAAGCTGTGCAACACCGCCGCGCAGTA
>JBBTXX010000043.1:0-1357 GCA_038062065.1 Patescibacteria group bacterium
CACGAATGGCGTAACGACTAGAGAACTGTCTCAACGAAGAGCTCGGTGAAAATGCAATACCCGTGAAGATGCGGGTTACCTGTAGTGGGACGAGAAGACCCCGGGAGCTTTACTACAACTTGGTATTGGCTATAGGGTTTGTATGCGTAGCGTAGTGAGGAGGCTTTGAAACTTTGATTTCGGTTGAAGTGGAGCCGTCAATGAAACACTCATCTTATTAACTTTATAGTCTAACCTGGACGGCAAAAACGTCTAGGAACAGTGCCTGGTGGGTAGTTTAAATGGGGCGTTTTCCTTAACGTGATAGCGTATTCCGTGCTATCACAGGGGGACACTTGCTGTTTAAAACAGCAGTGAAAAATCTGGCTATATGCTGGAACATCCGTGGTATCTGTTTGTACCTTTGTCGAAAGGGTAAAAATCAAACAGTGGCCTCCGATACTGCATCGGAGCGGCGGACAATCAGCAGGCAACTCGAAAGAGAAGCCCTCAGAGACTACAAGCCGGACTCCAATTTGAATTGGAGAAGATATAGTCCGAACTCTATGGCGACATAGAGGATCGCACCAGGAATGGTGTGGCACCCAAAACAATGAGATCAAATGAAATTGAGAGCTACAAAAAAAAGCTACGACTCAATAAGAAGCAGAGATCAATTCTTGTGGGAATGCTTTTGGGCGATGGTCACCTTGGAACTCAAAATCAAGGTAAGACATATCGCCTTAAGGTTGAACATTCCATAAAACAGAGAGAATACGTAGATTGGCTTTACGAACAATTCAAAGACTTCGTTCGTGGAGTACCCTACACGAAGTTAAGGCGTTTAGCCGGTAAGACTTTTACCAGTTACGGCTTTACTACCTATTCGCTTGGATTGTTTCGTTTCTACGCTCAGCAGTTTTACGAAGAGCAAAGGAAAGTAATGCCCAAATTGATTAAAAAACTGCTTGATCCATTAGCGCTTGCAGTATGGTTTATGGATGACGGATCATTTAAATCCGCGCACCATAAAACCTATATTATCCATGCGCTTGGATACAGAAAAAAAGATCTTGAATTAGTGAAGAGTGGACTTCAGAAGAACTTTGGTATAGACGTGAGACTGCATCGGCAGTACGACAAATGGAGGTTGTACATAACGAGCAGTTCCGCAAGGCGGTTCCAAGAATTGGTTAATCCATACGTCATACCAATACTGAAGTACAAATTGGGAAACAAAATGCCTAAAGAGTAACGGAGGAGCTTATCAAGGTTGGCTTGGTACGGATGGAAATCGTGCCTAAAGTGTAAAGGCAAAAGCCAGCTTAACTGCAAGACCTACAAGTCGCGCAGATGCGAAAGCAGAACTTAGCGACCC
>JBBTXX010000044.1:0-1179 GCA_038062065.1 Patescibacteria group bacterium
TGGTATACGCGCACGACTCAAAATCGTGTCTCGCAAGGGATGTGGGTTCGAGTCCCACCTCCGGCACCATATAAAAACAGTAAGGGTCGCGCCTTAAGCGCGACCCTTAGATAGAAGAGAAATTATTTTCGCTCCAAACCTGGTGTACAGCTTTTACATCCAGTTTGTGATTACTTTTATCTATGACCACTTGAGCACCGAAAAAACCCTGGCCACAAAGAAAAGCTGTGGCTCCCAAAAAATCTAGAACCTTGTGCCGGCACAACTCCTCAAGAATGGAGTCTATATCCGCACGACTTTCTCTACCGGTAAGCCAAATGTTTTTACTGGCGTGTGGCCAGAACAATTTTAACGGAAGGCGGGCTATTCTAGGAAATCCCAGAGGGCGAGACTTGGCAAACTTTTCCATGTCTTTGAAAGAGCAAATTACATATTCGTGTTCCGCCTTACCAAAGTCATATTCCACCTTGACCCGGATTCTTAGCTCTCTTTCTTTGCATGGGGCCATATGTAAGGAGCGGCTCAGTCCGTCTTCGACCTGGAAACTTCTTGGAAATTTTAGGGTACGCCAAGGAGCTTCAGTGGTTAAAAGACGACTTCTGCCCTGAAGCTGTCGATGCAGAGCCTCTGCCCCACCTTCGTACGGAACGGGCTCGGACCCAATCTTGAGATCAAGTCCTCCAAGAACCGCTCTATAGGCCAATATGTGCTCAAGCAGACATATCCTTCGCCCGCCAACCAAAACACATAGAGAACGCCGAGCGGATTCAAGTATTTCAGGCCTTAAATCAAATCTATGACCGTCAACTAAGATCCTCCAAGAAAAATCTTCCAAGGCGAAATCCGGAGACGGAGAAAATCTGACAGAGGCATTCTTAAAGCCTGTTATGTCATAGCCCCCGAAAACAAAGGGAGCGACAAGTTTTAGTCCCATTACTCCCTCCTCACGAAAAGACTGATTCTTGAAAGAGATTACCTAAAGTCTCCGTGTATGCAACCCCCCCGAAAGCTATTTGATTGATTCTAGATACTTCCTCATCGTCTCTGCGTCTGATACCTCAAACGGGTCTGTCGGACAATCGTGCGAGAAACCAGGTTCTATAAAAGCTTTCTTGATTAGACCATCTTCCGCATAAAAACTGTAACGCCAACTTCTTTCTCCAAACCCGAGGTCGTCTT